>NZ_DATCRD010000416.1:0-78092 GCF_036569185.1 Chitinophaga sp.
TGGAACCTGCGCATCCATACATTATCTTCCGCCGAAGGCGGTGCAATGATTACCGCATTTTTAAAGGTTGCTTTAGGTGTTTCAGGAGTGATTCTTTCTACCGGAGGCAAAGGCCAGCCTTCCTGTAACAGCACTTCATGCGGAATAGCAATGGCGCCATGCGCCAGGAAATGATCCACTGTGTCTTTCAGGTGATACAGCAACCGTTGTGCTTTGCCCAGGCTGTAAGCCAGCAACACACTGGCTTTGCCGGCCTGCTGGTTTTCGTATATCCATTGGGTGATACTGTTGAAGATCTGTTGTTGCGGCGCCCACCGGTAAATAGGCAGCCCAAAGGTAGATTCTGTGATAAACGTGTGGCAGCGGATGGGCTCAAACCGGGCCGACAGCCCGTCGTTCTCCAGCTTGTAATCGCCGCTGGCTACCCATACTTCGCCATCCTGCTCCACCCGTATCTGTGCGGAGCCAATGATATGGCCTGCCGGATGAAGGGATACTTTCACACCATTAAAAAAAATAGTTTCCCCGTAAGCAACGCCCTGTACCCTGATATCGTTACCGAGCCGGAGCCGTAACAAGGGAACACTGGCGTTTTCACATAAGTAGTATTGATTTCCCCAGCGGGCATGGTCGGAATGTGCATGAGTGATCACAGCACGCTTAACGGGTTTCCAGGGGTCGATGTAGAAATCCCCTGCAGCGCAGTAGATGCCGTTGTCGGTAAATTGCAGCACGTTCATACAGGGAATGTACGCAAAAAAAATCGTGCCACGGTGGTTGTCGTGGCACGATTCAGATGCTATTGCAAAGTAGCTATTTATTCATTTTAATATCTGCACTGTCGCCTTTCTGGATAATGTAGATATTTTTATTTTCAAAGTAGGAAGGTGTTTGTTCTCCTTCTTTCAGGTACACCGGCAGGAAGTTATAGTTAGTGATCACTTTGGGTGCATTACTCACCATACTGTTGAAATAAACGCCGTTTGTATACAGCAGTTTTACGAAGTAGTAAGTCAGGTCAAAACCTTTGAAAGCCATGTCCGATGGGCGTGCTTTGTATACCCTGCGGAAGTAATCAGAGATATACCGGCTATAGTAATCTGTTTTGTCGTTGTAATAGGGAGATGAATAATATACCTGTAAGCCTTTAAACTCGGGCTCTTTCAGCTTAATCACATCCCAGGTGGGCATACCAAAGATCTGCAGGGGATAGGTAGCGGCGGAAATGCTTAGCTTACGCAGCAGGCTTTTGGCGCCGGCTTCATCCAGGGCAGTTACAATAACAGCGTTGGTACGGTCTGTAAGGAGGTATTTGGAAATTTCTTCCGGTGTGGTGGCGTCATTCCATACCACTTCGCGGATCCTTGATTTCCGGGTGCTTTCCATCTTATCGTAGGAAGCCTTAAAATCTGCTGCCAGTCTTGTTTCGAAGGCAGTATTCCTGCGGAACAGTACAATGTTTTTATTGGCGAAAGCATCCTGGATATAATTCTGGAGCGCATCGCAGTGTGTTTTCAGCGTGCTGTTGGAGATATATAAAAACGGGTTGTCGCTGATACCGCCATCGTTGGGGTAAGTGCCTGAAACGAAATTGATCTCTTTGTTTCTGGCGAAATCGCTGAGCTCTTTCAGTTCGGGATTGCTTACAGCTCCGAGGATCAGGTCTGTTCCGTCGAGCGCTTTACTGCGAATCAGGGAAGATACGCTCTGCCTGGCTTTGCTGTCGTATACCGTCACTTTCAGGTTATATCCCTGTTGTTGCAGGGTATCCAGCGCGAGCTGGGCGCCTTCATAAAATTCAAGGCCGGGCAATACATACCGGGGCATAGTGCGGCCCGGAATTTCTGTGCTGTTGGCAAAAACGGAATCGAGGTATAATGGTGCAAAGAATGCAATGTTGTAGGTAGCTTTTTTAACTTCTTTGCCAAATGCAGGTACATTAAAAGGCGCCTTTGCAGCTTCTTTCTTATTATCCTCCGGTTTTTTTTCCGGTTTAGGTTTACTCAGAGATGGTGGTGGCCCGTCTACCTTACTGGCACTTTTCCTGGTAGATGAGCAGGAGCTGATCAAAACCAATAAAGCCAATCCGGATAACAGGTGTTTAATTGAAACTAAGTGGTTCATAATTGGCGCTAATTTACAAAAATCATTCCGGGGAATGTGAAATAAAGCATTACGGAGTTATGGATAGAAGAAATTATTCTGTCTATCCACAACTCCGTAACTATAGCTCAGTATTTTATTGCATCCTTTTTATTCCCACTCGATGGTAGCAGGTGGCTTGGAGCTGATGTCGTATACCACGCGGTTGATGCCTTTTACCTTGTTAATGATGTCATTAGACATTTTAGCAAGGAATTCATAAGGCAGATGCGCCCAGTCGGCGGTCATACCATCTACAGAAGTTACCGCACGCAAAGCCACTGTAAATTCATAGGTACGTTCGTCGCCCATTACGCCAACGCTTTGTACCGGCAGCAGGATGGTGCCTGCCTGCCAAACCTTGTCGTATAAACCTGCTTCTTTCAGTCCTTCTATATAAACATTATCTGCTTCCTGCAGCATATGTACTTTTTCGGGGGTAATAGCACCGAGGATACGGATAGCCAGTCCCGGACCGGGGAAAGGATGACGGCCCAGGAATATGTCGCTGATACCGATCTCGCGGCCTACGCGGCGTACTTCGTCCTTAAAGAGGAAGCGCAGTGGCTCTACCAGCTGCATGTTCATTTTTTCCGGTAATCCGCCTACGTTATGGTGGGATTTGATGGTAACGGAAGGGCCGTTTACAGAAACGGATTCAATTACATCGGGGTAAATGGTACCCTGGCCCAGGAAAGAAATATCGGTAAGGTGGGTGGCTTCCTGCTGGAAAACATCGATGAACAGGCCACCGATGATCTTGCGTTTTTGTTCCGGATCGGAAACGCCTGCCAGTTTTCCGTAAAAAAGATCTTTTGCATTGACCCCTTTTACGTTCAGACCCATATGTTTATAAGATTCCAGAACGGTTTCAAATTCGTCTTTTCTCAGCAGGCCGTTATCTACAAATATGCAGAACAGGTTTTTGCCGATGGCTTTATGGATCAGTTCTGCAGCAACGGTAGAGTCAACGCCGCCGCTGAGGGCCATTACTACTCTTTTATCGCCTACCTGGGCTTTGATCCTTTCTACTGTTTCATGTACAAAAGCGGCCGGGGTCCAGTCCTGGCTGCAGTTACAAATATGTAACAGGAAGTTGCGCAGGATCAGTTTTCCTTCCAGGGAATGGGTTACTTCCGGGTGGAACTGCAAACCAAACATCGGGTTGGCTGCCAGGGTAGTATTTTTGAAAGCCGCTACCGGTATATTTTCTGTGGTGGCGATGATTTCAAATCCTTCAGGGATCCGTTTAATGCTATCTGCATGGCTCATCCATACCTGGCTTTTTGCAGAGATATCATATAACAACTTTTCCTCTTTGTCGTTGTGCTCCATAAAGGCGCGTCCGTACTCGCGGAGGTTGCTTTTGGCCACTTCGCCGCCAAAAACCTTGGCCATCATCTGGGCGCCATAGCAGATACCGAGTACCGGTACTTTTGCAGCAATGGCTGCAATATCAAGAATGGGCGCATTTTCGTCGTTTACCGAAAAAGGACTGCCTGATAAAATAACACCTTTAATGGTTTCATCCCAGGCAATAGGCTGAAGGCAAGGTTTAATTTCGCAATAAACATTCAGTTCACGGATGCTGCGTGCAATCAGCTGTGTATACTGGGAACCGAAATCGAGGATAAGTATCTTTTCTGTCATGGTGGTGCAAAGATAAAGTCCTTCTACGAATTTCAGATTTGGAAATTCGAAATTCGGAAATCCGGCGTATCTTCCTGTTATAATTTAAACCCATGATATCAACAAAATCGCTCCTATGTCAGGCCACTATGGCCTTTTCTGCTGCTGTACTCCTTTTTTCCTGCGACGTAACCGGACAAAATCGTGTAAAAGGCAATGGCC
This sequence comes from Chitinophaga sp., assembly GCF_036569185.1. Classification (GTDB taxonomy): domain Bacteria; phylum Bacteroidota; class Bacteroidia; order Chitinophagales; family Chitinophagaceae; genus Chitinophaga. Next base: position 3,994 of record NZ_DATCRD010000416.1, read on the forward strand.
ATGTGATTAAAGAGGAAAGGAAGGTAGGTCCTTTTCACAGGATCAAGGTAGAGGGCAGTATGAACGTATATCTTACCCAGGGCGCTGCCAAAGCAGCCGTTATTGAGGCGGAAGATAATATTGCGCCGCTGGTGGAACTGGTGGAAGAAGACGGCCGTCTTATAGTAAGGATGAGGCGGGGCGTATCTATCAGCACCCATAAAGAGCTGAACGTGTACCTCACCACTCCTGAAGTAGATGATGCCAGCCTGGCCGGTTCCGGCGATCTGCTGCTGGATGGTAAGTTTAATTCCCGCTCTGATGTTAAATTCAGTTTGTCTGGCTCCGGTAACCTCAGGGGAGACATCAATGCTCCTGCGGTAAAGGCTTCTATTGCCGGTTCAGGTGATATCAGGCTGAAAGGGGAAACGAAGGATGTGAACCTTTCCATTGCCGGCAGCGGTAACTTTAAAGGCGATGAGCTGCTGTCTGAAAACGTAAGCATTAATATTGCCGGTAGTGGTGATGCAGATGTTTATGCCAGCGTAAAACTGGAAGCGAAAATTGCCGGTTCCGGTGACGTAAATTATAAGGGCTCTCCCCAGATATCCTCTTCTGTAGCGGGTTCTGGTAGTATTAATAAAAAATAGGCATCAACATTTACAAATCTTTAACATTTTAAATATCATATTTACTGGTGTCAGAGAGTTTATAGAGATGTTTTGAAGAAAAACATATCAAAGTCCTTGAGTCCAGGTACAGCATTCGCTATCATTAACCCGCTGATGCTGTACCTGGCTGGGGCACAAGACAGAACCCCATAATAAATACCCCACTCCATCAACATTTCGCGTCAAATTATCATTAAATCACATGAATGATTGCTGTTTTTTTGTATGTTTACGGCTTGAATTGCAGATTTTACCGTTTGAATTGTTGATTTACGTTTTGAATTGTTGAACTCCTATTCCTTTTATGAACGAAAGACCGAAGATCCTGGTGGTATATTATACTCAAACAGGGCAATTGAAAAGGATTATTGATCATGTGCTGGCCCCGCTGGAAGGCAAAGCCGACTTTACATTTGAGGAACTGGTGCCTGTAACGCCTTTTCCTTTCCCCTGGGGAAGGCAACAATTTTACGACACTATGCCGGAAACCGTTCAATCCACCCCCCGTGGCATTGAACCGCTGAAAGTGGACGTGAATGCGCATTTCGACCTGGTTATCCTGGCTTATCAGCCCTGGTTCCTTTCTCCCTCACAGCCAACTGCCGCCTTCCTGCAAAGTGAAGCTGCCAAACAGCTGCTGAAGGGCAAAAAGGTGATTACGCTGCTGGGAAGCCGTAATATGTGGCTGAATGCACAGGAAAAAGTAAAAAATTACCTGCACCAGGCGGGGAGTACCCTTGTGGGCAACATTGTGCTGGTAGATAAATCACCCAATCTCATTTCCGTGATCACCATACTCCGGTGGGCATTCAAGGGAAAAAAGGAGGCTACCCGCTTTTTGCCGCAGGCAGGAGTACAGGAAAACGAGATCCTTACTTCCGGACGGTTTGCCGGACCTATAGCCGCCGCACTGCAACATGGCAAATGGGATACATTGCATTCGGAACTATTGGCACTCGATGCCGTGGAACTGCTTCCCAACCTGGTGGTTCTCGAAAACAAGGGTATCAGGGCTTTCCGTTTCTGGGCTAAATTCATTAGCGCTAAAGGCGGACCCGGAGCGGCTTCCCGCCAGGGACGTGTAACCATGTACCGGGTGTTGCTGCTGGCAGGTATCTTTGTTTTAACACCTGTCTCCCTGGTTACTTCTCTTATACAGTTGAATCTGAAAAAGGCCAGGCTGCGTCGCGAAGTGGACTATTATAAGGGCATTTCCCTGAGATAAAAGTGTACCAGGTCCGCCTTAAAGGTGTCTCAAATCCGGGTGTAATGCCGGCACAAAGCGACCTTTACGCAGTGGCGTGATACTTGTAATTCCAATTAGAATTCTATATTTACGTCTGTATATAACGTATATTAAATTAAAATATATTTTACCGTGAGCTGGCTGGCGAGGCAGGGCAGTTCAGACCAGGTTTTACATGTAGCCTTAAAAGACGAATAAATTCAAATGAAGGAAGTTTATATTACCAGGCTGTCTAAATTTTTACCCAACAAGCCTGTTGAAAATGATGAAATGGAGAGCATTCTCGGCATGGTAGATGGAAAGGCTTCCCGTGCGCGTTTGAAGATACTAGGTAACAACAAGATCAAAACCCGTTACTACTCTTTGGACAAGGAAGGGAAATCCACCCATTCCAATGCGGAAATGACAGCAACCGCTGTATCGCAGTTATTTGATGAGCAGTTTCCCATCAGCAAACTGCAATTACTGGCCTGCGGTACCACCTCTCCGGATCAGTTGTTACCCAATCATGCCGCCATGGTGCATGGTATCCTGAAATGCCAGCCGGTAGAGCTGATTGCAGCTACAGGCGCCTGCGCTGCAGGGATGCAGGCGTTTAAATATGCCTGGATGTCTATTCGTTGCGGTAATACTTCCAACGCTGTAAGTACCGGCTCTGAAAAATTCTCCGCCTGGATGCTGGCACAGAAATTCCAGCCGGAAGCTGAAAATCTGAAAAGTCTCGACGAAAATCCCATCATCGCCTTTGAAAAGGACTTCCTCCGCTGGATGTTATCAGACGGCGCCAGCGCAGCCCTTTTCCAGGATAAACCCAATGAAGAAGGTTTATCCCTGCGGGTTGATTGGGTAGAAATACTCTCTTATGCCAATGAGCTGGAAACGTGCATGTATGCCGGCGCTATCAAACAGCCGGACGGCACTACCACCGGATGGATCGATATGACCCCGGAAGAATGGGCACAGCACAGCGTATTCTCCTTTAAACAGGATACCCGGTTACTCGGTAAAAATATTGTTCCTTCCGGAGCACAGATGTGGAAAGAGCTGGTAGAGCGCCACAATATTAATCTCGATGAAATAGATTTCTTCCTGCCCCACCTGTCGTCTGAATTTTTCAGGTTAAAGATAGATGAGGAAATTACCCGGTTAGGTGTTCCCATCCCACTGGAGAAATGGTTTACCAACCTGGCCAACGTAGGTAACGTAGGTACCGCATCCCCTTACCTGATGCTGGAAGAACTGATGAACACCGGCCGCTTTAAAAAAGGACAGAAAGTAGTAATGATGGTTCCGGAAAGCGCACGTTTTTCATATGCTTATGCACATATTACCGTAGTATAAGCGATCACTTCTAAAACTGCTCTCATGAAAAAAGAGGAAGTACCGCAGGACAGTGATAATCTGCATGAAGGTACATTCAAGCAAATTATGTATGCGGTGGATAATTCCGGCAATTATGTACAGGTGCAAAGTGCTGGCTGGGAGCCGGAAAATATTGCACTTGACCAGGCCTGGGAAGAAGTAAACGAAAGAGTAAAAGCGGCGCGGGCGCGGGTGGAAGCCGGAGAAATAAGCCCGGTAGCCTATTACATGGAAAAGACCCTGATGGATCTGCCTTTGCTGGCCAGTCATGTAGGTAAGTTCCAGTGGCAGGTGAAAAGACATATGAAACCAGGCGTTTTCAAAAAGCTCAGTCCAAAACTATTGCAGCGTTATGCAGATGCCTTCAAAGTGAGTTTAACAGATCTCCTGCAGATCAGATAAAGCATAATGGTAATAACGGATTTGTGGGTAGGCGTTATCCGATGATCTTCCCACAGATCCGTTATTCGTAATGCTGCTACAAATAATATTATGACTAATTCTTTTTTCCAACACAACCAGACCGCGCATTGTGAAAGTGGTGTAATATCAAACCTGCTGGGGCATTATGGTTTACAGATCAGTGAGCCGATGGCATTTGGTATTGGTGCAGGTATCTTTTTCGGCCACCTGCCTTTTGTAAAAGTGAACGGGGTGCCGGGCACTACCTACCGGATATGGCCCGGAGCTATTTTCCAGCGGGTATGCAAGCGGCTGGGAGTACGGATGGAGTCCCGGAAATTTTCCACACCGGAGAAAGGAATGCAGGCGCTCGATAAAGTGGTTGAAGCTGGTATTCCTGTTGGGTTGCAATCCAGCGTATATTACCTGCCTTACTTTCCTGCTTCTTACCGGTTTCATTTCAATGCACATAACCTGGTTGTTTACGACAAAAAGGATGGGCAATACCTGGTAAGCGATCCGATAATGGATTCAGTGACCACCATTGATCCGGAGAGCCTGGCGCAGGCCCGCTTTGCGAAAGGATTCCCGGCGCCTAAAGGAAAAATGTACTACCCGGTGCATGTACCTCCTTCTGCCTCATTTGAAAAACCAATCAAAGCGGGTATAGAACAGGCCTGTCACTTTATGCTGAAAGTGCCTATCCCCCTGTTTGGTGTGAAAGGGATCCGCTTTCTTGCCAAAAGAGTAGCTAACTATGCCGAAAATCCAGGCGACCGGAAAGCTACGCTATACCTGGGAAATATTATCCGTATGCAGGAAGAGATCGGTACCGGCGGCGCTGGCTTCCGTTTCATGTATGCTGCATTTTTACAGGAAGCTGCTGTGTTACTGAAGAAAGATGAGCTGAGTAAACTGGCGGGAGAACTGACGCAAACCGGGGACTTATGGCGTAATTTTGCCTTTGCCGCCGGCCGCGTATGCAAGAGCAGATCAGCAGATAATGTTTCCTATAAGGAACTAAGCCAGATGTTACTGGAATGTGCAGCCTCCGAAGATGCGTTTTTCCGGAAACTGGCACAGGTGAAGTGGTAATTAAATATTCAAAGTATCATGTCCGGCATATCTGTAAAAGAACTATATAAAACCTACAAGGACAGTGCAGAGCCCACACTGAAGGGACTTACATTTCAGTTCGGGAAGGGCAGGATTGCCGGTTTGCTTGGCCCTAACGGCGCAGGCAAAACTACTACGATTTCAATATTATGCGGCATTGTACGGAGCGACAGCGGGGAAGTGATCATACAGGACTTAAAGCAGGAGGCGGCCCACAGGGAAGCCATCAAACAGATTATCGGGATAGTACCACAGCAGATAGCACTGTATCCACAACTTTCTGCTGTTGAAAATCTTACCTATTTCGGTAATCTGTACGGTTTTAAAGGAAAACCGCTGCAACAAAAAATTATGCATTACCTGGAACTGTTTGGCCTGGAGAAAAGTGCGCACAAGGAAATACATAAATATTCCGGTGGAATGAAACGGCGGGCCAACATTATTGCAGCAATCCTGCACGACCCCAAATTGCTGGTGCTGGATGAGCCTACTGCAGGAGTGGATGTTCAGTCGCGTAGCATGATATTACAATTCCTCCGTGATTACAACAACCAGGGAGCCAGCATCCTGTATACTTCCCATTTGCTGGAAGAGGCACAGTCGTTGTGCGAGGAAGTAGTGATCATGGACGCAGGAAGAATGATAGTGCAGGGTAACCCGTTAACCCTGATACATCAGCACCCCGGCTGTAACAACCTGGAAGACGTATTCCTGCATTTTACCGGAAACGCGCTCCGGGACTAATTTTTAAATGCTAAAGCGAAGGGCTAAGAAAGCGATGTTAAGACTACTGGCAACAATCAGGAAAGAGTGGCAATTACTGTTACGTGATAAAACAGGGATCATCCTCCTGTTTATAATGCCTGTTGTATTAATTACTGTAATGGCGCTGATCCAGGATGCCCCTTTTAAAGATTACCAGGATATCAGGTTCGATATTTTAACGGTAGATAATGATCATGGCCGTTTGGGCCGCTCTGTGAAAGAAGGGCTGGCTTCAGGCGGACAATTCCATATTATCGATTCCCTTGATGGCCGGCCGGTAACTGCTGAACAGGCCAAACAACTGGTGAACGAAGGTAAATACAAGATCAGCATTATCATACCTGCAGGTGCTACCGCGGCTATTGTGAGCAATGCTAACCGTATTGTAAATGACATCACTAACAGGATGGGAATGTCAGTGTCTTTACCGGTAAAAAAGACAGCTGATTCATTAAACGTGACGATCTATTTTGACCCGGCTGCAAAGAAGGCATTTAAAGGCGCCATCCACCAGTCGGTAGATAATTTTCTTACGCAGGTGGAAACTGATCTGCTGCTGAGCCGCATTAAACAACAATTGCGGAGCAAAGACAGCACTGCCGGTACCGCAGATACTTTAGCCATCCGCTTACAGGCAGTTGGACTGAAGGAGCAAAGCACCGGTACGGGGAAACAGCTGGATGTAATTTCCAATTCTGTACAGCACAACGTACCTGCCTGGAGTATTTTTGCCATGTTTTTTATTGTAATACCCATTGCCGGAAACATGATCCGGGAAAGGGAAGATGGCAGCCTGTTGCGGATGAAGCTGATACCAGGATCTTACCTGGCTATACTTGCCGGTAAGATGCTGTTCTTTGTAGGAGTTTGTATCCTGCAGTTTTACCTGATGATGCTGGTGGGTATTTATGTGCTGCCACTGCTTGATCTGCCGCAGCTGGTAATGGGCCGGCATCCTGGAGCAACGCTGCTGGTAGCAGGCGCAATAGGGCTGGCAGCAACGGCTTACGGTATCCTGATTGGCACAGTATTTAAAACGCCTAACCAGGCGCTTAATTTCGGGGCCATCTCTATCGTGATTTTGTCGGCCGTTGGAGGCATATGGATACCGCTGGAAGTAATGCCCGCCAGGATGCAGCTGCTGGGGCATTTGTCGCCCTTAAGCTGGGGGCTGGATGCTATCAACGATATTTATTTGCGTAACGGAGATATGGCATTTGTGTGGAAGAATGTGCTGAGATTAATACTTACCGGACTGGCCATGCTGGCCATAGCCGGATGGGTGGAAAAAAGAAGAATGAACTGATAAATGTTTTCAAAACAATAGTAAAACTGTATTTTTACTCCCCACAAGGGCATTCGCCTGTTGTGAACAACAGGTGATAAACCTACAACATTATGGAAGAATTAAAAAAGAAACTGAAAGAACAAATCATTGAGGCACTCAACCTTCAGGACACCAAACCGGAAGACATTGATGACAATGCACCGTTATTTGGAGAAGGCCTGGGACTCGATAGTATCGATTCTCTTGAATTGATGGTATTGCTGGAAAGACAATATCACATCAAAGTAGAAGATCCCCGCGAAGGCCGTAAGATTTTGCAGTCCGTTCAGTCTATGGCAGAGTTTATCCAATCGAAACAACCGGCATAAGTAAGCAGGCTACATGGCGGAAAGAGTGTTTATAACAGGGATAGGAATGATCACCGCTATTGGTGATAATGTAGCCGGAAACCTGCGCAATCTGCGATTGCAGCACAGCGGTTTGGGATATAGCAGCTATATTGATACCGTTTACAGGAATGTGTTGCCGGTTGCAGAAGTGAAACACGCCAGTGATTCCCTGTTTGCGCTTGCCGGTATGCCGGCAAAGGAAGGGTATACCCGTACCACTTTACTTGGACTGGCCGCTATGCGGGAAGCATTGCAGGATGCGGGTATTACCGATATACAGTCTGCCCCCACAGGCTTTATCAATGCCAGTACGGTAGGCGGCATGTGCGATACCGAGAAGTTATATTTTGATATCATTGATCCTGGAAAGACAGGCTCCTTTTTACAATACATAGATACACTGGATTGTGCGGACTGTACACAGCGTATAGCCGATACCGTAGGATTTAGTGAACATATTGCCACCATCAGTACCGCCTGTTCTTCTTCTGCCAACGCGCTGATGTTTGGTGCACGTATGATAAAGCAGGGCATGCTGCCACGGATGGTATGCGGTGGCACAGAAGCGCTCACCCGTTTTACATTGAATGGATTCAATTCACTCAAAAATGTGGATAAGCAGTTTTGCCGGCCGTTCGACCAGCAACGCACTGGTTTGAACCTGGGCGAAGGTGCGGCGTACCTAGTGCTGGAAAGTGAAACTTTCGCCAGGGCCAATAACAGCCGCATCCTGGCGGAATTGAGCGGGTACTGCAATACCAATGAGGCCTTCCATCCAACCTCCCCCTCACCGGATGGCGATGGCGCTTACGAAGCCATGAAAACGGCGCTTGAAATGAGCGGGCATTCACTGGAAGAGGTATCCTATATTAATGTTCACGGTACAGCTACGCTCAATAATGATGTTTCTGAAGGAAAAGCACTGGAACGTTTATTTGGCGATAAAGTACCTCTTTTCAGCTCCACTAAACCGTTTACCGGTCATACACTGGCAGCGGCGGGGGCCATAGAAGCCATTTACTCCATACTGGCTATTCAACATGGGTTAATTTTTCCCAATCTCAATTTCTCAGAAAGAATGGAGGAATTGACTATCAGTCCGGTTACCACCCTGATGGAAGGGTACCCGGTAAATCATGTTATTTCAAACTCATTCGGCTTTGGAGGCAACAACGCTTCCCTGGTGATCAGCAAATATGAAGGGTAAGTGTTACATACAAGCAATGGCGGCCATCTCCCCGCAGCCAACTTTTGAAGGGGATATTTTTTCGGCGCCGCTGGTACATACAGACAGTAATCTGCTTGCCTGTGTAGAGCCTGATTATAAACCATTTATTCCGGGCAATAGCCTGCGCCGTATGACAAGGGTGCTTAAAATGGGATTAACGGCTGCGCTTAAATGCAGCCAGGAGAGTGGTATTACTGCACCAGGCCCTATTATTACCGGCACAGGTAAAGGCAGTTTGCAGGATACGGAAAAGTTCATCAAAGAAATTGCAGAGTATAAGGAAACGGCGTTGAATCCCACTCCTTTTATTCAATCCACCTACAATTCTGTGAATGGCTTAATAGCCCTGCAACAAAAATGTACAGCCTATAACAATACTTTTGTACACCGCGGTTTTTCCTTTGAAAATGCTTTACTGGACAGCATGATGTTGCTGCAGGAGGGCGCCACGCATACGCTTACCGGGGCCTTTGAGGAAATAACAAAAGAGCATTTTTACATAAAAAGCCGGATCGGATTCTGGAAAGACCAGCCCACAGATAGCCGGGAATTATACCGTCGTCTTTCACCGGGCAGTATTGCCGGGGAGGGGGCAACATTTTTCATACTAACGGGCACGCCTACCCTGCAAAGCTATGCTGCTATTTCAGATTTCAGGATGTTGTATAAACCAACCGGCGGTAAATTGACCGCTGCTCTGAAAGCCTTTACCACAGCCCCTGATCTTATAATTACCGGCCGCAATGGCGATAGTAATTTTGAGCATTATTACCAGGAGCTGGATCAATGTTTCCCGGGCATACCACAGTTGCCATTTAAGCATCTTTGTGGTGAATATGATACAGCCGGTGCATTTGGTTTATGGTTGGCCGCGCGGATCCTTAAAGCGCAGCAAATACCCGCAGCATGGTTTCCCGGTGTGGAGCATTTGTCTGCGCCTGTTCATTCCATCCTTTTCTATAACCACTTTTATGGCGAACAGCATGTTATGCTGAAGCTGGAGAGGGTTTAACTTTCACATCTTCTTAATTCACCCGCGAGGAATTGTTGTAACTGTTCTTTAGTTGGCAGTTGTATGGCGTAGGTAGAGACAAACATCTGCCGGCCCATTCCTTCAGGAATGGCATATTCGGCGAGCGCGAATTCATCAGACACTGTCTAATGAATTCGCATGCTAATCCCATTCAAATTCGTCTGAAACCACCTCACTGATTTATGGATAATACTGATAAAATTGTCTGCATACCCGGAGGTTAGTCGCAGATAATTTTAACGCGGGAAGTTCTTTCGAAATCTGTTCCAGTAATTGTGCGCCACATTTCGCCCTGTCCACACCTTTCTGTTCATATTCTACAATATAACATCCAATCATCCATTGCGGATAGTGAGAGAGCGGTTAATAGCTTGGCTGCTACTTCCTGGAAATGTACATGTGTTGTTTCAATGCTGTTAAGCAGATGGTTAAATTTCATTTGGTGCTGTTTTTTGTTGTAACGGATTAACGATGTAAACAGGTCGTAGGCAGGATGTGATTGGCGGAAATTTTATAACATTTTACCCAGTGCTTCTGCATCAGGCAAAAACTCTTTCATATTTTCAGGCACAGTGTGCGCCTGGTAATGTGTATAAGTACCTACACTCATGGCTTTATTGATGGATTTAATGGCATAATCTACTACCATATTGTCTTTCTGTTTGCAAAGCACAATCCCGATACTTGGGTTTTCATGAGGCAGTTTTACTTTATCGTCCAGTACGTTCAGGTAAAAATTCAGCTGGCCGGCATATTCCGGTTTAAATTTTTGCGTTTAAGCTCAATGGCCACAAGGTATTGCAGGTGGCGGTTATAAAAAAGAAGATCCACAAAAAAGTCCTGGTTATTTACTTCCAGTTTGTACTGGTTGCCGATAAAAGAGTATCCTTTGCCCATACTCATAATAAACTTCCTGATATTGTTTACTATTTCGTTTTCAGGTATACCTTCATCATCTTCTTCATTGTCAACAAACATTTAAATAGGCATGAATTTAAAGGATACTTTATTAAAATCCCGTTCATTTTATTCAGGGGTGAAATGATCCGTTCATTATCATGAACAGCATGCATAAAAAATCGGAGATATAAGCCCTGCTTATATCTCCGATCCCTTTGTCAAAAATATTTTATCGTACCCTGTATACCGGGTAGCGCATATATTCCGGCTCTGCGTAAGGTGAATTTTTAAATACAAAATTTAACTGTGCGCTGGCGTTGTTGGCAAATGCAGTATCACCTGCTTTTTTCTTATTTAATAACTCCTGCAATTCCGGATGCTGTTTTAAATATTCAGCGCCGGTATCTTCAAAAACATAAGGAGAGTATCCTTCTTTTTGTCCGAGGATAGCATCAAAAAAGTTCCATGCAAAAAATGAATCGCCGCCGGTGGGCTCCAGTGTTTCTACCAGGTAGCGGTTAGCATCCTGGTTCACCGGGATGTAGTAATCGCCTTTCCGGAATCTGATGGAGTCCTTGCTGCTGCTTACTTTGATGTTGGTATGCAGATAGTGTTTTTCAAATGGTTTTGTATAGCTCTGGAAATCGGCAATATGATATACTTCCACAAATATGGTGGTATCCTGTTGTAACGGCTGCATTTTTACCTGGTTATTTCTCAGCAGGTTGATCACCGCCCACCAGCCTTGGGGGATGATGTATGCTTCCGGTTTCTCCACAAAATTTCCTTCTGTAGCATAATTGTAGAATTTCACCTGCCGGGTATATGGTTTTGTGCGGTCATAATATAACCTGGGCAGTCCGGAAATAGCACTGGGCTTATGTCCGGAAGCAAAACCACGGAAGGTGATCAGGCTGTATTTATTCATATCAGCCTGCCAGGCGAGTGGAAATGTTTTTTGTGTACGCGCGGCTTGTTTTGCCTGTTCGCGCAATTGTTTAATTGTTTCGCTATGTGTAGCCGTAAATTCGATGAAGCATTCCATCAGGGCATAGGTAGCTTTTACGCGCAGTGGATAAGGCTTCAGCATATGTGTTTCCGGCACAAAACCAAACGTGTGGAAAAGAGTAGTATAACCGCTGGAATAGCGGGGCAGGTCGGTAAATTCCACCCAGCCGCTATCTGGCGTTTCCCCAAAGTGATTTACGTAAGGCACCAGGTCGTACCCTTTCTTTTTCATGAGGGCATACAGGCCAGGCTCAAATGTTTTGTTCATGAATTCGCCCATTGCTCCCCCCAGCTTATTATGCTGGGTGGTAAGCAGGGTCATGATATGCTGGTAATCGGCACCGTTGCTGACATGGTTATCCACAAATACATCCGGATCGGTGAGATGATAGATCTGCTGGAAGGCAAGGGCATTCTTTGAATCGGCTTTTATGAAATCGCGGTTAAGATCCAGGTTCTGGGCATTGCCACGGGAGCCAAAAGCATCGGGGCCGTTTTGATCTACCCGGTACCAGGGGGAGCGGTTCAGCATTCCGCCGATATTATATACCGGGATAACAGCGAGGATAATATTTTCGGGGAGATGGATTTTGCCTTGCGCCAGGTCGCGCAGGAGCATCATACTGGCGTCTATGCCATCCGGCTCGCCGGGATGAATGCCGTTATTGATAAGGATAACCCGTTTATTTTGCCGGTGAAGGCTTTTAAAGTCGAAATTCCGCCCGGGGGAATAAGTAACCAGGTGCAGGGGAAAACCGGCATCTGTGGTACCAACAGCCTGTAAATGGATCTGTGGAAAACGTTTGGCGAGTTGCTGGTAATATTGGATAACCTCGGCATATGTGGCCGTTTCCCGGCCATTGGTTTTTTCGTATCGTGTGGTGAGGTCCTGCGTGTAGGAGAGCAGGGGAAACAGGGCGGCAAGAAGCAGGAGTATCTTTTTCATCATCTTGATATAATGGAAAAACAAAAAGCCCTTCCTTTTGGAGGAAGAGCTGTAAATATTGTTACTGAAGCAATTAAGCCAGAGCTAATACTCTCTTAGCCAGCTTGCTTTTCAGATTTGCAGCTTTGTTCTTGTGAATAACGTTACGTTTAGCCAGCTTATCAAGCATAGAAGCTACCTCTGCCAGATCTTTCTCCGCTGTTGCTTTATCGGTAACTGCTTTCAAATCACGGATGGCGTTACGGGTAGTTTTACCATAGTAACGGTTACGCTCATTACGCTTTCTGCTTTGACGTACGTCTTTTTTTGTTGCTTTATGGTTTGCCATTTTTCAAATTTCAAGTTTCGGACGGCAAAGGTAACTATATTACCTTTACAAAACAAACTAAATGTAGTTTTTCCTGTGAACTGCAAATATAAGCACCTTTTATCACAGATAATCACTTGATTTTTTCTCATTTTTTCCAACCAGCGTATCAAAAAACGAGCGATATTTGCAATCCCATATATTAATATATTGGGATCAACAGAAAAGTATTTGAACTGAAGATCAGCAAAACTCGTTGTAAATGAAGGACTTCTCATTCGTCACCAACTCACATCCTGCTTACATTGAATCGTTATACCAGGATTTCCGCAAAGATCCCAACTCTGTAGACCCGGATTGGGTTAAATTTTTCGAAGGATTTGATTTTGCAGTATCCAATGTTAACGGCAAGGCGGCGCCAACAGCGCCGGTAGCAGGAGGCAGCACTTCACTGCCGGTGAGCGACGACCAGCTGGCGAAAGAACTGGGTGTATACCGCCTGATACAGGCATACCGCAAAAAAGGCCATTTAATTGCTAAAACCAACCCCATCCGTGAAAGAAAAGACCGCAAGGCCAATCTCGACCTCGCCAGTTTTGGATTAGGGGATGCTGATCTTAAAACAGAATTTTACGCAGGAACTACCATCGGTGTGGGCAAAACCACCCTGGAAAAGATCGTTGCTTACCTGCAGCAGATTTACGCCGGTTCGGTAGGACTTCAATACACCTACATCAACGACCGGACAAAGGCAAAGTGGATGGAGAAAGAGTTTGAGGCAATCATGCAGCAGCCTTTATCCCTGGAACAACGCAAACGTATCCTGCAAAAGCTGAACCAGGGCGTTATTTTCGAGAAATTCCTTCACACAAAATATATCGGGCAAAAGCGTTTTGGCCTGGAAGGAGGCGAAGCCACCATTCCCGCGCTGGATGCTATTATCAACGTGGCGGCTGAATACGGTGTACAGGAATCTGTGATAGGAATGGCCCACCGCGGCCGTTTGAACGTACTGGCCAATATCCTGGGCAAAACCTATGAACAGATCTTCAATGAATTTGAAGGCCTGGCCGTTCCGGATATGACCATGGGCAGCGGTGATGTGAAATACCACCTCGGTTTCCGCTCCCAGGTAACTACTCCCGCAGGCAAACCGGTGAACCTGCAGCTGATGCCCAACCCCTCCCACCTGGAAGTGGTAGACCCGATCGTTGTGGGATTTGCACGCAGTAAAGCGGATGTGATCTACAACAGCGATTACGATAAAATACTGCCCATCCTCATCCATGGCGACGCTGCAGTGGCAGGCCAGGGAATTGTGTATGAAGTGGAACAAATGAGCAAACTGAAAGGATACTACGTAGGTGGCTCCATTCACTTTGTGATCAATAACCAGATCGGTTTTACCACCGATTTTGACGATGCCCGCTCCTCCGATTACTGTACCAGCGTGGCATCTATTGTACAGGCTCCGGTATTCCATGTAAACGGCGATGATGCAGAAGCAGTGGTGAAAGTATCCCAGCTGGCTGCCCGTTACCGCCAGGAATTCAATGAAGATGTGTTTATAGACATGGTTTGCTACCGCAAACATGGCCACAACGAAGGTGATGAACCTAAGTTTACACAACCAAGCCTCTACGCCCTCATTGAAAAACACGCCAATCCGCGTGAAGTATATACCCAGTTCCTCCTGAACAATGGCGAATCAGACGCACAGGCGCTGGCGAAGGAAATGGAGAAAAGCTTCTGGGACGACTTACAGGCCCGCCTGGATGATGTAAAACAACATCCGCTGCCCTATGTGAGCCAGAAGCCGGAACAGTGGTGGCAGGCCCTGCGCAAAGCCACCCCGCAGGATTTTGAAGCTTCCCCGGTAACTGCTATAAGGGAAGAAGATTTTAAACGGTTGTTCGACAGCCTGATGAAATGGCCGGACAACTTCGTACCACTGCGTAAAGTGAGCAAACTGCTGCAGGATAAAATAAAACTTTACCAGGAAGAAGGTAAAGTAGACTGGGCTACCGGTGAACTGCTGGCCTATGCCAGTCTCCTGGTTGAAGGAAAAGATGTACGAATGAGCGGGGAAGATGTAAAACGTGGTACTTTCTCCCATCGCCATGCGGTATTGTTTGATGAAAATACCAATGAAACTTACAATCGCCTCAGCCATTTACAGGAAAACCAGGGTAAATTCAGAATTTATAACTCCTTACTGAGTGAATATGGCGTATTGGGCTTTGAATATGGCTATGCCATGGCCAACCCCAATAACCTGGTATTATGGGAAGCGCAGTATGGCGATTTCGTGAACGGTGCGCAAACAGTTATTGACCAGTATATCAGCAGCGCAGAACAGAAATGGACCACGCAGAACGGCCTGGTGATGTTATTGCCACATGGCTATGAAGGCGGTGGACCAGACCACTCCAATGCCCGTCCGGAACGCTTCCTGCAACAATGCGCAGAAGAAAATATGGTGATCACCAATATTACCACTGCAGCCAACTTCTTCCATGCGTTACGCCGCCAGTTAACCTGGCAGTTCCGCAAACCGCTCATTAACTTCTCTCCAAAAGCCAACCTGCGGCATGTAGGCGCTTATTCAGCTATGGAGGAATTTACACAGGGCGGCTTTAAAGAAGTACTGGATGATCCGTTTATTGACGACGCAGCAGTAGTAAAGAAAGTATTACTTTGCTCTGGTAAAATGTATTTTGATCTGAGTGATAAACAGGCTAAAGATGATCGCAAAGATGTAGCGATTGTACGCCTGGAACAACTGTACCCGCTGCCGGTTAAACAACTGGAAACCATCGCGCAGAAGTATAAAGGCGCTACGTTCTTCTGGGTACAGGAAGAACCACTGAACATGGGCGCTGCAGCATTCCTGCAAATGAACCTGAAACAGATCAACTATGGTGTTATCAGCCGCAACCCGAGTGCTTCCACCGCAACGGGTTATGCAAAAGTGCATGCACGTGAGCAGCAACAGATCATCGACACGGCTTTTAACATCTAAAAAAATTCAAAGTATAAACAGAATAACCAGGCTTTACGTTTAAAGTTGACCGCTCAACGAAAAACCTGGTATCACCATCAACTGATTAAATATGGTTATCGAAATCAAAGTCCCTACGGTAGGAGAATCTATTAGCGAGGTAACAATTGCAAAGTGGTTGAAGAAAGACGGAGATTATGTTCAGCAGGACGAGGTATTGTGTGAAATGGAATCTGAGAAAGCCACCTTCGAACTGAATGCAGAAAAAGCGGGCGTCCTGAAGATTGCTCCTGCTGCCCAGGAAGGAGCTACCTTGAAGATTGGTGATGTAGCCTGTACTATTGATACAGATGCTGCCGCACCGGCCACTGGCGCCGCTCCGGCTGCTGAACCTGCTGCAGCTGCAGCTACTGCACCGGCGCCTGCTCCCGCAGCAGAAGCACCGGCAGCTCCGGCGGTAAATAAAGGGACGATTGAAATGAAAGTGCCTACAGTAGGGGAGTCTATCAGCGAAGTAACACTGGTAAAGTGGTTAAAGAATAATGGTGATTATGTAGAGCGTGATGAAGTGGTTTGTGAACTGGAATCAGAGAAGGCCACCTTCGAACTTAACGCAGAAGAAGCAGGCGCATTGATTACCGTAGCCAAAGAAGGAGATACTTTGAAAATAGGCGATGTGGCCTGCAAAATTGATACAAGCGTTGGCAGACCAGCTGGTAAAGCCGCACCGGCAGCCGCTCCTGCTGCCCAACCGGCAAAGGCTGCGCCACAACCGCAACAGGCCCCTGTTACCAGCATCCCTAATGATGTGAAAGCATCACCGGTGGCTGCAGCAGTGATCGCTGATAAACATGTGGATCCATCCAGCATCAAAGGTTCCGGCGCCCATGGCAAGATCATGAAAGACGATGTATTTGCTGCCCTGCAAAATCCGGGTGTGGCTATTGGTCAGGAAATGTTCTCCCGCAATGAACGCCGTGAAAAAATGAGCAACCTGCGTAAAACCGTTTCCCGCCGCCTGGTGGAAGCGAAGAATACAACGGCAATGCTAACTACCTTTAACGAGGTAGACATGACCGAAATTATGGCGCTGCGTGCCAAATACAAGGAAGTGTTCAAGAAACAGCATGAGGTGAACCTCGGCTTTATGAGCTTCTTTACAAAAGCATGTTGCTTCGCTTTACAGGAATTCCCTTCTGTAAACGCCTATATCGATGGAGAAGAACTGGTGTACCATGATTACTGTGATATTTCCATCGCGGTGTCTGCTCCGAAAGGACTGGTAGTACCGGTGATCCGCAACGCAGAAAGCCTGGATATGGCAGGTATTGAAAAGGCAGTAGTAGACCTGGCCACCAAGGCCCGCGACAATAAACTGACCATGCCTGAAATGACCGGTGGTACCTTCACCATCACCAATGGCGGTGTATTCGGTTCCCTGATGAGCACACCTATCATCAACATCCCGCAATCCGCTATCCTGGGCATGCACAAAATCCAGGACCGCCCAATGGCTATCAACGGCCAGGTGGTGATCCGCCCGATGATGTACCTGGCGCTGAGCTACGACCACCGTATCATTGATGGTCGCGAATCGGTGAGCTTCCTTGTAAGGGTAAAAGAAATGCTGGAAAATCCTGAGCAGCTGCTGTTTGGTAAAGATCCGCTGAAAGCATTGCTGAAACTCTAGTGTCAGCAGGTAAGATAAAATGGAATCCGGTCTGGTAACAGACCGGATTTTTTTATGCGATTCTCCTGTGGCGTCAATATTAGCCCGTATCTTCGCGTATGACCCGTTGGGAAAATTACTTAGCATCTGCAGAAAAAATTATCGGCGCCTACCAGGGCAGCCTGCCGTTACATCATTTCCTGAAATCTTTTTTTAAAGAGCATCCTTATATGGGAGGGCGCGACCGGCGCTGGATCTCGCAGCTGGTATACCATTATTTCCGGCTCGGGAAATGGGGGGAAACGCTTTCAGTAAAAGAACGGATCATTACCGGCGCATTTCTTTGTGAAACTGCTTCCAACGATTTCCTGGCTGCTATCCGCCCGGCCTGGAATGAGCAGGTGGCATTGCCGCTGGCAGGCAAAGCTGCACTGTTGCCCGTTCCATTAAATGCTGATGCCTTGTTCCCATTTTTAACCGAATTATCTGATACAATAGATACTAACGCATACGCCTATACTATTTTAAAACAGCCGCGGTTATTTATCCGTGTGCGCAATAATAAACCTGAGAAAATATTGCAGTTGCTGGATAAGGCCGGCATTGTATATGAGCTGTTCCCTAACAATACTACTATAGCCTTGCCTAACGGCACTAAAATAGAAGCGATAGTGCCGGAGAAAAGCTGGTACGAGGTGCAGGATGCTTCCAGTCAGCGTACAGGCGAATTGTTTCATCCGCAAAAACAGCAGCGCTGGTGGGATTGCTGCGCAGCCAGCGGGGGGAAATCTATCCTGCTTAAAGATCAGCAACCGGGTGTGCAACTGTTGGTGTCTGATGTAAGAAGGTCTATCCTGGAAAACCTGCAGCAACGCTTTGCTATAGCGGGCGTGAAGAATTATGAAGCACGGGGGGCAGATCTTACTGCAGACAATTTCGCTGCTTCCATGGGCAGCCAGCAGTTTGATGGTATTATCCTGGACGCGCCCTGCAGCGGCTCCGGTACCTGGGGCCGTACGCCGGAAAGTATTACTTTCTTTAAAAAGGAAGAGATCGTGAAGTACCAGCAGCTGCAACAGAAGATAGCGCGCAATGTGGCGCCGTTTGTGAAAAAAGGCGGCTCGCTCATTTATATTACCTGTTCTGTTTTTAAACAGGAAAATGAAGAAGTGGTAAAATATATAGAAACCATCAGCGCCTTGCGGAAACAGGAAGGGGGCGTGATTGCCGGGTATGATAAAGGAGCGGATACGATGTATGCCGTGAGATTATCTTAATTTCCTGAAATAAGAAAAAGGATGGAAAGATCTCATCTTCCCACCCTTTTCTATATCTGATTTATAAAATTATAAAACCGGTATACTCCGCTGGATAATTCCGCCCCCGATCACATCATCGCCTTCATAAAAAACAGCTGATTGTCCAGGCGCAATTCCCTTCACACTTTCATAGAAGTTCACCTTTACCTGTCCGTTTTCATTGTACAGGTTACTCAGTGCGCCTTTATCTTTATAACGGATCTTGGTGACTGCTTCCATGCCTTCCGGGATAGTATCATATTTACCCATATTAATGCCGCTCACGAACATTTCACTTTTCTGCAGTTCATCTTCATTACCTAAAACCACCGTATTGGTTTCCGGGATGATCTCCGTTACAAACACCGGGCGGCCAAGGGCAATATCAAGCCCTTTACGCTGCCCAACGGTATAGAAAGGGTAACCCTTATGGTGACCAACGATCGTACCGTCTGCCAGTACAAAATTGCCTCCGTTTACCCTTTCCTCCAGGCCTTCTACTTTTCTTTTCAGGAAGCCGCGGTAATCGTTGTCCGGAACAAAGCATATTTCATAGCTCTCGGCTTTTTTAGCCAGTTCCGGGTAGCCGAAGTCAAACGCCATCTGGCGTATTTCTGTTTTACGGTATTTGCCCAAAGGAAGAATAGTGCGGGCCAGTACATCCTGTTGGATCCCCCACAGCACATAGCTCTGGTCTTTGGTTTCGTCCAGGCCCTTACTGATCACATACCGGCCATTGTCGTGCTGGCGGATCTGGCCGTAGTGGCCGGTAGCAATAAACTCGCAATCCATCGCGTCTGCACGTTTCATCAGCGCGCGCCATTTTATATGCGTGTTGCACAGCACGCAGGGATTAGGCGTGCGTCCTGCAATATATTCCTCGACAAAATTATTCACTACAAAATCACCGAATTCATCGCGGATATCCAGCACGAAGTGTGGGAACCCGTGATGCACCGCTGCAGCGCGGGCGTCGTTAAAAGAATCCAGGTTACAGCAGCCGGTTTCCTTTTTACTGGCACCGGCAGATGCATAATCCCAGGTTTTCATGGTGATTCCCACCACATCGTACCCCTGTTCATGCAGCATCAGGGCTGTAACAGTGCTATCAATACCGCCACTCATGGCTACCAGCACTTTACCATGCTTGCTCATTTATAAAAGTTTAGAGCAGCAAAATTACTTAAATTTAAGCCAACGGCCATCTGCGCTTTATTGATCCTGACAATGGGCTGATTGATTCTGATTATATTTTGACCTGTTTTAGTGATTATTTAGAGAAAATTATAAATTCTTAATTGGGAATTATATATTTATTAGTTTTAGCCACCTTTTAGCATAAATTAATTGCGATGCTACCTATATTAAATAAAGAATTTATATTAAAAAATCCGGATTCCGGCGTTCATGAAAAGACTTTCGGCTTCCCTGAAAAGATCCTGCAATTTGGTACCGGCGTGCTTTTGCGCGGTTTAGTAGATTACCTGGTAGACAAAGCCAACCGGCAGGGTATTTACGAGGGAAGAATAGTTGTAGTGAAATCGACCGATGGGGATACTGCTGATTTCTCCAACCAGGACAGCCTTTTTACCACTCATATCAAAGGTGTTTCCCAGGGAGAACTGGTAGATCAGGTGCTGATCAACGCAGCTATTAGCCGGGTTTTGCAATCGAATGCAGAATGGGAGGCTATTTTAGCCGCTGTTCATCAACCGGCTTTGCAAACTATTATTTCAAATACCACGGAAATAGGTATCCAGTATGTGCCTGAGAAAATTGCTGACAGAGTGCCAGCTTCCTTTCCAGGGAAACTGCTGGCAGTACTGTGGGAGCGGTTCACCTATTTTAAAGGCAGCGCCAATACAGGCTTTGTAATTGTTCCCACAGAACTGGTGGTAGACAATGGACGCCTGCTAAAGGATATTGTATTGCAGCTGGCCGCTTATAACGAATTGCCGCAAACTTTTATATCGTGGGTAAACCAGGATAATCATTTCTGTAATTCCCTGGTAGACCGGATTGTTCCCGGTAAGCCCCGCAATCTTACTGAAATTGAGCAGAAAGCAGGGTACGCCGATAAATTGTGGATAGAAGTAGAGCCTTACCTGTTATGGGCTATTGAAGGGAATGAGCATATTCGTTCTGTGTTATCTTTTTATAAGGCAGATGAAAGAATGCTCATTGAGCCAAGCATCACCCCATTCAGGGAGCAGAAACTGCGGTTGCTGAATGGTAGCCACACGGCAGCGGTGCCATTGGCTTTCCTTTCCGGTCTTAACACGGTGTATGAATGTATGCAGGACGACTACATGAGCCATTTCTTCAAAGAAGTGGTGCTCCGGGAAATACTGCCTACTATTGAAGAAGCATGTCCTACTGCAACTGCATTTGCACCGGAAGTGCTGGACCGCTTTGCGAACCCGTTTATAGCGCATAAGCTTATCAGCATAACTTTCCAGGAAAGCTCCAAGATGAACGCCCGCAATGTGCGTACATTGGTTCGTTACTATGAAAAATATAAAACACTTCCGCATCATCTGAGCCTGGGTTTTGCGGCCATGTTGTTGTTCCTTTGCCCGGTGCGGGAAGAAGCCGGAAAATATTATGGCAGCAGGAACGGTGAGGAGTATCTTATTACAGACGACAATGCCGCTGTATTCGCTGCCTGGTGGCGCGATCACAGCAATATAAACGATATGGTGGCCGGCATCTGCAGTGATAAACGGTTATGGGAAACAGACCTGGCCGCTATTCCAGGGTTTGCCGGACAGGTAGCCCATCTTTTAAAAATGTTGAAAACCAACGGCGTAAAAGCATTTATTCAATCGCAGCTGCTCAAAAATTAATGATGTTATGAAGGAATTCCTGTCTGAAGATTTTTTGTTACAAACGGAAACGGCTAAACGATTATATTTCGACTATGCCGCTTCAATGCCGGTGATAGATTATCATAATCATCTGCCGCCCGAAGAAATAGCAGCGGATAAAACATTTGCCAACCTTTATGCTATCTGGCTCAAGGGGGATCATTATAAATGGCGCGCCATGCGTGCCAATGGGGTGCCGGAGGAATTTATAACGGGTACCGCCGACGACTATACGAAATTCCGCCACTGGGCAGCTACCACGCCTTACACCATGCGGAACCCTTTGTATCACTGGTCGCACATGGAACTGAAAAATCCTTTTGGCATCACTGATCTTCTCAATGAAAAAACGGCAGAGAAGATATACCACGACTGTAATGCACAATTACCACAGCTATCCACACAAACACTGCTGCAGCATTATAAAGTAGATACCTTGTGCACCACTGATGATCCGGTGGATTCACTGGAGCATCACCGGGCTATTGCCAACAAACCTTTTGGTACAAAGGTGCTGCCCACTTTCCGTCCCGACCGGGCTATGGCGGTGGATAACCCTGAAGTGTTCAACCGGTTTATAAATGAGCTGGCGGCGGTTACCAATAAGGAGATCAATGGGTTTAACGACCTCGTGGAAGCATTGCACAGCCGGCATACTTATTTTCATGAGGCTGGCGGCCGGTTGAGTGACCACGGTATCAACACTTTTTATTTTTCACCTGCCAGCGGAAAGGAACTGGATACTATTTTCCGGAATGCCCGCCAGCACGGCGCTGTTACGCCCTATGAAAATGCGCAGTTTAAAACCGCTGTGTTACAGGCGGTTTGTGAATGGAACCAGGAAAGAGGATGGGTACAGCAGTTTCATGTAGGCGCTATCCGTAACAACAATTCACGTTTATTGCAACAGTTAGGCGCGGATGCCGGTGTGGATTCTATCGGCGACTGGCGTGTTGCTGAAACAATGAGCGCATTTTTTGATGCACTGGATAAGAAGAATAAACTGGCGAAGACAGTAGTATACAACCTGAATCCTTCCTATAATGAAGTGTTTGCCACCATGGCAGGCAATTTCCAGGATGGCACTGTTCCCGGAAAGATCCAGTATGGCTCCGGATGGTGGTTCCTGGACCAGAAAGACGGCATGGAAAAGCAAATGAATGTACTAAGCAATATGGGATTACTGAGCAGGTTTGTGGGAATGCTAACGGATTCCAGAAGTTTTCTATCTTACTCACGACATGAATATTTTCGCCGTATTTTGTGTAACCTGATCGGCCATGATGTGGAGCACGGTGAATTGCCAAATGATGTTGCCTGGTTAGGGAAAATGGTACAGGATATATGTTACTATAACGCAAAAGCATATTTTGGATTCTAATGAAGCCGGTAAAAGTTATCACATTCGGAGAAATATTATTACGCTTGTCGCCGCAACTGGCGAAGAACACAGCCGCCATTTATGTAGGTGGCGCGGAAGCCAATGTGGCAGCGGCATTAGCTAACTGGGGCACAACGGTGGCTTATATCAGTAAAGTCCCTGAAAATGGCTTGTCGAAAGATGTGTTGACGCAGCTGAGTAACCGCGGTATTTATACCGACAGGGTACTATGGGGTGGTGACCGCATCGGTATTTACTACCTGGCGCAGGGCAGCGACCTAAAGCATGCTGAGGTGGTATACGACAGGGCCTGGTCCTCGTTCAGCCAGATAAAGCCGGGTACGGTAGATTGGGATGCCCTGCTCGGGGATGCCGAATGGTTCCACTGGAGCGCTATTACCCCGGCATTGAACCCTGATGCAGCTGAGGTTTGCAAAGAAGTGTTACAGGCGGCCACCCGCAAGGGAATGATCATCTCCACAGATCTTAATTATCGCAGCAAGTTATGGCAGTATGGGAAAAAGCCGGTAGATGTAATGCCGGAGCTGGTACAATACTGCGATGTGATCATGGGAAATATCTGGGCTGCCAACAATATGCTGGATACTGCACTTGATACTGATGCGCTGGCCGCCAATACAAAAAATGTATTCCTTCAGCAGGCGGAAAAGGTAGCTGAAGAAATCACGGCCACGTATAAACGTTGCAAACGGGTGGCTTTTACTTTCCGCTTCAGTAATTCAGCCACGCATAACCTGTATTATGCCTTTTACTATAATAACGGGCAGATGAGCATTTCCCGGGAATATGATACCAATGAGGTAGTGGATCGTGTAGGCAGCGGGGATTGCTTTATGGCCGGGTTGATCCACGCACAGCTCCAGGGGTTGGATGATCAGCAGATCATCTCTTTTGCAGCGGCCGCCGCCTATTCCAAATTTTTTGTGGAGGGTGACTTTAATACTACTTCTGAAAAAGAAATAATAAAACTGATATAGCCTATGGCACCGAGTTCCGAAACAATAATAGCTGCATTCGAGCAAAGCGGGATTATCCCGGTTTTTTATCATGACGACGAGAATGTTTGCCTGGAAGTGCTGCAAGCCTGTTATGACGGCGGCTTACGGGTATTTGAATTTACCAGCAGGGGAGAAAACGCCCGTAAGAATTTTGCTGCGATGCGCGATAGAAAACTGGCTGCCATGCCTGATCTGTACCTGGGCATCGGCACTATAAAGAACGCTGCGGATGCTGCCATATATGCCGGTATGGGTGCCGATTTTATCGTATGCCCGGTAGCGGATCCGGAAACGGCGGCCTGTTGCCGGTCTGAGAATATTACCTGGATTCCCGGTTGTATGACGCCTACCGAAATCTCTGTAGCCGAAAAGAATGGGGCTCAGTTGGTAAAGCTTTTCCCGGGTAATGTACTGGGGCCCGGCTATGTAAAAGCCATTAAACCCCTGTTCCCGCAATTGAAATTTATGCCTACAGGTGGTGTAGAGCCCACCCAACTCAGTATGGACGCCTGGTTCGATGCAGGTGTGGTTTGCGTGGGAATGGGATCCAACCTGCTGTCCAAATCCCTGATTGAAAATAAGGATTGGGACGGACTGAAAGAGAAAATAATGCAAACGTTTGCATTTCTCAGCGCGATGAAGTAACTTATGCACATTATAAATTCCAAACAGACCGTAATGAATTCCACAACTATAGGCAAGTATCGCTGGCGGGTATGCGCACTTTTATTCGTAGCCACAACTATTAACTATATAGACAGGCAAATATTGGGGCTGCTAAAAACGGATCTGTCGGCAGAGTTCAACTGGACAGAAACAGATTACAGTAACCTGGTGATGGCGTTCTCCGCCTGCTATGCGATTGGCTTGCTTTTCTTTGGGGCATTGGTAGACAAGATAGGGTCCAAGCTGGGGTATGCCCTTTCTATTGTTGTATGGAGCCTGTCGGCCATGGCGCACGGACTGGTGCGTTCCACGCTGGGATTTGGTGTGGTAAGGTCCATACTGGGAATAAGCGAAGCGGGAAACTTTCCTGCTGCTATCAAAGCCACCGCAGAGTGGTTTCCCAAGAAAGAGCGCGCACTGGCAACGGGAATCTTTAACTCAGGCTCCAATATCGCCGCGGTAGTTGGCCCGGCAATGGTATACTGGCTGGCTACTAATCATGGCTGGAGAAACGCGTTTGTGTGGACTGGCGCCATTGGTTTTATCTGGCTGATCTTCTGGTGGATCTATTATGAAGTCCCTGCCCGTCACAAGAAATTATCTAAAGCAGAGTTTGATCACATTCATTCCGACCAGGAAGTGGAAGAAGTGAAACCTAAACCGGTTAAATGGATTAAGTTGCTGGGGATCAGGCAAACCTGGGCTTTCATATTCGGTAAGTTACTGACTGATCCGGTGTGGTGGTTTTTCCTTTTCTGGTTACCGGGTTACCTGGAATCCATTTTCCATGTAAATATGAAGGAATCGCTGGGCCTGCCGGTGATCATTATTTATTCCATTACAAGTTTCGGCAGTATTGGCGGTGGCTGGTTATCTTCCTATCTCATCAAATCCGGCTGGCCGGTTTTCAAAGCGCGTAAAGTATCTATGCTGGTCTTTGCGTTGTGCGTACTGCCTATCATGCTCATCCAGTACTCGAATAATGTATGGTTTGCCATAGCGTTAATCAGCCTGGCTACTGCTGCACATCAGGCCTGGTCTGCTACTATATTCACCACTGCTTCTGATATGTTCCCTAAGCGGGCAGTAAGTTCTGTTGTCGGCATTGGCGGTATGGCGGGATCGATTGGCGGTACTTTGTTCCCTATACTGATCGGCGCGATGCTGGATCACTATAAGCTAATTGGCAACATTGGTATCGGATACAATATCCTGTTCACAATCTGTGCATTGGCCTACCTGATAGCCTGGCTGGTGATGCACTTCTTCGCACCTAAAATGGAGCAGGTGAAGCTGGATTAGAGCGGATTTTGTCTGACGCGGATTTTGTCTGACTCAGGATTAAACTGATTACGCTGATTACGCTGATTTGATTTTGTTATGATTTTATAAAAGATTTGGGGAGATTCAGGCGAAAGTATTCGCTTAAATCTCCCCAAATCATTTTAAATCCAAAGTAATCAAATCAGCGTAATCAGCGTAATCAGTTTAATCCTGAGTCAGACAAAATCCGCGTTACAGCGAAACGCCTCTTTTCCACGGAATAAAATCGTCCTGGTTAAGCTGTTCTGCTTTAGTATGCACTTCACCACTGGCGGTTTTGATCACGTATTCCAGGATCTCTTCACCCATACCGGCAATGCTTTGTTCGCCGCTGATGATGGTACCGGTATTGATATCGATGATATCTTTCATACGGGTAGCCAGTTTGGTATTAGTGGCCAGCTTCACCACCGGGGCGATGGGATTGCCGGTTGGCGTACCAAGCCCGGTTGTGAACAGTACTATATTAGCGCCGGAACCTACTTCCGCAGAAGTGGATTCCACATCATTGCCTGGTGTACAAAGCAGGTTCAATCCTGGTTTAGTTACATATTCTGTATAATCCAATACATCTACCACGGGGGAAGTGCCACCTTTCTTTGCCGCTCCGGCAGATTTGATGGCATCCGTAATAAGGCCATCCTTGATATTGCCGGGCGATGGGTTCATGTAAAAACCAGAGCCAACAGACTGGGCCTGGTTTTCATATGCCCGCATGATGCGGATGAATTTATCGGATGTTTCTTCCGTCTGACAACGGTTGATCAGCTCCTGTTCCACCCCGCACAGTTCAGGGAATTCAGAAAGAATGGAGGTCCCGCCCAGCGCTACCAGCAGGTCTGAAGTATGGCCTACCGCCGGGTTGGCCGAAATACCGGAAAATCCGTCGGAGCCGCCGCATTCCAATCCTATTACCAGTTTGGAAAGAGGGCTTGGTTTACGCGTTTGTTTGTTGGCTTCTACCAATGCAAGGAAAGTGTCCTTAATAGCAGCAGACAACATCGCAAATTCCGAAGCACTTTTCTGCTGTTCGTATACCAGTACCGGCTTGTTGAAGGCCGGGTTTAATTTTTTGAGTGATTCCTGCAGAATAGACACCTGCGCATGCTGGCAGCCGAGGCTGAGAATAGTGGCGCCTGCTACATTGGAGTGATGGATATAGCCGGCCAGGAGAGCACATAAGGCATCAGAATCCTGGCGGGTACCACCGCAACCCCCTTCATGGGTAAGGAATTTTATACCATCAATATTTGGGAAAACTACATTTCGTTTGCCCGTTTCCGTTAGCGCGCCCGCTTCATAGTTCTTGATGGCTTCCAGGTCGCCGTTCCTGTAAAGGGTCACCAGGTCTGTTACCTGTTCGTTATATACTTCTGCGGGAGAGAAACCCAACCCCTTTTCGAAAGCGGTTTTAATCACTCCTACATTCCTGTTCTCACAAAAAACCAGGGGAATTACCAGCCAGTAATTACGGGTACCCACTTGCCCGTCGGCCCGGTGGTAGCCCATAAAAGTGCGGTTTTTCCATTTACTCACATCAGGAGCCTGCCATTCCAGTGAACTGTCTTTTTCATGAAAAGCGTTGGCGTCATGTACTACGTTTCCGGTAGTGATTGATTCTCCCTTCGCAATGTTTTTGCTGGCTTTGCCCACCAGTACGCCATACATCGTGATGGGATCGCCCTCCCGGATATCGTTGATCAGGAATTTATGTTTAGCAGAAATATTTTGTTGCAGTTGAATATTATGCCCGTTAAATGAGATATCGGTTCCTACCGGTATATCCTGTAAGGCTACCAGCACATTATCGTCAGGATGAATTTGTAAATAAGCGTTCATAACAGCTAAAGTAGTAAATAACTGTTCCGGCTGATGATAGTAAAATGTTAATCCTTGATAAGATTTTGACTATTTGATTATATCGCTGGAACACTTTGTGGGTGCAGGTCAGGAATGAATTAGAAATTGTTAATCCGCTATTAGTAGGGTTGGGCCTTCCGGTATACAAAAATGCGTTTTGTTGTAATATTTATGCAAACGTTTGTAATTACCGCATATTTTAATATTTTTAAGCCTGATAGCGGGTTTCGGCCCACCGTTCTTTACAAAAAAATGCAGGTTCTTTTGGATAATACCAAAGCCGGGAGCTGAAATCAGGTGGATATACAGAATGCCGCTATTCCAGGTGTGACACTGAAATATCTGCCATCTATGCAGAATGCCGCTGACACCGGGTATCTGCCATATATGCGGAATGACACCGGGAGTAGTTGTCATACAATTCCAAAGTGAACAAGCATGCGGGGAGCGCATAACTAACCAATTGAACAAACAATACCTTCAACCATTAACCCTATATAAGTCCTGTTATTCATCTTATAAAAAATAAATGTCAAATGCACGTTAAAAGACTGATCTGCACCTTGTTGCTTTTTTCGGGTATAGCCGGCCATCCCGTAGCCCAGGAAGCCGGTAAAGCAAGAAATTATTTATACGGGGAGTACAGGGAAAAAGGAAGCGACGCCGCTTTTAAAGAGGTTACGCAATGGCGGGAAGAATTATACAGGTCTGTTACGGAAAAAATTGCAGCATTGCCTGCTGCCAGCAAAGCTTTGCTGCTGAAAGAGGCGGATAAGGCGATATCATTTAACTGGCCATCGTTACCGGCTACTTTATATCTGCAATACCGTGATAACGGTAATCGTGTAAATTTTGAAAATGCACAGTTTGAGCGTCGCAAAGTTTTGTCGGCCTTAGTGGCGGGTGAACTGGTAGACGGCAAAGGAAAATATATCCCGCAGATTGTAAATGGCCTGTGGCTGATACTGGAAGAAAGCACCTGGGTGTTACCTGCCCATATAGGCGCACAGAAAGCGGGCAGCGGGCTGCCAGATCCTACTGAACCTGTGGTAGATCTGTTTGCCGGCGAAACTGCCGCTACGCTGAGCTGGGCTCAGTTTTTACTGCATGATCAGCTGGATAAATTTTCGCCGGTAGTAAATAAACGGATCAACTTTGAGCTGCAGCACCGCATTATAACGCCCTTCCTGGAACGGAACGATTTCTGGTGGATGGGATGGGCCGGCCGCTCCGTGAATAACTGGAACATCTGGATCAATACCAATGTGCTGCAAACAGCCCTGCTCAGTATAAATGAAACGGATATACGAAATAAGGTGATTGAGAAAACGATCCGTAGTGCAGATAATTTTGTGAATGGATATCCTGATGATGGTGGTTGCGACGAAGGCCCTACCTATTGGGGACATGCGGGAGGAAAGCTCATTGAGTTTACAGACCTGTTGAGCAGTGCTTCAAAACATCGGCTCGACTGGAGCCACAATGAACTGATTCACCGTATCGGCGCCTATATTTACAAAATGCATGTAGACAGCAGCCGGTTTGTGAATTTTGCAGACGCTTCTGCCAGTACTATTCCACCGGCGCATACAGTTTATTTGTACGGAGCTACCTTTCATGATCCATTGCTGATCAATTTTGCCGCTTACTTGTCGCGGTTGGAGAACCCCGACAGTAACCGGGTTAAAACACCTTCCCTGGCTTTCTTTGTGTATAATGTAGAGCACCGTACTGCATTGCTGCAAGCTAAAGCAGCGGCGCCCTATACTGCTGAAAACTGGCTTCCCGACCTGCAGGTATTGTCACTGCGTTCGGCAGCGGGTGAAGCAAAGGGTTTATTTTTCGCCGCACAGGGTGGTCATAACGCGGAAAGCCATAATCATAACGATGTGGGGAACTTTGTGCTCTATATGGATGGTAAGCCTGCACTTATTGACGTTGGTGTGGGCACTTATACCAAACAAACTTTCAGTGCTGACCGTTATAAATTATGGTTTATGCAGTCGCAATGGCATAATTGTCCCACTATAAACGGTATCCAGCAGCGCGATGGCCGGCAGTTCCAGGCCACTGCGGTGCAGTATGCCCGCAATAAACTGAGTATGGACATTGCCGCTGCTTACCCGGCGGAGGCGGAGGTGCAGTCGTGGAAGCGTACTTTTACCTTCAATCCTGCAAAAACTTCCCTGCAATTATCGGAAGCATACCAGCTTAAAGAGTGGAAAGAGCCTTTCCTGTTGCATTTCATGACCTGTTTGCCCGCTGATACCAATACCCCCGGGCGGATACTGTTAAAAGGCAGTACTGCCAACCTGTTACTCTCATATGATCCTGCTTTATTTGAAGTAATAACGGAGGAACAGGAGGTAAAAGACGGCCGGTTATCACCTGTATGGGGCGATCATGTTACGCGTATCAGCCTGAAATCACGTGGCAAAGCACTGGCCGGTAAGCATTCAGTTGGATTTATTATGAGCCGTAAATAAGATGGTAACATGGCTGTTTTTTTATAGAAAAGGCCGTTTACATAAGGTGGTAGTTTAAAAGACTTTTTAAAATAAATGCTTGATTTTTGCAAACGTTTGCATTACTTTAGAGCTTTGGCCAGGAACCACGTAATGAAACCGCCTTTTTAACTAATAAAAGTATGCTACATTGGAACGCAGGAATTTTATCAGAATAGTGCCGCTGGCTGGTCTGGCGGGAGCAATGGCTCCTGCGCAGGCCATAGCAGAAGCGGTAAAAGGGCCAACGGTGAACAGTGCCTCCACCGGGAAGGACCAGCTGAATGCTGCAAACGGGCAAAACCATGCTCAGCAGGATACGGTTATCAATGGCAGCAGAGACAGGCAATACCAGCTGGACCTGCTTCAACGTATTTCCCGTCCAGTGGTGGAGAATATGAGCAAAGGCACACTGAAAAAGAACATGCCCCTTGAAAGAGGCCCGGGCTATGGCCTGGCGGTGGAGAAGGTAACTTACCTGGAGGCTTTTGGCCGCTGTATTTCCGGCCTGGCGCCCTGGCTGGCACTACCCGACGATGCTACTCCGGAAAGTAAACAGCGCAAACAGGTAAGGGAACAGGTATTACAGGGTATTGTGAATGGAGTAAACCCCGCTTCACCTGATTATCTTAACTTCAGATCGGAAGCCCAACCCCTGGTAGATGCTGCCTATTTGTGCCAGACGTTTATGCGTGCGCCTGAAGCATTATGGCAACCACTGGATAATGTTACGAAAGCAAATATTGTAAAGGAGCTGAAAGAATTAAGACGCATACGCCCGGCTTATAATAACTGGTTGCTCTTTGCCGCTATGGTAGAGGCTTTCCTGTTGTCGATAGATGAAGAATGGGAACCCCTGCGTACGATGATTGCTACCAAAAAGATCCAGGAATGGTATGCAGGCGATGGCTTCTATAGTGATGGCCCGCAATTTTCATTGGATTACTACAATGGTTATGTAATTCATCCCATGTTTACCGATATGCTGAAAGTATTGCTGGATAAGCATCAGGGAAGCAAGGCCGATTATGAACAGGCGATTAAAAGAATGCAGCGGTTTGCAGAACTGCAGGAGCGGATGATCGCTCCTGATGGTACCTACCCTGCGTTAGGCCGGTCAATGACCTACCGCACGGCAGCTTTTCAGCCGTTGGTTCAGCTGGCGCTCCGGCACCAGTTGCCCGATAGCATTGCACCTGCACAGGTACGTTGCGCTATGTCGGCCATCATGAAGAACATTTTTGAAATGAAGGGCACCTTCGATAAACAGGGCTGGCTGCAGCTGGGCATCTGCGGTCACCAGCCGGAAGTTGCGGATGTTTACACTTCAACAGGCAGCCTGTATATCTGTACCAATGGTTTCCTGGCGCTGGGCTTACCGGCAACGGATCCTTTCTGGTCTGATCCTGCGGCAGAATGGACTGCACAAAAGGTATGGTCAGGCAAAACTATCCGCAAAGATTACCATGTAAATTATTAAGCCGGAAAGCCATATCCGGTTATGTTATCAATAACCTGAAATATCAAAAGCAAAATATGAGTACCACGTTCGAATCAAGATATGCCAGCAGTCCGGCTGAAGTAAAGCAAATGGACACCACGCAACTCAGGCAGGCATTTTTAATGGAAAAGATTTTTGATGCAGATCATATTGCATGGACGCATACGCATTACGACCGCTATCTTACCGGCGGTGCAATGCCCGTTAAAGGCCCGGTAACACTGGAAACCATTGACCTGCTGAAGGCGGCTTATTTCCTGGAAAGAAGGGAACTGGGAATGATCAATGTAGGTGGTGATGGAATAGTAGAAGTAGATGGGGAGAAGTTTGAACTGGCGTACAAGGAAGCGTTATACATCGGCAAAGGAAAACAACAGGTGATCTTCTCCAGTAAAAACCCTCAGACACCTGCTAAATTTTACCTGAACTCCACACCTGCACATCATAGCTATCCAACACGTAAAGTGTCGAGAAAAGAAGCGGAAGTAGTAACATTGGGCGCGCTGGAAACTTCCAATCACCGTACCATCAACAAACTACTGGTAAACAGTGTACTGGAAACATGCCAGCTGCAGATGGGTATGACGGAGCTGCAACCTGGCAGCGTATGGAATACGATGCCGGCGCATACGCACGACCGCAGAATGGAAGTGTACTTTTATTTTGAAGTACCGGAAGGACAGTCGGTATGCCATTTTATGGGGCAGCCGCAGGAAAGCCGTCATATCTGGATACAGAACGAGCAGGCGGTGATATCCCCGCCCTGGTCTATCCACTCCGGGGCTGGCACCAGCAACTATACTTTTATATGGGGGATGGCCGGTGAAAATCTCGACTATGGTGATATGGATCATTGTAAGATCACTGAACTACGTTAATGAATTCATAATAGCTGCTATCATGATGATGAAAACAATTATCGCAGGAAGCTTGCTGGGCTTGTCTTTCCTGCATGCCGGCTTACCGGTGCATGCAACAGGACCTGTTACCGGCCAGCATGCCATGGTTGCTGCCGATGCCCATACTGCGGCTGCAGTGAGGGCGCAAATGGAAAAAGTAGCTTCCTGGCAATGGCGTCATATTACTGCCAATGGCTGGAATCATGCACCTACCGATTGGACCAACGGTGCCATGTATGCCGGTATGATGTCGCTGGCACAGGTAACTTCCAATCCATTCTTTATTGACCGCCTGGTGCAGGTGGGAAGAGATAATGACTGGAATACGGGACCAGACCGTTTCTTCGCAGATGAATACTGCGTGGGACAGCTGTATTCGCAACTGAACAGTGTGTATAAAGACCCGGTAATGACAGAGAAGTTCCGCAAGCTGGCGGATAGTATCGTTGCGGCGCCGCATACCGAATCGCTCGAATGGAAAGATGGTATTCATCACCGGGAATGGGCCTGGTGTGATGCATTATTCATGGGACCTCCGGCACTGGCTTATTTAAGCACTGCTACCGGTGATCCCCGCTACCTGGAGACCGCGGATAAATTATGGTGGAAAACCACCGATTACCTGTACAACAAACAGGATAGCCTTTATTACCGTGATGGCAGTTATATCGGCAAAAAAGAAAAGAATGGTACCAATGTGTACTGGAGCCGTGGTAATGGTTGGGTAATGGGCGGCCTGGTACGTATGCTGGATAATATGCCGGCTGGTTATGCAGGCAGAACGCGTTTCCAGGAGCTGTACAAGCAAATGGCTTACCGCATTGCAGCGCTACAAACAGCAGATGGCACCTGGCATGCCAGCCTGCTGGACCCCGACAGCTACCCGGCAAAGGAAACAAGCGGCACCGGGTTTTACGTATATGCGTTAATGTGGGGTGTGAACAATGGCCTGCTACCTGAGAAGCAATTTTTACCGGTGATACAGAAAGGATGGGAAGCGCTTACCGGTTGCGTGCAGCCGAACGGTAAACTTGGTTTTGTTCAGGAAATAGGCGCTGCGCCGGGAAAAGCGACTGCCAGTGATACAGAAGTATATGGCGTAGGTGCGTTCCTGTTAGCCGGCTCTGAACTGATCAAATATGATCTCAGGAAAAATGCTGCAGCCCACCTGGTCATCTCCAATAACACTGGTATCAACAGGATAGAAGAAGTAACAGAAATCCCTTACGCTGATTTCAGCGCAAAGCTGCCCAAAAAAACGTTGAAGGGCTTCAAAGTGGTAGATGTATTGAGCGGACAGGAAATTCCTTACCAGTTAATTTATGAAGGTGATAAATCCGCAAAGAAAATATTGTTACAGGTAACTGTACCGTCTGCGGCAAGTTTATATGCGGCGGTGGTGGAAGGAACCCCGGCGCCTGTAAAAGCAAAAGCGTATGGCCGTTATGTACCTGAGCGTAAAGATGATTATGCCTGGGAAAATGACCGTATGGCTTATCGTATGTATGGTAAAGCGCTTGAACTGGTGCCAAAGGAAATGGCCTATGGCATTGATGTCTGGGCCAAACGTACTACTGATATGGTTATTGATACCTGGTATAAGCTGGATAATTATCACCACGACAACGGGCAGGGACTGGATTATTACAGTGTAGGCTTAACACTGGGAGCAGGTGATACAGCGCCATACGGAAAGGATACCATCTATTTCCCAAAGAATTACCGGCAGTCCAAAACGCTGGACAACGGCCCGTTGCGCACTACTTTTTCCCTTACTTACGATACCTGGCAGGCAGGCAATACCGCCGTTACCGTTACCAAAACCATTTCCCTGGATGCAGGTTCCCAGCTTAATAAAATGCAGGTGCAATACAGTTTCAAAGGAAACAGCATTCCGGTGGTAACAGGCATCGTAAAACGCAAAGAACCAGGGACGGTGTTACTGGACGAAAAAAACGGTGTAATGGGTTATTGGGAGCCAACGCATGGAGAAGATGGCACACTGGGCGTAGGCTGTGTTTTTGCCCGTGAAATCCCGGGAATGAAAACAGACCAGGTACATTTGTTGAGCCCCGGAACAGCAGGGAACGGACAGGCATATGAATACTATTTCGGGGCGGCATGGAATAAAGGCGGGAGGATCACTTCATCCGAAGAATGGTTCCGCTACCTGGAGACATTTGCACAAAAGATTAAACAACCTTTACAGGTAAAGATTCAATAACTTTTTCAGCAGGCCCGTAAATGGCCTGCTGAAAAACATCCATCTCATTCATCATGGATTTATTTCAGTTAAAAGGAAAAACTGCGCTGGTTACCGGCTGCAAACGTGGTATAGGAAAGGCGATGGCGGTGGCACTGGCTTCCGCAGGTGCGGATATTATCGGGGTTTCTGCTTCCCTGGAGCTGAACGGCAGCGAAGTGGAAAAGGAAGTAACAGCATTGGGCCGCAGTTTTAAAGCCTACCAGTGTAACTTTTCAGACCGTACCAGTCTTTATGCCTTTATAAGGCAACTGGAGCAGGATGCACCGGTAATAGACATTCTTGTCAACAATGCAGGCACTATTCTCCGGAAGCCCGCGGCTGAGCACCCGGACGAGTACTGGGACGAGGTAATTAACATCAACCTGAACGCCCAATTTATCCTGACCCGTGAAATCGGGAAAGGAATGATTGCCCGTGGAAACGGAAAAGTTATCTTTACAGCATCTTTGCTCACCTTCCAGGGAGGGATTAATGTGCCAGGGTATGCCGCCAGTAAAGGCGCTGTAGGATCACTGGTGAAAGCATTTGCCAATGAATGGGCATCAAAGGGAGTGAATGTGAATGCCATTGCCCCGGGATATATTGCTACGGATAATACCGCAGCCCTGAGGGCAGATCAGCAACGCAGCAGCTCTATACTGGACCGTATTCCTGCCGGCAGATGGGGAGAACCGGAAGATTTTGCAGGACCTGTCATATTCCTCGCCTCAAAAGCGGCTGATTATGTGCATGGTACTATCCTTACAGTGGATGGTGGCTGGATGGGAAGATAAGAACTTTTACAGCTAATAGCCTCTATACATGAGCAAACGTACTGAAAAAACGATTGTAGATATTGCAGAAGAACTGAAACTCTCAGTATCTACCGTATCCCGTGCCCTGAATGATAATCCTAACATCAGCGCACGTACGAAAGACAAAGTGAAGAAGATGGCCCGTAAACTAGGCTATCGCCCAAATGCGCTGGCTGCCGGTTTACGCAACAATAAAAGTAAAACCATCGGGCTTATTGTGCCGCGCATCTCTATGTTCTTTCCTGCTGCCATCAGTACTATCATTCAAAACAAACTGCAGGAGCATGGCTATAATCTCATCATCTGCCAGTCGAACGATTCCTATGAACAGGAAGTGGCGTTGGTGAATACGCTGTACTCCGCACGGGTAGACGGTTTAGTTGTATCTACCACTTTGTACACCACCGATTTTTCCCATTTCGATGTATTCAAGGATAATAAAATACCATTGATATTTTTTGACAGGGTGCCCAAAGATTATAATGTAAAAGTAATTAAGGGAGATGATTATGTAGGAGGTTATACTGCCACTACTCACCTGATAGAAAAAGGATGTAAGGATATTGTTCACATATCAGGCCCATTGAGCTGTAATCTTTATGTGGAAAGGGTGGCCGGCTATAAGAATGCCTTACAGGAATTCAAATTACCGTTCAAAAAAACGCGGGTGTTCTACCACGAGCTTACACGTGACAACGCCTGGCAAACCTGCGAAAAAATATTCTCGCAACCACCGTTTCCCGATGGCATATTTGCTTCCAATGATACTACCGCCATTACTATTATGCAGTATTGCCGCAAGATCAATGTAAGGGTGCCCGAAGATCTGAAAATAGTGGGCTATTCAAACGATCCCCGCACAGAGATAGTTACACCTCCTGTTACCAGCGTTGACCAGTATCCGGCTATGATGGGTGAGCGCGTAGTAGCCGCCCTTATGGAACTGATCAATACTGCACCATCCAATACGCCACGTTATTCACAGGAAATAATACCTATTCAACTGATAGCCCGCGAGTCTTCTGCCGGTGCAGCAAAGAGCGGCGGAAAAAAGAAATGATCATACTATAATCACGTTATTATGAAAAAGAACCTGTTCTTTACGGTACTGTTATTACCCGCATTTTTCATGCAATCGTATGCACAGTCAGGAAAAGCAGATAAAGCTTTGCTTGCGAAAGCTGATGCTACCCTGCAATTTGCCGCCCGGCAATATAAGCTGATGATGGCACACGTGCCCGATACCGTATTGCCACGCAGCACCAATAAAGATGGCAGCCTGATGACTTCCAACTCCAGCTGGTGGACATCCGGTTTTTATCCCGGCACCAACTGGTATCTTTTTGAGTATACAAAAGATCCGGCCTTTAAGAACGAAGCGCTCAAAAAAATGGCGTTAGTGGAAAAGGAGCAATATAATACGCATACACACGACCTTGGATTTATGATGTACTGTCCGTTCGGAAATGCCCTGCGTATTACGAAAGACTCTGCCTACAAAGCCATTCTGCTTACCAGCGCACAATCCTTATCCACCCGCTTTAATCCAACAGTAGGCTGTATAAAATCCTGGGATCATGGCACCTGGAAATTTCCTGTGATCATTGATAACATGATGAACCTGGAACTGCTCAACTGGGCAGCCCGTGAAAGCGGTGATAAAAAATTCTCGGACATTGCGCGCACGCATGCCAACACTACCATGAAGCATCATTTCCGCCCGGATTACAGCTCTTATCACGTTGTGGACTATGATCCTGCCACCGGCGCCGTAAATGAGCGTAAAACACACCAGGGACTGGCAGACAGCTCCGCCTGGGCGCGCGGACAGGCATGGGGGTTATATGGCTATACACTTATGTACCGGGATACAAAGGATAAAGCTTACCTGGAACAGGCACGTCATATTGCGGACTTCATCCTGAATAACCCACATATGCCGGCCGACCTGGTGCCATACTGGGATTACGATGCGCCGGATATTCCCAATGCCCTGCGAGATGTATCAGCTGCATCAGTAGCTGCATCTGCCCTGCTTGAACTGAGCCGTTACACCAACAAAACAGATGGCAAACGTTACTGGAATGCAGCAGAGAAAATGCTGACAAGCCTTTGCAGCCCGGCATACCTGGCAAAAGAAGGAGAGAATAATGATTTTATTTTGATGCATAGCGTAGGCCACCTGCCAAACAAATCGGAAGTGGATGTACCGCTTACCTATGCGGATTACTATTTTGTAGAAGCATTGCTGCGGTATAAACAATGGGCGAAATAACACGGTAAATTTTTTTACATGGACAGACGCTTTTTTATCAAAGCTATTCCCATGGCGGGTATAGCCAGCTCAATAGGTTCGGAAAAAGGAGTGCTGAAAGCGATGGCTGCGGAGAAACCATTGTTGGGCGACAGGGCATATAACCTGGAGCTGATGATTCGTATATGCCGTCCCGTTATTGAGCAATTGAGTAAAGGGCAACTGAAAGCAACTATGCCTACCGAAGTGGCGCCCAACTACTCAAAACCGGTGGAGAAAGTAACCTACCTGGAGGCGTTTGGCAGAACCCTTGCGGGTATTGCTCCCTGGCTTGAACTGGGAGACGATAATACGTCTGAAGCCGGTAAGCGTTTGGCCATGCTGGAAATGACCCGTAAAGCAATAGCTATGGCGGTAGATCCTGCATCCCCCGATTACATGAACTTTACCGGTAAATTTGATGCACAGCCGCTGGTAGACGGCGCCTTCCTGGCGCATGGATTACTGCGCGCACCTAAACAGGTATGGGCGCAGTTACCGGCAAAAACACAGCAACAGGTGATCGACGGATTGGTCAGCCTGCGCAGTATTAAAGCATATACAAGTAACTGGGTATTGTTCTCCGCTATTATTGAAGCGATGTTGCTGAAGTTTGGCGCCGACTGGGACCGCAAGCCAATAGA
This sequence comes from Chitinophaga sp., assembly GCF_036569185.1. Classification (GTDB taxonomy): domain Bacteria; phylum Bacteroidota; class Bacteroidia; order Chitinophagales; family Chitinophagaceae; genus Chitinophaga. The sequence continues at coordinate 42,619 of NZ_DATCRD010000416.1, forward strand.
CTTTGCCGTGCAAAAGATCATAGAGTGGTATAAAGGCGACAGTATGTACGGAGATGGCGCACATTTTCATTACGACTACTACAACTCCTTTGTGATCCAGCCTATGCTGGTGGATGTACTCAAGGTAATGGCTGAAAAAGAAGAAAGCAGTAAAGCAAATTATGAACTTGCATTAAAACGTATGCAGCGTTATGCCGCTATCCTGGAACGGCAAATATCTCCGGAGGGCACTTTCCCTATAGTAGGCCGCTCTATGCCCTACCGCAATGCAGCATTTCAGGCATTGGCACAAATTGCACTGGAGGAAAAGTTACCGGAAGAGCTTTCACCCGCCCAGGTAAGATGCGCACTAACGGCAGTGAATAAACGAATATTTGAAGCGCCCGGTACCTTTGATAAAAAGGGATGGCTGCAGATAGGTTTCTGTGGGCACCAGCCGGACATTGCGGATGTTTATACCTCTACAGGCAGCCTGTACCTGTGCAGCACGGGCTTCCTGGCACTTGGATTACCGCCTGCGCATCCATTCTGGTCGGCCCCCGCGCAACTATGGACAACTGCAAAGGTATACAGTGGAGCTATGGTAAAAAAAGATCACGCTATTGATTACTGATATGCTGTAAAAAAAAGGTCATTCCGTACGGGACGGAAACAACGGAACCGGTTTTGTCCCGTCGGGCGTCAGCCATTTTTCATACACCAGCCGCACCGGTTCATAGTTTTCCAACGCCAGGAACTGTTGCATACGATAGTTATTAGCTAATGTATACCTTACTATTCTGCGTACACCCATCTCTACGTATATCCGTTCCAGTTCCTCGTTCATCATCCGGTAGATGCCCTGCCTGCGGAATTCAGGAGCCACATAACCATCAGAAACATATAAGGTATTGCCGGTGTAATCTTCAATCCGGCTTTCATCTGCTTCTTCCAGGTAGGCAAAAATAAAACCCGCCGGCACATCATCTGCATAAGCCACCAGGCAGGTACCCTTGCAGGTTTCCTGCATTTCCATCACATGCTGCATATAATTGGCGGCAATGCTTTCCCAGTCAGCCGTTTTGAAGAAAAATACTTTCTCTGAAAGATGCAGCTGTTCCATCATGGCGTTGATGAGCTCATAATGCTCCCTGATCTGTATGGATGTAATAGTGATCATTTCGTATAGCTGAAAGCGTTAGTCAGGTTTAACCGGGCTACCTGTCCAGCTGGTACCTGGCTGTAAGTTTTCTCCTTTCATCAGCAGCGATAATGGCGCAATGTTTACATCATCGCCCACTTCGCTGTCGTACAGGATAATAGACCTTGCACCAATACTGCTCCTGCGGCCTATTTTAATAGGCCCTATCTTCATTACCCTGTCTTCAAACAAGTGGGTTTGCGGACCGCTATCTTCATTCAGCACACTGTCGGTCCCAATTTCCACCATATCAAATTCGGTAATGTCTGCGGTGTTCAATAATACGCGGCGACCTGTTTTTACGCCCAGTAAGCGAAGCAGTACGGGAAGCCATGGAGTGCCTTTCAGGTATTCCAGCAGGAATGGAATAGAAAGCGCTTCATAGGTGGAAGTGATGGCTTCGCTGCGCCACACCTTGGAGGTCCACATGGGGCTTTGTAAAGCTTTGTATTTGCCGGTAAGGATCCATTTGAGCAGTACGGTAAAGAGGAATGCAGGCAGTCCCAGGAAAAACAGATAATAGAACGGGAACTGCAGCAGGATCATCCACCAGGATTCATCTGTTACCAGGTCATGCGCATAGGCAATGAAGAGGATACTGCAACAGATCACCACTGTTTCAGGAATAAGAATGCGGATAAACTCCACGGTGGCCCTGGCCAGCCTGCGTTGAGGCGAAGGGTGGGTGGTTAGCTCCGGTGGAAAGAAATGGCTTTCCTGTCGCCTTGGCAGCGCAATAGCCGGCGAACCAAACCAATCGCGTGCAGTGCTTGTTTCCAGTTGTTCTTTGGAAGGCGGTGTGGACAACACGCCTATCAGCATATTTTCCGGCAGTTCATATCCCTGGGGTATCAGGGCGCTGTTACCTACAAAGCTGGTATTATGGATAATCGTTTTTTCCAGTATCAGTTTTTGTCCGCGTACATCTGATTCACCAAGTGTTACCGCGTCTGCAATAAAGGCGCCTTCACCAATTTCCAGTAAAGGATGGGTAACGCTGCTGGCGGTGGATACTTCCGTGTTACGGCCAATTTTAGCCCCCAGTGCGCGGAACAGGGAAGAAATATACACCGTGGCAAAAATGGGATGTATCACGATCAATGATAAAGACATGAGTTGATCGGCAAACCATTTGCGAACATAGAATGGGCTGTAAACGGGGTAGGTGCCGGGCTTTATTCCCCATTGCAGTAAGCGGGTGAGCAGCACTGTTTGCGCAGTGAATAATATAATATAGGTAAGCGCCAATGCCGGTGTGATCACCATGTAATTAAAGTTGTAATCCGGCGCTGCATTATCCATTTGGTTCAGGATGATGATGGTGGGCAATAACGGAAGTAATACCGTGAATGGAAACACCAGCAGGAACATGGAAAAGATGGCGCCGTATTTTCTGCGGGTTGCATTGGATACAGGCAATGGTTGCGGTAAGTCGCTGATACTTTTGGTTACTTTTAATACAGCCGGACTTCCCTGCCATACTTCACCGGATTTTACCCTGCTGTTGCCAGGCAAAAAGCTAAGGTCCTGTAACTCGCTCCAGTCTTCCATTACTGTGTTGCCACCTATAACCGCGCTGCTACCTATGTATGCGTGATCGCCCAGATGTACGGTGCGCAGTTTCAACAGGCCATCTTCTATAAAGGCATTGTTGATGACCGCCTGTGAACTGATGCTCACATCACTGCCAATGGTAACAAGGTCTTCTGCGCCAATGGTTACTGCGCCGAGTTGTGCATCCGGCGCTATTTTCACACCCAGCATCCGCAGGTACCTGGGGTATAGCGGTGTGCCGTTAAGGAATTGGGATGGCATCAGCCGTTGGGTTGTTTTTACCAGCCACCAACGGAAGTAGTATGTGCCCCATAATGGATAATCACCTGCTTTCATCTTTCCTATAACGATCCATTTGGTACTGATAATAAGAACAGAGAAAAGGGGAGGCAGCAGGCAAAACATGATGAGGGCAGTAAGAATAGCATATCCCAGATGACTGGTATCCTGTTCTACATAATAGTATCCCAGGTAAGGCAGGAATATCTGCATAGCAAATAATCCAAAGATCACCAGTACCGCAATGGTTTGCGCTATCCAGCAGCTGAGGTGGCGCCACCAGGGTATTTTATTAAATACACGCGGTGGTTTCTGACCTTCCTGTGGTTGTGCCGCCCATACATTTACCAGTTCCTGTAAGGGGCGGTGTATGTAAATATCTTTGAGAGATGCGTTAGGCACGTTGGCCTCGCGGCGCAGTCGTGATACAAAGGCCGCTGCCAGTAATGAATGCCCGCCGAGGTCTGTAAAGAAATCCTGTTGGAGATCGATCGTCCGGTCGGGGAACACTTTCGACAGTATAGCCGTGATCCTTTCAGCTACAGGTGCATCCGGGTTGATGGCTTCATGGGTGGTTACTTCTGCAAAGGCAGCCGGCAGAGGCAGGGCTTTGCGGTTTATTTTTCCGCTGGGCAGGCGTGGCATATCTTCCAATGCCACAATGGTGCCTGGTACCATATAAGGTGGTAATACCTTTGCGAGCGCAGTGCGGAGGGCCTGTTCATCAAAAGGAGTATCATTTTCTTTCAGAATATAACCTACCAGTTGATCCTGGTCGTTGCTGTCTTTTTTAACCGCTACTGCGGCGGCTGCGATGCTGGCAATGGCATGGAGCTGGTTTTCAATTTCCCCCAGTTCGATCCTGTATCCGCGTAGTTTGATCTGGTCGTCCAGCCGGCCCTGGAAATCGATACTGCCATCGGGCAAAATGATAGCGGCGTCACCGGTGCGGTACAGGCGATCGCCAGGCAGTTCGGTCATACTGGCGGGTTTATCCACAAACTTTTCGTGCGTAAGCTCGGGCCTGTCGATATAGCCTGCGCCTACACCCGGGCCGGAGATCACCAGCTCTCCACGTTCTCCCAACGGAAGAATATCCAGTTTTTCGTCTACCACAGCCATGTTATAATTAGGCAACGGCTGACCGATGGTGATATAATCCCCGGGTTTGAGTGCCGCAAAAGTAGCGCTTACAGTAGTTTCCGTAGGGCCGTAACTGTTATAGAAGCGGCGTGGTGGAATGGCCCACCTGGATAATACCTGGGGGGTGCATGCTTCCCCGCCGGCGTTGATGAGGCGCAGCGAAGGAATGTTATCATCCATGATGGCCAGTAAACTGGGAACAGCATGTAATATGGTGATGTTTTCCCGGCGCAATACATCGCCCAGTTCATCGATGGCCTTGGCAGTAGTTGCATCGGCCACCCAAAGGGTGGCGCCTGCAAAATAGCTAAGCCAGGTTTCCTCGCACCACATATCGAATGATACGGAAAAGCCCTGGTATACTTTATCTGTAGCACGGATATTTAATACGGTTTGTTCCGCCCTGATCAGGTGGCAGATCTGCCGGTGACTGATGGGGATGCCTTTAGGCTTACCGGTACTGCCAGAGGTATACAGCACATAAGCGAAATTTTCCGGCTGCGGACCAGTTTCCAGAGAAAACACCCCGGAATGATCCGGCATTGGGGGAACGGTTAGTATTTCGGCATTCAGCTGCAGGGGCACTTCGCTGAAACAGGCTGCTGCCTTCACTTCTGTAAGCACGCCTTCCACTCTTTCTGCAGGCATTTCCCGGTCGAGCGGTACATAGGCAGCACCGGCTTTTATAATGCCAAGTATTGCTGCATGCAGTTCCAGGCTGCGCGGCCACCAGATGCCCACCACGCTTCCCGGGCCTATTCCCTTCGATTGAAGATATACGGCAATCGCATTACTCCAGTGATCCAGCTGCTGATAAGTGAGTGTTTGTTGCCGGAATACCAGTGCGGTGTGTTGGGCGTGTTCCCGCACGGTTTGGGAAAAGATATCCGCCAGTGTTTCATGGTGAAGCAGTTCTGGCTGTTGGGGCCCTTTAACTATACTGTAAACATTCATAAGTTCGCGTTCCCGTAGGTTTGGTATTGCAAAGTTAGGGGTAAGAATCGGAGCACAGCCTTATAATAGGCTTAAAAATAATAGGTTCTTTGGGGAAAAAAGCGTATAATTTGTTAAGGTGTTTTTAAGGTCACATCTTCACACAGGTAAACTTTAAACATCATTTCTGCAGGTAAGTTTCTATTTTATCCAGTACTCCTTTCCAGTAATCGTTCATTTTTATTCTTTCCTTCTCATCTTTCAGCCATTCGTGGTGAAAGGCGATAACCGTTTTTTCTTTGGCCGGAATCACCCTTATTTGCAGGGTAGATGAATCTGTGCCCGGAGCTTCCTGCCATTTCATCCGGATCACTTTACCGGTAGTAACGGAAGCAACCCTGATAGTAATACCGGAAGCGGTAGTATAGGTATCGTTTTTTTCAAAAGGGAGACTGGCGCTACCGTCCAGCCAGTACCCGAGAACAGGTTGTGTAAACAACATTTCCCAGGCATCTGCGGGGTTGATGGCAAGAGTGCGCCGGATGCCGGTTTCCCAGCCCTGGGAGTCTGTAAGGCCAACAGGTTTCTTTCCGGATGTCATTGTTTTTTTCGGAAAGGTAAGAAAACCAATGGATATTGGTATATGTAAAGGATTGATGCTGAATATTGATATAGTTTTTGTTGATCCCGGGGAACAAACGCAAAAATTTATATATGGAAATGCGAAATAATTTTTTATTTTTAAGGTAACCTATTAAGCACTACTGAGCATCTGCGGGAGGATGTGTTTATAGCAACCAAAATCTGAAAAACGGAATTATCACAAACGATATACTAACTTGATCAATATCTAAACCAGGCGCTGATCTTTCGTGAGAAACTAATGCGCATGCCTGCAGGCATGTTGATAACGCTTATACAATAGTGGTATTTTTGACTTTCTGATAAATTTTTTTCCTCGTCTAACCGGCAGGCACTATTTAGTGCTGGTCCTTTTTTTCATAAGCAAAAACGGGGCTGTCCTACACAAGCGGGCAGCCCTTTGTTTTGACTTTTACAGGAGGTTGATAAGATGATTATATTTTTCATCCGTCTTTATTCCCTTTTTTTGCAGCTTCCCATCCGATGATGGCGCTTTTGCGCGTGCTGCCCCAGTGGTATTGGCCGGTATCGCCGCTGGCTTTAATAACACGATGACAGGGGATCAGGAATGCCACGGGGTTTTGGGCAACTGCAGTGCCTACTGCACGGGATGCGTTGGGATGCTTGATAGTACTTGCCAGGTGCGAATAAGTAGTTAGGTTTCCCACCGGGATTTTCAGGAGCGCTTCCCATACTTTCAGCTGAAAGTCCGTTCCCCGCAGGTGCAGCTTAATTTCAGACAGCCGGCTCCAGTCCTGCGTAAAAATATACAGGGTGTTTTGCTGGATAAGATCTACCATCTGGGTAAACTGTGCATGGGGGAACTGGGCTTTCAGATCCTCGAAGGCCTGTTGCTGGTTGTCTGCAAAGGCCATATGGCAAATACCTTTGGAAGTGGATGCCACTATGATATCGCCGAATGGGCTTTCCGCGAAACTGTAATTAATGTGCAGCGCTTTACCGCCGTTTTTGTATTCTCCCGGCGTCATGCTTTCTATGTTGATAAACAGGTCATGCAAGCGTCCGGTACCTGAAAGCCCTGCTTCAAAAGCTGCGTCGAAAACGGTCACTTTTTCTTCTCTCAATATAGTTTTAGCATAATCCAGTGTAAGGTATTGAAGGAATTTTTTAGGAGTTACCCCTGCCCATTCTGCAAATACCCGCTGAAAATGAAACGGGCTCATATGTACGGCTGCAGCAATCTCCCGGAGATCGGGCTGCGTTTTGAAATGCGCTTTAATATAGTCGATTGCCGAGGCGATGGTGTTGTAATGATTCATGGCTTCAATGTTTTTAAACAAAGGTAGCTTCGTGAATATCGGCAAAAAACCCGGTTATTGCGGATTAATTACAGGCGCCTGCCTGGTGCCGCTACTGAAGTAGCATCCTTCAGGTACCGGTGATGCCTATACGTTAACAGGATAAGGAGAACAAAAGAAAATCTTTTATGAAGTAAATATATAAGATGCTGATAGCTAGTATTGGCAGGTGATTCAATTATTTTTGAAGAGATGAACCGGCAGTAATTTTTTTTTACTGCAATGAAAATTGAAATTTCTTTTTTATTTTTAAGCGACCAGTAATACTGGCAAGCCTTATTATGTAATTGTAGCGGCAACCAAAAATCTGAATCTAAACCTTTAAATACTATAACTGAATCTGAAACCTAAAATTCAATACTGTAAAGCATTGTAGCTAATTTAGTAACCTGGTCTTTTTATGCGTCCCAATCCGGTTTCATGATCCGGAGCAGGATGTTTATTGCCAAAATCTGAATACTACCATTGTAATTTTTATCAACAATTAAATCTAACTGACATGAGGAAACTTCTACTCGTGCTGGCAGGTATGCTATTGGTGGCTACCTCGCTGCTGGCACAGCATTCCCGTACCGTGAAAGGAAAGATAACAGATGATACAGGGAATGGATTACCCGGTGTTTCTGTAAGCTTGCCCGGGGGGAAAACAGGTACCGTCACCGATTCAAAGGGAGAGTTTTCCCTTTCCGTACCAGAGAGCGCTCAATCACTGAAAGTATCTTTCGTAGGATACGAAACAAAAACATTGGCTATTACTGGTAACACGGTAGGCAGTGTAATCCTGATGCCAGATTCAAAAGCTATTTCGGAAGTAGTGGTAGTGGGTTATGGTACACAACGAAAGAAAGATGTAACCGGCAGTATCGCTTCCGTTAAAGGAGGCGCTATCGCTGAATTGCCGGTGCAGAGCTTTGAAGCCGGCCTGGGCGGGCGCGCCGCCGGCGTACAGATCACGGTGCCCAACGGGATTGTGAATAACCCGCCGGTATTCCGTATCCGCGGTTCCAACTCTATTTCCATGAGCGCCTATCCGTTGATTGTTATTGATGGAGTACCTGCATTTTCAGGAGATGTAGGCGCCGGTATTTCCAACTCTCCCCTGAACCCATTATCAAGCATTAACCCGGCTGATATTGCTTCTATTGACATTGCGAAAGATGCCGCCGCTACGGCTATTTACGGTAGCCGCGCTGCCAATGGTGTAGTGTTTGTAACCACCAAAAAAGGAAAGGCCGGCCGCCCGAAAGTAGCCTACGATGGATGGGTGGGTACTACCAGGCCCACCCGCCTGCCCAGGGTATTGAACACGGAACAGTATCTTGAAATGAAAAATGAGGCGTTGGCAAATGCCGGTAATACCGATCGCTATGTAGCTAACACAGATGCCAACGGCAAAGTGATTGATACAAAATGGATGGATGTGATATACCGCGATAAAACAATATCACATAATCACAACGTAAATGTTTCCGGCGGCTCGGAGAACACCAGCTATTATTTTTCAGCCGGATACACCAAGCAACAGGGTATCCTGAAAAAGAATGACTTTGCCCGTAAAAGCCTCCTGTTCAGTATTGACCAGCAATTGGGAAAAGGGTTTTCCATTGGAGCGCGTATGTCTTACTCTAATGAACAAAGCCTGATCACCGGATCATCCGGCTCACTGGAAGGAGAAGCCTTTAACTCGGGAGGACTTGCACGTCTTGCTTTTCTTACTTCTCCACTGGTATCTCCGTATAACAACGACGGAAGCTACAATATCAGCGGCTCGGGTATGAGCGGTGGAAAAAATACACTGCCTGTTGCGATTTACAACCCGCAGGTACTGCTGGATATGGATCATTCCAATACAGAAGCCAGTCATATCCAGGGAAACGTTTACCTGCAGTTAAAACCGGCCGACTGGATCACATTAAAAACCCAGTATGGTGCAGACTACATACTGATGAATAATGATATTTACCTTAATTACCTCTCGGGCGATGGCGTTTCTTCTACCGGCGATGTTAACAGCATTTATACACAGAACAAACGCTGGGTATGGACAAATACCGCACAACTGGACCGTTCCTTTGGTAAGCACAACCTGAGCCTGCTGGCCGGTTTTGAACAGCAGCGTGATGCCCGCGAACGTTATGGCCTGCGCCGCCAGAAGCAGATGGATAATTATTTCAATAACAGTGAAGGCGGCTGGCTCACGGACTTGTCGCGCTACTTACTGCGAAAGGAGAACTACCTGTTATCTGCCTTCGCCCGTTTAAATTATAATTATAACGAGAAATATTATTTAAGCGCCAATATACGACAGGACCAGTACTCCGCTTTTGGTCCCAATTTTAAGAAAGGTACATTCTATGGTTTTTCCGCCGGATGGGAAATTACAAAAGAAGCATTCTGGACAAACGCTGGTCTTAATAATGTGTTCAGCAGTTTCAAGATCAGGGCAAGCCATGGTAAGGTGGGCAACTTCGCAGGTCTTGGCGACTATGATGCATTATCATTGTACAAACCTTCTCCCTATGGCGGCAGTCCATCTATTTATTTTAACCAGGCCGGTAACCCTGATTTGAACTGGGAAACCAGCAAGAAAACAGATGTAGGGTTTACCTATGGCTTATTGAACAACAGGATCAGTGGTGAGTTCTCATACTACTACAATGATATTAACGGGTTAATCCTGTTTGTACCACAGATGCCATCGGCTGGTATTCCAATTACCAGCATCACTGCTACTATTGCTACCATTCCTACCAACGTGGGCAGTATGTACAATAAGGGAATTGAGTTCAGTGTAAATGCAGTTGCGATTGATAAGCGCGATTTCTCCTGGAACATAGGTTTCAATATTGCGCACAATAAAAATGAGATAACATCGCTGGCCGGCGATATCACCGCTATTCCTTTTGTTACCAGTGGCCTGGAGCAAACCAGCATCAATAAGGTGGGATATCCTGCCAGTATGTTGTATGTAGTGCGTACCGATGGAGTGGACCCCGCTACCGGCAGAAGGATCTTTATTAATGCGAATGGCGACAAGGTTTATTTTAATAATGCCGACGCGGTGAAGTATAAATACGAAGATGGTAAAACAGCGCCTACCGTTGGTGTGAAAGATGCAGTTGCCTATAAAAACACTAATCCCAAAGTACTCGGCGGACTGGAGAATACTTTCCGCTATAAAGCTTTTGAGCTGAATGTACTGCTTACTTATCAAACCGGGTTTTATGTTTACTATGGCAGTAATGCAGGATTAAGGGATCAGCGTTACTGGAACAACAGTACCGATGTACTGAACAGGTGGAAGCAACCGGGTGACCAGACAGACATGCCACGTGTAGTATATGGAGATAACATTTCCAACGGTTCTTCCTTTGCCATTGCCGCGAATGTTTTTAAAGGTGATTTTGTGAAATTAAGTACGGCGGCACTCACGTATAATATTCCCGATAATGTTGCAAAATCCATCCGGTTGCAGGGCGCCAGGGTATATGTAAGGGGCCAGAACCTGGCGCTGATCACGAAGTACCCGGGACCGGACCCCGAGGTATCCTCCAATGGTAATAATGCCTCCGGTCAGGGCGTGGACCGTAATACACTTGGCAATGGCCGGACATTTACTGTGGGGCTTAATGTTAACTTTTAAACTAACGGAAGATGAAAAAATATGCTTTGAATATATTGGTTGTTGCGGTGATAGGGTTGAACGCCTGCCAGAAAGATTTGCTGGACCCGGTGCCATCTACAGATATCCCCGATTTCAGGGCTTTTGAAACCAAAGAGCGGATTGCCAGCCAGGCGAATGGACTGTATTCTGTAATGAAGCACGGTAAGTTCCTGGGGGGAAAATATGCCATCGCCAATGAAGTGAGGGGAGAGGACTTTGTGAATGAAAAAGCGAACAACGTAACAATGAATGCCAGCTGGAGAATGGTGCCAACCGGCGAAACGCAGGAGGTGAAAGAGATCTGGTCACAGGGATATATCACTATTAATAACGTGAATGTTTTCCTGGCGGGCATGAATGCAGTTGGGAACCAGGTAGTGGGCGACTCTATAGCGAAACTGTATGCCGGCGACGCGAAGTTTGTACGTGGCGTAAGTTATTTCTCGCTGCTGCAATTATTTGCACGCCCTCACTGGGATGGGGCAGGTAGCAAGCCCGGTTTGATTATTCATACAGAAGGCCATGCTAAAATCGGGAATTATGCCCGTGCCCGTAGCACCGTAAATGAAACCTATGCACAGATTATCCGCGACCTGGATTCGGCAGAGGCATTATTGCCCAAACCCGCTGCCGGGGCGCTAACCTCAATTACACGTGCTAATGCCTATAGCGCCATCGCTTATAAAACCAGGGTATACCTGTTCATGGAACAGTATGATAAGGTGATAGCAGAGGCGGCAAAACTGGTATCCGGCAGCGCACCGTTTGTTTCACCAGGCGGGCACGCATTGGAAGCAGACATTCAGAAGGTATTTGCACCACCTTATTCTACAAAAGAATCTATATTTTCACTGCCATTTACCGGTTCTACAGATGATTTCCCGGGTACGCAAACCCAGCTGGGATATTATTTTACACCATCCTCCAAACCGTTTACAGGTAATGGAGAATACTCCATGCATCCCAATGGCATCATTGCTGATTCTTCCTGGAAGTCAGCCACAGATGCACGCAGGAAGTTCATTGTTCAGTCGCTCGGGAAGAACTACTGGACGAAGTTCCCGACTCCCAGTCCTTTTACAGATTATATTCCGGTGATCAGGTATGCAGAAGTGTTATTGAACCTGGCAGAGGCCAGGGTGCGGCAAACCAATTCGGTTGATCCAACTGCAGTGGCGTTATTATCGGCAGTAAGGCACCGCTCTGATGCCACTATTACTTATACCATCGCCGATTTTGCCAATGCAGCGGCTTTACTGGCAGCTATTACCCGGGAAAAACATATTGAATTGCTGGGAGAAGGCTTCCGTAGCATGGAAATTACCCGGCTGGGTATCCCTTTCCCTGCGAAAAGCAGTACGGTGCCTGTTATTGCACCAACAGTGGCGCAATACATCTGGCCAATATCTTCCGATGAGTTGATCTATAACAAGCTTTGTGTTGACAATAACTAAGTCCTCTTAATTGCAAAAAAAGCCCCCGTGCCCATTTGGGTACGGGGTTTTTATTACCGTTTGTTTGGCGCCGCCGGTGGGATGAAAGAAAAAGCAGGTATATACCTCTACTACCTATTGTTCTTTTTTGTAGATTCCTTTCTGAAGGAAGCATTTATAGACTTATTTAAACCCATTGTCAATGAAAATCAGGAAAAGCTATGTAGTGGTGGCGGCATTTATGGCTGTCGGTACCCTATGTTCACTCGCATTGCCCCAGGAGCCGGAGAAGGCTACTAATCTGAAAGTATTACCGAAAGACATTAGTCATGACGACCTCATTAAGGTAATGCGGGGCTTTAACGCCGCGTTGGGTGTGAAATGTAATTTCTGTCACGAGCCCCGGAAGGATGACGCCAAGAAACTGGATTTCGCCAGCGACGCCAATCCGCATAAAGGCACTGCCAGGGACATGATGAAAATGACCAAACGTATCAACAAGAAGTTCTTTAAGGGTAGTGAAGTAATGGCGGTTTCCTGCTATACCTGCCACCACGGGAATGAAGAGCCAAAAACCAAACCGGATGCTGCACCGGAAGCGGCAAAGTAAATTTTTAAGGCCGCGTCATAGCGGCCTTTTTAATTTAGCCCTGTATAATGGCAATTTTGGGCATTTTTACACCGGGACAAACCCCTTTCATATGTCTTTTTTTTAATTTATCCACATCCTGACAAGAAAAATCAGTATCTTTGCTCCGTCTGTTGAGTTAAAAGCATAAAGCACAGAAATATCTATTCTCTCCAGTCCGGAAATCTTTTCTTTACTGCTCTCCTCAATTGTAATAACGCTAAAAACTAAGAAGCGTTATTTTATATTTATTACATCACATATATCAACATGTTATTTGAGCAATTAGGGCTTATTGAGCCTATTTTAAAAGCAGTTAAAAACGAAGGGTACACCACACCTACTCCTATACAATTACAATCTATTCCTATTGTATTGGAAGGGAAAGACCTTCTCGGCTGCGCACAAACGGGTACCGGTAAAACGGCCGCGTTTGCTATTCCCATCTTGCAGTTATTACATAACAATACCCCGGCAAAACAGGGTTTTAAACATATCCGTACACTGATCCTCACGCCTACCAGGGAACTGGCCATGCAGATCGATGAAAGTTTTGCCGCTTATGGCAAATACACCGGCCTGAAACACGATGTGATTTTTGGTGGTGTTCCCCAGCACAGGCAAACCATTGCCCTGCGTAACGGAACCGATATTCTCATTGCCACGCCAGGCCGTTTGCTCGACCTGATGAACCAGGGGTATATTTACCTGAGTCACCTCGAAATATTTGTATTGGATGAAGCCGACCGTATGCTGGATATGGGTTTTATCAACGATATCAAAAAGGTGATCAGGGAACTGCCACAGCAACGCCAAACGCTTTTCTTCTCGGCTACCATGCCGCCAAGCATTGCGCAACTGGCTAACTCATTACTTTATAAACCGGAGAAAGTTACCATTACACCGGTATCTTCCACCGCGGAAAGGATTGAGCAATCTGTTTATTTTGTGAAGAAGAAAGATAAACAGTCGCTGTTGGAAACCATCCTGAAAGACCGCCGTATTGAGCGCACCATTGTGTTTACGCAAACCAAGCATGGCGCCGACAGGATCGCTAAAAACCTGAAGAAACGCAATATCAATGCAGATGCCCTGCATGGCGATAAGTCGCAGGCTTCCCGTCAGAATACCCTGAACAATTTCAAGAACGGCCGCCTCCGGGTATTGGTGGCTACAGATATTGCAGCGAGAGGGATTGATGTGGATTCGCTGGAACATGTAATCAACTACGACCTGCCAAATGTGTCTGAAACTTACGTACATCGTATAGGCAGAACCGGTAGGGCAGGTGCGGCTGGTTATGCGCTTTCTTTCTGTGATACCACTGAAAGGCCATATCTCCACAGTATCAATAAACTGATCCGGCAAACCATTCCGTCTGTGCCTCATCCGTTTGAAGAGGCGGCCCTGATGGAAGCCAACAGCGCTAACCCGGATATGCCAAAGGCGCCGCCAAGAAGGCCCAAACCGCATAACCGCAGGGGCAAAATTGATAAGCGCGACAAAACGTTTTAGATAGTCATAGTGACAGGGATGTTGTACCACAACATCCCTTTTATTTTGCATATACAGGCCAGCTTTCAGCCATGATCCCGGGCGCCGGCCCGGAACTGAAGGCACTACCGGTAACGGGTAAACGGGCATTTAACTTTGTTCCGGTCGCCACAAACCGCCCTTCCCCCAGGCAGATATTGGGCCTACTTTTACTTAAATAACAGGTAGGTATCAGAACATTATCTATATTTGCTGTACCTAAAGAAAAATCTTTGCCCCGGTTTTATCCGTAAATACCAGGAATTAGCTCATTTTAACCGAACCCTTAACCAATCCTAATGGATCAGCAGCACTATATGGAGCAACAACTGCGTAACATGGGACTTAGTGAAGAAGCAATTGCCATGTATAAGCAGCAACTGGCACACCCGGCTAGTCCGGCTGATTGGCCAGCCCTTTATAAGAATAGTGTGAAACAATTCAACCAGTTATTTTCAGGCGACGATGCAGATGTAACCGATGGGGATGAACATCCGCCGGTTATATATCTGAATCAGCATAGCCGGCTGGATGCCAGGCAGCAATGGGCGGTTGCCTGCGGGGCTGATATAGCCTTTGTAAACCGCCAGTACCTGAATGATCTCAGCACCGGGGCCGGTTGGGAACAATGCCGTGAGCAGTTGCTGGAGTGGTGGGATATCAGGGATACTGCTGCATTGCAGGAAAAGCTGGGCTGGTTACAGGAAAGCGGCCACCGGATAGAATACGATATTATCTGGCAGGCCATTAATGCCGTATCCATGAAAGAGAGTAAAGCCTTTCTGAGAGAGCATATTGCTACCAATGAGCTGGAGGAGGCCGTGGTAATGGAGCGCCTGCGTAATACCCGCAATGCCCTTGACCTGTTCAGGAAGCGGGAACTGATCAGTGAAAGCCTGCAGCCGGATATGCTTATCTGGGATTTTGCCCGTATTATAAACCTCAGCCGCCTGGGGTATGATGCCGGTTATATCAGTGCTGAGCAGTCAAATGAATATATGCAGGCCTGTGTGCCGTTGATAAAGCGTACCTATACTTCCTGGAAGCACCTTTCGGTTTCCTACCAGTTTGCCCGTTGTGTGTGGAATGGCGTAGAAATGGGCAGCTTTGATATCCTGCGTAATAACATGGAGTACCTGCTAACGGCGCCGGGAAGCCCCTGGGTGCAATTATCGTTCAACCCTGACCGTTAGTGCTGCATAATCCTGTTCTGTTCACTGTCTTTCAGATGTACCAGGATATGTTTAGGAAGCAGCGGACTGTCGAAGGCCAGGTCTATGGACGTTCTCTGGAAGTCTTTTACTTTTGCCACCCGGTGAAATATTTCATACAGCGCTATTGGTTCTTCATTAAAGCTTACACAGGTGCTTACAAAGTTTAGCTCATTAATGACATACCCGGTTCGCTTGATATTATCTTCCAGGTTTTTCAGCCGGCCAATGAAATGACGTTGACGGATAAACGTAGTACTGTTCATGATAATAAAGATGTAGTTGGCATAGGAAGTTATTTTACCATAATACATATGATTATCCCTCCCGGTGCGCTCCACCAGGTATTCGTCGCCCGACTTATATATTTCCAGCGCAGATCTCCAGATGCGTTCCTCCGCTTTTTTACCTGATTTAAATGGAAGATTACGGTTATAGCAATACCAGTATCCTACCAGGTGGTCCAGTAGTTTATGATTAACCGCCGACAGGGGAATACCGATCCTGAGCTCATGAAATGGGTATACTTCCGACGAATTATTGATGAAATCAATATAGCTGGCAAAGCCCAGCGCCACTGCCATTACATTGAGCTTGGAGAAATTAGGGCTGCTCAGGGAAGCAATGGCAGCGCTGTTTTTGGCGGCTTTGAGCTTCCTGATCACCAGGTGCTCATAGAAGTAGTTATCACCGAAAAGGGAGGGGGGCGCGCTTATCTTTTTTAAGCGTTGCTGTTTGCCGATAATGGTATTGAACTCATTTACCACATGGCTCCACTCTGATTTTGAAACGTCTTCCCAGCTTACCTTTTTAAGATATTGGTAAGCGATGTAATTCATCAGCCGTTCCAGGTTAAGCAATTCTTCCTTACTCATAATAATACGATTATAATACAGAAAAAGGACGGTGTAAGATACGCACAAGACTTTAGTATTCTTAAATTATTTCATCTTGGTAATAACAATAAAAAAATGAAATTATGATGATGAAAAACAACCAGTTCATAGGCTTATCGCCAGGTAAGTTACTATGGGAACAGATCAATAACTTCCATTTGGACGAACCGGGCATAAAGTTCCCGTTTTCAAAGAAGCTGGCCAGGGAACAGCGCTGGAGTGAGGCTTTCACGAGGCAGGCGATACAGGAGTATAAGCGGTTCATTTATCTCTGTTGTATTTCTCCAACAGGCGCTTCCCCTTCCGAAATTGTAGATAAGGTCTGGCACCAGCATTTGCTTTACACGCAGAATTACTGGGAAGTATTTTGTGAGAAAACGCTGGGCAGAAAGATCCACCACTTCCCATCAGGCGGGGGGAAGGCAGAGAAACATAAACACGACGCCTGGCAGGAAGATACGTTGCAGTTGTACAGGCAGTGCTTTGGCGAAGATCCCCCGGAAGCTATCTGGTTAAATAAATCTCCTGTTACTCCATCTTCCTTTTTCAGGCGCTTTACCTTGTTTCCCCGGCGCTGGTTAATCCCTCTTCTCTTCTTTTCTTTCTTTTTCTTTACCGGTTGTAGAGGCAACGACGCTACTTTCTTTGGTGTTATGGTGGTAATAATGCTGCTTGCATTTATCCTTACGGTAACCAATAAAGATAAAAATACGAAGGCTGACGGTGGTGTTGATACCGGTAGTAATGGTTGTAGCAGTGGCAGCAGTTGCGGCAGTAGTTGTGGCAGCAGCTGCGGCAGCGGGTGCGGAGGTGGGTGTGGAGGCTGCGGTTCCTGATCTAAACAATGAACTATGAAAAAGAATATGTTTCCCCGGATGCTTTTCGTTTATATGCTTATTGCCGTCATCTATTTCTTACCCTTCTTATATATTTACCATGTTACATTACAATGGAACCCTTTTGCCATTAACGGGAAGAAGTTCCTGGTTTTCTATGGCAGCGGTATTATCGTTGGTTACTCCACCCTATTATTATCCCGGAAATTCAGCTTTTTTTCCCTTTTTTTGAGAGAATGGACAATTGTATTACTTCTGGCCGGGGTAGCCCGGTTATGCCAGGGGCTTTATCATCATAAGCCGGTAGGTTACCTGTTGTTATTAATGATAAGCTTGCTGCTGCTATGGCGGCAGGTGGCATATAATAAAAAGAGATAGACAAATTGCCTATCTCTTTAGAGCTGTAAGGGGGAAATTCATAGTGTTTCCATAGAATAGAATAGTATTAGCAGGTAGATGTTCATACCCTTATCGATAGTCTTTTTGGAGTTTACAAAGGATAAAATTCGCTAGGTTTTCTGACCAGATTGGTGTAATATTATTAATAAATTAAATGTCAATATTAAAGTGACAATGGTAACAACAATGGATGAAAGGTATCTTTTTATGCAGCAGACTGCACTTTCATCATTGTTTTTGTAGAATTTGTAACGGCAAAGAGCTTTAGCCAGCGAATATATTCAGGCTTGCATCTCAAAAGTCAGCATTTAATAGCTGGCAATTAAACTTATTAGATGAATTGACTAATAAACGCGATGAAAATGCGGTTGTATCCAACATTGTGCACTTTAAGGGATTTCAGAAGGCATTCATAATGTGTAAGTTATAGACAAGAAGCGTTATTTGTATAATAACAAAAATTTATATGATAAAAGAATATTCAGATTGGTAAAGTATTTTTATCTTACTTGCTTCCTTCTTACTGTAAATTATTATTTATATTCAGGGATACGATGCTAGCTTTTTTCAGACGTAAAACCAATGGAGAGCCGCCTGATATCAGCCGGAAGCTCATGGAGTGGTTTTCTTTTTTTCTATCTGATAAGTATTATGGAACAAGGATAAGAGTATGGGCCCATCTGCTAATGTGGGGATGTATGGCGTTATTATATGCTTTTCTGATGAGCTCAAGTTTTGAGGTATCAATAAGTGCCAGCCTGGTGTTTGTAGTCCGTAATATTCTGGGAGCAGTGTTTTTCTTTTACACGGTTTTTTACTTTATTATACCTAAAGTTTTACTTAAAGGTTATTTTTTTCTGACGATATTATTTTTGCTGATACCTTTTTTGTTCTGGTCTATCATCAATTATCTTTGTTCATTATATGCGGTTGTTTTTCTGGATATTACGGATAGCGCACTAAAAAGTTTCCTGGTAAGGGTAGTAGATGCGGGATGGGTTGATACTTTTTCACCGAATCACCTCTTTAAAATTTTCCTTCCAGTATTGATGACTGTAGCGCCGCCTATGTCACTCAAGCTGATCCTGGACATCATCAGGGCCTCTACCCGGACGTTGAGGCTGGAACGGGATAACCTGAACCTGGAAGTGGATTTTCTTCGTTCACAGCTCAATCCGCATTTCCTGTTCAATACGTTGAATAATATTTATTCACTATCTATCAGGAATGATTCGCTGGCATCAGATCTGATTATGCACCTGTCGGAAATGATGCGGTATACCCTCTATGATTCCAATACAGAAATGGTACCGCTGCACCTGGAAGCGGAGTTTCTAAAAAACTATTTTGAGTTGGAAAGTGTGCGCTATGGGAAAAATGCCAGTATATATTTTAATTGTGACACTGAGAAAATGGATGGCTACCAGATAGCGCCATTGCTGATGTTTCCGTTTGTCGAAAATGCTTTTAAATATTCGCATAGCACTACAACAGATAAATGCTGGATCCATGCGTCAATGGACGTATCAGATAACAAATTGAAATTTGAAATTTCAAATAGCAAAGGAGAGCTGCCGGAAGGCAAAAAAGTAGCAGGGGGGATCGGATTGAGCAATACCCGTAAAAGGCTTATCCTATTATATCCTGACCAACACATTTTATTTATTGAAAATAATCCCGAATATTACAAAGTTGTCTTGACACTAACGCTGAATTAGAAAAATATGGATCAAGTAATTACCTGCCTTGTAGTGGATGATGAGCCGTTTGCGAGGGATTTAATGGAAAATTACATTGGAAGGGTGCCTTATCTGCAACCTGTAGCTTTTTGCGAAAATGCCTTTGATGCAATTAATGAACTGCAGCGGCAATCTGTTGACCTGCTGTTTTCCGACATCCAGATGCCCAATATTAATGGTATTGAAATGATCCGCTCTTTGAGCAATCCGCCTGTTGTAATTTTTACTACCGCCTCAAGAGATCATGCTATTGCGGGCTTTGAGCTGGATGCGGTGGATTACCTGGTAAAACCCATCTCTTTCGACAGGTTCCTCAAAGCAGTGAACAAAGCGCGGGCACATATCAGTCAGCGCTGGCAACCTGCTGCTGCTGAAACTGTCAAACCCAAAGCCCAGGTCACTAATCACCTGTTCGTAAAAGACAATAACAAGCTGACAAAGATCCTCTTCGATGATATTTATTACGTGGAAGGGATGAAAGACTATATCAAGATCGTATGCAGGGAAAAAAATATTATCACCTATATGCGAATGAAGGCCATAGAAGATATTTTGCCGCCCGACCAGTTTATGCGCATCCATAAATCCTATATTGTGCGGCTCCAGGCCATTAAATCTATCATGGGGAATACGGTGGAAGTTGTTAACGGCCAGTCAGTGATTATTTCCAAAGCCTCCCGGCAGGATCTCAAGCGTTTGCTTGGCATTGCTAATTATAACGATGAGGAGGAGGAATAGCTATGGGCTTAGCCCGGTCTGTTGGTCGAAGAAATGGGCAATTATGTCTAATAAAATATGATATTTGAGATCATTGGGCGAGCTTCGGTTGTGGATTTGTAGATCAGATCACTTTAAAAGCATATTTTATGTTGGAAAACAAATTGTCTGTGAATCGCCGCCCTATGTTAATTTTAGAAAAGGAAATTATATCAAAAGCTGATATAAGTACGATAGAAAACATAAGGGCTTCCAAAAATGAAGGAGCAGCAGCAATACCATCCAGTATTCCGACTACTCCTACTTTGACAGGAGGTTTTATACGCTAGTTCTTAAACAAATTTGATTATTATTCCTAATTGATTAACCCCTTTGGTCAGAAATGCAATACAGATGTGCCATAGTAGATGACGAGCCTCTGGCATTAGATATACTGGAAAGCTATATCCAAAGAACCTCCTATCTGAAACTTGTAAAAAAAGCATCGGAGCTGGATACTGTGGAAAGCCTGATCGCTGAAAGAAAGGTGGATGTTGTTTTTTTGGATGTTAACCTGAGAGGCAATACAAGAGATATTATAGCGCAGTTTCTGAAAAAGGACTGCGTTTTCATCCTTGTTACTGCCTATTCCAGCCGAGAGGTGCAACATCTTTGCCGGGAAGAACGGCAGGGATACCTGGGTAAGCCCGCCAGTTATAAGAAGTTTGTGGATGAAATGGAAAGAGTGATTCCGGGTGTCAAAATAGCGGTCACCTGAGATCTCTGAAAACATTTTATCTTTATTCAGTCATACGGAGCAGGGAAGCCTGGCTTTCCCACTAAAGTAAGTATGCCTGTCATGTATGTCCCGTCTGCGTATCTGCGATTTCTTTTTATTGAGAATGCCACTATTGTCATATGAAGAAGTGTTACAACTGCATCGTAACACCTCCAATGACCAGGAGGCCTTTGTAGCTGCCCTCCGGAAAATATATTCCCGCCCTTTACTTCAGGAAGCTGTTTTCCTTGCCAGCCAGGAACTGTATACCGAAATGATGAAGTGGTTGCCGGCGGTGGATAATTCCCTGAAACTACCGCTTGCCTTGTATCGTTATCTGCTGAGGATGAGTACCCGCTGTACCCCGTACGGCTTGTTCGCCGGATGCAGCACCGGGTATATTCACACAGGTCCCACGCAATTACCGGCCCCGGCCTTATCGCAACATCAACCGGTAGCAAGACTGGATATGGCATATTTATCCGAACTGATGGGCGCACTGGCCCGGCAGCAGGAAGTTGGCAGCCAACTGCGCTATTTCCCCAACAACAGTTTATACCGCTCCGGAGATGCCTACCGGTATTTTGAATACCAGCTGCGCAATAAAAGACGGCAGTACTTTCTCAGCGCCTTTTTACAGAATGATTATATAGAAGCATTGCTGGCGGCTGCCAGCAAAGGAACAGACCTGCCAGGGCTAATGGCTGTACTAACGGCCATGGATATCCCGGAAGCAGAAGCCCGGGCTTTTATTGAAACCCTGATCCATAACCAGATACTGGTAACTGCATTATCACCCCAGGTTACGGGTGGTGATAACCTGGGCAAACTGATCAGCAGCCTGCAGGCCCTGAGCCCTGTCCCGGCCTGGCTACCAGCATTGCAGCAGGTGCAGCAGCTTTTGCAAGAGCCTGCCGGAGGCGTAAGCAGGTACCAGGAAGTGACTCATATACTAACCTCATATTTCCCGGCCGTGAGCGCCAAAGATCCTATACAGGTGGATCTTTTTTTTCAGCCCGCTTCTGTCCGCCTGGCCGAAACTGTTACCAATACCCTGCTGCAACGGTTGGAACGGCTGTGCGTATTCAGCAATTCAGGCGCTGCTGCCGACTTACAGCAGTTTAAGGAACGGTTCCTCCGGCAGTACGATCAGCGGGAAATACCCCTTATGATGGCGCTGGATAGTGAATCAGGTATTGGATACGGTATTGCAACAGGGGAATACGCCAGTTATACGCCACTTGTAGACGACCTTATAATGCCTGCAGGGAAGAAAGACGGCGTGGTTAACTGGAACGCTCAAACGAAGTTTGTACTAAAGCATTTCCTCGTGTCCAGCGCAAGGCGGGCTGCGGTGATTTCGCTAACGGATACAGACCTGGACGAGCTGGCAGCGGGTACAAATAAACCGGAATTGCCCCCCTTTCTTTGCCTGATGGGCTCGCTGATAGCAGATACCGCGGCTGACATGGATAACGGCAACTTTCATTTTTTGCTGAAGGCATGTCACGGCCCCAATGCACTGGCCCTGATGGGCCGGTTTGCCGCCGGTAACCCGGAGCTGGAAAACCTGTTACGTGATTTCGCCAGGAAGGAGCAGCTATTGGAAAAAAACAGGCTGCTCGCAGAAATAGTCCATCTGCCGGAAGGCCGCACCGGAAATGTATTACTACGGCCATCCCTGTACGATTATGAAATACCGTTCCTGGGAAAGAGCAGCGTACCGGAAGAGTTCCAATTGCCGGTAAGCGATCTGCTGGTAAGTATACGGAACAACAGGGTGATACTGCGCTCGCAACGTTGGCAGAAAGAAGTAGTGCCCCGGCTCACCAGCGCCCATAACTTTTCACGTGGACTATCGGTCTATAAATTTCTGTGCGATCTGCAACAACAGGATGCCTTTTCTATACAGTGGAACTGGGGAGTTTTACAGGAAGAACCTTTTCTTCCCAGGGTGGTATACCATGAGGTAATCCTGGAAAGAGCCAGGTGGTATTTAACCCGTGAAGCCTTCGAATCACTGCTGGCGTCCCATACGGCCGATGAGGCATTGCTGCTTTTAAAAGAACAACATGGGCTGCCGGGGCATGTACAGCTGACGGAAGGTGATAAGGACCTGCTGATAGATTTTACCAGCGCTTTTGGCCGCATGTTGCTGACCGATAAACTGAAGAAAGGAAATGTGGTATTATATGAGTGCCTGTTTAATGAAACCACGCGCCTGTCTGCCAATGAACAAGGCGCTTTCTGTAATGAAATCATTATACCGTTGTCAAATGCTGCCTGGCAGCCGCCGGCCGGTTCAATGGCAACGCCAGCCGCAACAAGCCTGCAACGTAGCTTTGCTCCTGGCAGCGAATGGATGTATATCAAAATATACTGTGGCCCTAAATGGATGGATAAGCTGCTGCTTAAAGTACTAGCGCCCCTGATCAGGGAGCTGCGGTTATCAGGGATAACAGACCGTTGGTTCTTTACCAGGTACCAGGATCCGGATCATCACATACGGCTCCGGTTTCATCTTCCGCAATATCATCAGCACAGCAGCCTGGTGATGCAGCGGGTGGAAGAGATATTGCTTCCTTATCTTAATAACGACATTGTCCGGAAAATACAACTGGATACTTATGTACGCGAGCTGGAACGTTATGGCCCGGCTTTAATGGAGCATAGCGAAGCTTTCTTTTTTCACGACAGTGAAGCAGTGTTGCAATTGTTGCAAACCATTGGCGGCGCTGAAAACCAGGAACGATGGCTGCTGGCATTAAAAGGGGCTGATGAGTTACTGAATGCTTTCGGTTATACGCCATTGATGAAAATGAAATTACTGCAGCAGCTGCAGCAACAGTTCTTTGCAGAACATCACGGAGATGCCGCATTGCTGTTGCAGTTAAACAATAAATACCGTGCACACAGAAGATGGATCAATGCTGTGCTGATGAATAACGTACACGATTATACGTTGCCGGATGGCGCGCAGGAAGTATTCAGGCAACGTGCAATTGCCTGGAAGGATATTATACAGGACCTGCAAACTATACAGCAGAACGCAGTAACGGAATTACCGCCGCATTACCTGCACATGTTCCTGAACCGGATGTTTGCAGCCAATGCACGTTTGCATGAGCTGGTAATTTATCATTACCTGATGAAATATTATGTGTCTCTGGTTGCCAGGAGCTAACGCCATTCATCCATAAATTACGGATTCCATAAAAACCTTATTATTTTTACAGGGTAAGTTTAAATATCCCCTCATCAATCATTGTAAATAGAAAATCATGAAAACACGAATAGTTCTCCTGGGATGTTTGTCCGTGATGACCCTGTTATCTGTTCATGGCCTGGCCAATAACGGGGACAGCAGTGCTATCCGCCGTACAGCAGCGGATCCCGGCAATGCAGGGCTGAAACTGCCTGCTGGTTTTAAGGCCACTGCAATAGCGGAAAACCTGGGCGCCGCCCGCCACATAGCGGTAACACCGCTGGGGGATGTCTATGTAAAAATACAGACTTCAAAACCTGGTAAAGCCATTGCGGTTATACACGGGAAGGACGTAAAAACCTTTGGTACCTACCGGGGAACCGGCATGGTGATTAAAGACAAGTACCTGTATGCCTCCTCTGATGAGGAAGTATATCGTTACGCATTGAATGATAAATTTGAAGTGATCAATCCCGATCAGCCGGAGAAGATCGTAACCGGGCTGATTAATCGCCACCAGCACGAATCCAAATCTTTAACACTGGATAACGAAGGCAATATTTATGTAAATATCGGGGCCTATTCCAATTCCTGCCAGGTGCAGGACCGCGCCAAGGGTTCCAAAGGAATAGAAGGATGCCCTATCCGCGATTCCGCAGCAGGGATCTGGCAGTTCCGCGCTGATAAGCAAAACCAGACGTATGGAGATGGTATCCGCTATGCTACCGGCCTTCGCAATGTGGTGGGGCTCGACTGGAACACGCAGGATAACCAGCTGTTTGTAATGCAGCATGGGAGAGATGGCCTGTTTGATATGTTCCCTGAATATTACAGCCTGCAACAGGGCAACGAATTGCCGGCAGAATGTATGTATGCCCTGAAGAAAGGAGACGATGCCGGCTGGCCCTATATTTATTACGATGGACAACAGCATAAAAAAATACTGGCACCCGAATATGGCGGTGATGGAAAGAAAACAGGCGGGGAAAATGCGATTGACCCGGTAGTGGCATTTCCTGCACATATGGCGCCTAACGGATTATTATTTTACACCGGCAGCCAGTTTCCGGCAAAGTATAAGAACGGCGCTTTTGTTGCATTTCATGGTTCCTGGAACCGTCAGAAAGGACAAAAGGGTTATTTCGTAGCCTTTGTACCGTTTAAAGATGGTAAGCCATCCGGTGAATGGGAAATTTTTGCAGATGATTTTGCCGGTGTGCCGGATATCCAGTCGCCGGGCCAGGCAAAGCACCGCCCCTGCGGACTGGCCCAGGGCCCTGATGGTTCCCTGTATGTAACAGACGATGTGAAAGGAACGGTTTACAAGATCACGTACAGTGGCAAATAATGATATGGTATGAAGAAGATCATTTTAACAGGCGTTGTACTCAGTGCAGCACTTTCTTTTTTATCTGCACAAACAAAAAAGCCCAACGCCGGCGCCGCTATAGCCCGGGGGAAAAAGGTGTATGAACAATATTGCCTTACCTGCCACCAGGTAGATGGAAGCGGTGTACCTCATTTAAATCCGCCATTGATCAAAACCTCTTTTGTGCTTGGCGATAAACCAACATTGATACAGGTGATATTAAAGGGAATGCAGTCGTCTGTTCCGATAGATGATGAGTATTATTCCAATAATATGCCTCCGCATAATTTTCTGAAAGACCAGGAGATAGCGGATGTACTTACATATGTAAGAAATAATTTCGGTAACAAGGCCAGTGCAGTTACTGCCGCTGAAGTAAAAGCCATCAGGGCTAAAAATTAAATGAAGACGTTGTAAATGAGGCCGGATCAATATTTGGTCCGGCCTCTTTGTTGTTTAAAGCGGCCTGGATGATGTGCCTTGTTTATCGTATTTTTAACATATGAAGATCCTCTGGAACTACCTGAAGCCCTGGAGAAGGCCTCCTGTACCGCCCTGCTGGCCCGTTCTGATAAAGGGATTTACACCAGGCCGGGAGAGGGCGGTGTAAAGTTATCCGGTGGGGAGAAGCAGCGGATCTCCATTGCCCGTGCGCTGATCCGCCATCCGAGGTTGCTGATCTTTGATGAAGCCACTTCTGCGCTGGATTCTATCACAGAGGAGGCGATCACCGATACTGTAAGAAATATTTCCGCCCGCAGGGAGCAGATCACGGTGCTGATTGCACACCGGTTATCGACCATCATGCATGCCGACCGGATCATTGTACCGGAGAAAGGAAAGACCGCTGAAACGGGCACCCATGAGGAGCTGGTAGAGCATAAGGGCCTGTATTACGCCATGTGGCGGCAGCAGATCAGGGAAAGAAGGACAGCAGAACCGGCCGTGGAAAAGGAAATGCCTGAAGAGGACGATGAACCCGGCTGGAGTGCTTTATCGTAATGCCGGGGCGCATATAAATTCCCGGAATTACAAGATTGTCTGTTAAATCCTATTTAAACTTATATTTTTGTGCTCCAAATGATCGTCCCGTGGGCAAAAAATATTATATAATTGATTTCGACAGCACCTTTACACAGGTGGAAGCATTGGATGAACTGGCGCGCATATCCCTGCAGGACCATCCGGAAAGAGAACAGATTTATAAAAAGATTGAAGACCTGACCAACCTGGCTATGGAAGGGAAGCTTTCTTTCAGGGAAAGCCTGGCGGCCAGGGTACAATTGCTGGAAGCTAACAAAGACCATCTGAAGCTGTTGGTAAAACATCTGAAAAAACTGGTATCCAGATCTTTCTCCCGTAATAAGAATTTTTTCAAACATCATGCGGATGATGTGCTGATCGTTTCCGGTGGATTTAAAGAATTTATCACACCGGTAGTATTACCTTTTCATATCAGGAAAGAGAATATTTACGCTAATACTTTTTTATTTAACGAAGAAGGAAAAATAGTGGGCTATGATGCAGCTAACCCTCTCTCTAATGAAGGCGGCAAAGTGAAGCTGCTGCATGAATTGCAGCTCCAGGGCGAAATTCATGGTATCGGCGATGGCTATTCCGATTTCCAGCTGAAGGAATCGGGGATGATCAAGAAATTTTATGCGTTTACAGAAAATATAGAACGTAAGTCTGTTACCGAGAAAGCAGATCATATTACACCAAGCCTGGATGAATTCCTGTATGTGAATAACCTGCCCTCCGCGATTTCCTATCCCAGGAACCGTATTATTTGCCAGGTGGCGGGAGATGTACCGGAAGCAGCTGTAAAATACCTGAAGAAGGATGGCTTTACCATTAAGCATGCAGGAACAGATGATAAGTTGTTGTCGGCCGCAGGAATACTATTGTTGGGAGAAGGAGAGAAGATCAATGCAGAACAGCTAAAAAAAGCGGTGAAACTGAAAGTGATCGGTTACCCTGGCAACAGTAAAAAACATATCCCACAGGAGCTTTGCACGGAAATGGGGATTGCGGTCTTTGATAAGATCAGCAAACCTGAATCAGTAGCAAAAAGGATTGCCAGGTTTATCAATAACGGCGATTCCTTTAAGAGCAGTAACTTCCCGAATATCCAGCTGCCTGAAGTGAAGAACGCGCACCGCTTTATCCATATTCACCGTAATGTTCCCGGCGTGATGGCAAAAGTGAACCAGGTACTGGCGGATCATCGTATCAATATTATTTCACAGTTCCTTATGACCAACAAGGCCATCGGGTATGTGATCACTGATACGGGTAGTGAGTATGATAAAGGAATATTAAAAGAACTGAAGAAGATCAAAGATACCATCAGCTTCCGTGTATTGTATTGAGCAAGCCGGATAACTATTGAAAGCCGTATCGTTCAGTAACGATGCGGCTTTTTTCTGGCTCTTTGCCAACGCCAGAGTTGGGGTTTATAATAAAACCAAATGTTTCATTTATACCAATTGTGCCTTTAAACTAAGATCCATACTTACGGCATGGTTTATTATTGCACCTACCGATATATAATCTACTCCCGTAGCCGCATAGTTTGCTACTGTATTCATATTTATGCCGCCCGATGCTTCTGTTTCATATTTACCATCTATCAATTGTACCGCCTTGGTTAATGTGGGCAGGTCGTAATTATCCAGCATGATGCGGTGTATATTGCCCACACTCAATACGCGTTTTACATCATCAAGGTTGCGGGTTTCTATTTCTATTTTCAAATCGAGATTATTTGTTTGCAGATAGGCCAACGTTTTTTTAATAGCTTTTTCAATGCCGCCGCAAAAATCTATATGGTTGTCTTTGAGCATCACCATATCATAAAGACCCATACGGAGGTTGGCGCCGCCGCCTATGCGCACTGCTTCTTTTTCATACACGCGAAATAATGGGGTGGTTTTGCGTGTATCCAATATTTTGGTTTTATAGTTCTTTATTTTTTCTACATACTGATTGGTAAGGGTAGCGATGCCGCTCATGCGTTGCATACAATTCAATACCAGCCTTTCTGCCATTAGTATGGTATGTACATCGGCAGCTACTTCAAAAGCTATCTCACCATTCTGTACGTGGTCGCCATCTTTTTTGTATAAGGTAAATGTTGCGCCGGGTTGCAGGTAATGGAATATTTCCTGGGCCAATGTAATACCGGCCAGTATGCCATCTTCTTTTATCTTTAGTACAGCTTTCCCTTTTGCCGCCTTATCTATAGCGGCTAGTGTAGAGTGGTCGCCGTTACCAATATCCTCTTTAAGAGCTGCTGCGATAAATATTGTATTATCCATATACGCACAATATGAGTGCAAATATAATAAATACCTTTTTTCTGCCTTCTTCCACCAATATTATAATGCTTCCGGATTTTCCGCATTGCGCAAACCAATTTCCCGAATCCATAACCTCGCTTTTATACCGTGAGCTAATTTTGCGCCTGATTTTTAAACTGATTCAACTAACCTATATGCGTTTACTTATCAACCGGACCGCGGTACTGGTATGCTTTTTTTGTACTGTATGTTTTTCCGTTAATGCGCTGGCTGTTGCTGAGCCTTTATCTGCTATCAGGGGACTGGTGGTTACATCAGACGGAGCGCCCGCAGCTTATGTAGCAGTGCAGATCAAAGAAAAGAACAGGGGAACTCTTACCAATGAGAAAGGTGAATTTGTATTCAGGAAGCTGATGCCCGGAAAATATACCTTGCAGGTGATGCTGATCGGTTATAAAACAATGTCGAAGGAAATTGTTGTGGAAGAAGACCAGATTGCGCAGGTAAGATTACAGCTGGAAGCGTCTGACAAGCAACTGAAAGAAGTAATTGTAAGCGGCGCCAGGAACAGGTATAAGAATGATAGCCTTTCCGGCTCATTGCGATTGAGAACTCCCATTCTTGAAGTGCCGCAAAATATCCAGGTAGTATCTGCGAATGTAATGGCTGATCAGCAGGCGTTTGACCTGGTAGATGGCATTACGCGCAATGTAAGCGGCGCTACGCGCGTAGGCCATTGGGATAACCAGTATGCCAACATCCGGATGCGTGGTTCCAAGATCCCGGCTTTCCGTAATGGTATGAACATAGAGGCCAGCTGGGGACCAACAGCAGAAGATGTAGCTATGATTGACCGCATTGAATTTGTAAAAGGACCTGCTGGTTTTATGCTGGCAGGGGGCGAGCCCGGTGGTTTTTATAACGTGGTAACAAAAAAGCCAACCGGCATCACCAAAGGAGCAGTTAACATCAGTATGGGAAGTTTCAGCACTTATCGCGCCGCCTTGGATTTTGATGGTAAACTGAGCAAGGATGGTAAGCTGCTGTACAGATTGAACCTGGCAGGGCAGCAAAAAGATTATTATACCAGGTACAATTATAACAATCGTTACCTGTTTGCACCGGTATTGAAATACCTGGTAGATGACCGTACGTCCGTTACACTGGAATATACTTACCAGGGAGCCACTTACCTGGCTAATGGCAACTATGTTTTTTCTAAAAATAAATTATTGGATGAAAAGATTTCCAATGATTTCTTTTATGGAGATCCTTCCTTTACCCCGGGCAAACTGAAAGATCATAGCGTATACCTGTACTTCGATCATAAGTTTAACGACAAATGGGAGGCACATGCGCAGGTGGCATATTTTAATTTCAGTATGGTGGCTAACAGCGTGTGGGCCGATAGCGTAGCGGTAAACGGGGATATGCGCAGGGCATACAGCATTGCTGATGAAGCAGGGCAAAACCGTTTTGCACAGGCTTCCATTTCGGGGGAGGAGTACACCGGAACGGTGCGGCACAGGATATTGGCAGGTGTGGATATGGGCAACAAAAAATTCTGGGGGGATTTCAGGCAGCTGACTTCCGATCTGAAAATGGGTGGAGGAAAAATGTTCAATGTGTATAACCCCGAATACAGCATTCCATTTGCATCGTTCCCGGTAACAGACCGCACCCAGCCTTTGGCCATAAGGGCGGGGGCCGGAGGATATGTTACATCTGTAAATTACACCTCCGCCTATGCGCAGGACGAGTTGGGCTTTTTCAATAACCGCCTGCGTTTATCGCTGGCAGGGCGTTTCACCTATGCCGAAACAGTTGGAAGAACCAAGGCGCTGGCTATTAAGGATAATGTATTTACGCCACGGGTTGGCCTGAGCTATTCGATAGATAAGTCCACTACCATTTATGGTTTGTTTGACCAGTCGTTTGTGCCGGTGGCTGGTGCTGACTCGAACCAGAACGCATTTAAGCCCATTAAAGGCATAGATGTGGAAGCGGGAGTGAAGAAGGAATGGTTTGATGGTAAATGGGTGGCATCGGCTACCGTATACCGCATTGCCCGCCAGAACGCTGTGGTGAACCTGGATATAAAGGACAGTCGCGGCGCCAGCGTACAGGAGCAGCTGGGAGAAACACTTACCAAAGGTGTGGAAATAGATATTAACGGGGAAATATTACCGGGGTTGAATGCAACTTTGAACTATGCTTACACCGATTCAAAAATCTCCAGAGAAGCGCCAACAGCCATTACAAAAACGGTGGGAAATATTACGCCGAATACCGCCACGCATATTACCAATGCCTGGCTGAATTATCGCATTGGTAAAGGGTTTTTAAATGGATTTGGTGTAACGGGAGGCATCCAGTGGATGGCAGACAGGTATGTGGGGAGCGCTACGAGAGTGTTTAGCATTCCTAACTATTTCCGTACAGATGCCGGATTGAGCTATGTGAAAGGGAAATACAATGTATCCCTGCTGGTCAATAACCTGCTGGATAACCAGCGGTTGCTTACAGCGGCTTCTATCCCTACTACCTCCAGCGGATTTTATAATTACATTGTGGAAGCGCGGCGAAATTTCAGGATGACGATAGGGTACCGTTTTTAGTATCCATCTTCCTAAAATAAAAAAGAAAAAAGGTGCACAGATTACCGGTGCGCCTTTTCTTTTACAGGGAGGAAGTCGCAAATGGCCCTGTATAATGTCGCGTTAATACCTTCCGGGAATGCAGGGATTGTGGTAATTTTCAGTAAGAATTAAGCGATATGAAAACAGTAAGCACTATTGATCAGTACATAGCAGATTTTCCCAGGGAAACACAGGTATTGCTGCAGCAAATGAGAGCAGCTATCAAGGCAATTGTACCTGAAGCGGGTGAGAAAATAAGTTACGGTATTCCAACATTTACATTGAACGGTAACCTGGTGCATTTTGGGGGCTATAAGCAACACATCGGGTTTTACCCGGGGGCTTCCGGTATTAAAGCATTTGAAAAAGAACTTTCTGTTTATAAGAATTCCAAAGGCGCTGTGCAGTTTCCGTTGGACAAACCGCTGCCCATTGCATTAATCAATAAAATAGTAAAGTTCAGGGTGAAGGAGAGCATGGCCAAAAATGCTGCCAGGCATACCGCTGCTCCCGGGGATCTTTTTGCATCCCTGCCGGCGCCGGCACGCCGTGCATTGGAAAGTAAAGGGATCAGGACTGTGCAGCAGCTTTCCAGGTTCAGCGAGGCGGAAATACTGGCGCTTCATGGTATGGGTAAAAGCTCCATGCCTAAATTGCAGCATGCGCTGGAAGAGAAGGGATTATCGTTTAAAGCGGGAAAGTAGTTATTGGAGGAAACTGCTGAGCTCTTCCACTGTTTGCCGGGCGGTTCGTCCTACGCCTATCAGGGTAGCGGAGGCGAAGCCGGTCCACGAGCCGTAACCGGTTAACCAAAGGCCGTTGATACCTGTTGCTTTGGTGTTGTTTGTTTTAATCCTGCCATCTGGTTGTATGATTCCAAGTGGGGCCAGGTGTGAGAGGGCGGGCCGGAACCCTGTACAGAAGATAACTGCATCTGCCGCTTCCTGTTGGCCATTGGCCCACGCTATCCCATCTTTGTAAAAGTGATCGAATGCCGGGAGGAAATGTGCATACACACCTCTTTCTTTTGCTTCTTTTACGGAAGGCACCATTACAATATGCCCCAGTGAAGGTGGTTGATAATCACTGCCTTGTTGTTTTGCTTCGTATTGCCGGGTAGCTGCGTCAAAAAGATATTTTCCGTCTATATCGTCCGGTAAAAATCTGGGTGGCTGTAGTGTGATCCAAAGGGTTGCAGCTACTTTTGAAACTTCTGCAAGGATCTGGGCGCCTGAGTTACCTTCTCCTACAATGGCCACGCGTTTCCCCGCGAATATTTCGGGTTCTCTGTATTGCGATGAATGAAGCAGTGTACCATTAAAAATGCCTGTGCCGGGAATGTGAGGAATGAAGGGGTTGCTAAAAGTGCCGGTAGCGCTCACTACAGCCTTTGCATAGTAGTAGCCGGCGGTAGTGGTTAGTATAAACGTATCTTCCCGTTTATTCACTGCCGTTACTGTTACGGGCCTTTCTACCGGGAATTTGTATCGTGATTCGTAAGCGGTTAGGTAGGCGATGGTTTCTGCACGGCTGGGGTAATGATGCTGGCCTCCTGGCATAATAACTCCGGGGAGTGAGCTCCATTGCGCCGGTGAGAACAGTGAAAGGGATTTCCAGGCATGCTGCCAGCTTCCTGCCGGAAGGGTAGCCGCATCGAGCAGAATATATTTCAATGTGGTTCTCCGGAGATAGTATGCAACAGATAGAGCGCTTTGTCCTCCGCCGATAATGATGACATCGTATATGGTTGGTCTTTCGTTTGTCATATCCACAAATTACTAAACATCTGCTTATTGCGCATAGCTATCACTGCATACCAGGAAACATCAGGGTATTTATGTTATATCACCTTTTACTTCAGTAAAATTTCACTGTGAGATATTGGAACACCGAAAGAATGCCAGTGGTAAATGTGAGGCCAGAGGATATCACAAAATAATTGAATTGCCGGAATATTTCCATTTTGACTAAATATTAGTCCGCTCAGGCTAAACCGGTATTGCGATTTGTTCCGAATTTTGAGCTATGAAAGCATATTTATTATATGAAGCCGGAGGAGCCGATAAACTGGTTCCCGGCGAAGCACCAAAACCTGCTTTAAAAAGCGGGGAAGTTTTAATCAGGGTAAAGGCTATCGGCATAAACCCGGCAGATGCAATTTATCGTAGTACACCGGCATTTATCACCCATATATTCGGCGAAGAGCGCCCCGTGATCATGGGTTGGGATATATCCGGAGAGGTTGTCGAAAAGTCTGATAACACTGATGGATTTGAGGTTGGTGATGCAGTGTTTGCACTTTTACAAAATGCCCGCGGTTATGCCGAATTTGTGGCGGTCAATGTAGGGTTGTTAGCTCATAAACCAGCGCATATTACTTTCGAAGAAGCTGCTGCTGCACCCATGGCTGGTTTAACAGCATGGCAGCCACTGGTGCATGGGATGAATATCAAAAAGGGTGACAAAATTCTTATTCATGGAGCATCAGGTGGTGTGGGGCACTATGCGGTACAAATAGCCAAATACCTGGGTGCGGAAGTAATTGCGACGTCTTCAGGGAAGAACCGGGATTTTGTTATGGCTCTCGGTGCGGATAAACATATTGATTATCAAACAAAAAATTTCCGGGAAGTAATTAAAGAGGTCGATTTTGTTTTTGATACTGTGGGGGGAGAAACTTTGGAACAGTCTATTGATATAGCTAAGCCGGGTGGCACCATTATTTCAATTGTGGCGCTCACACATGAAGATATAATGTTCAAAGCGAAAGAAAAAGGCGTAAATTTATCTTTAAGAGCGTTACAATTTAACGGGGATGATCTCAGGGCATTCGCGGGTTTAATGTCTAAAGGCATAATAAAGTCTTTCATCAACAGAATTTATCCTTTTACTGCTATGGCTGAAGCGCATACCCAGGTAGAAACCCGCCGTACCGCAGGGAAAATCGTACTTACAGTTTAACAGAATGATTCATCAGATAAAAACAATCGGGCAATTTTATAAGTTAAGAAATTTACCTCAACCGGAGCATCCTCTGATTAGTGTTATCGATATTGCTACTGCCCCTATATATAACCAGATAGAATCGGGAAATGTCGTCTTCGGATTTTATGTGATATCATTAAAAAAAGGCAGTACAGCAGAGACAAAATATGGCCGGCTACCCGAAGACTTTAACGCGGGCGTTTTAGGCTTCCGGGCACCCGGGCAGGTAGTAAAGGTAACACCCAACAAAGCTGTAAGTGCTATTGCATCAGGATGGATGCTTTGCATTCACCCGGATTTCTTATGGCATACGCCGCTTGCCAGGAAAATTAAGGCGTATGATTTCTTTTACTATGATTTCAATGAAGCGCTGTTTTTATCTGAAGAAGAACAAACTACGATCAATACAATTGTTGCAAATATTGCTCACGAGTTTCAAAAAGCCAGGGATATATTTAGTGAAAAGATTGCGATTGCTTTAATTGATGCATTGCTGGCATATATTGAACGGTTCTATCAACGGCAATTTAATACCAACAAGGTTGCCAGTCATAAATTACTTGACAAATTAGATGATTTACTGAACAGATATTTTGATAGCGAAAAGTTATCCAAACCAGGTTTGCCAACTGTTGCAGCGGTGGCTGAAGCATTACATATTTCTCCACACTATCTGAGCGCAATGTTGAGATCAATCACCGGGAAGAATACCCAACAACATATTCATGAAAAACTCATTGTCAAAGCCAAAGAGCTGTTATCTACTACCGATTTGTCAGTTAGTGAGATCGCTTACGCTTTAGGCTTCGAACATTTGCAATCGTTCAGCAAATTGTTTAAAACAAAAACCAATCAATCACCGTTGGAGTTCAGACAATCCTTTAATTAGTATGAACCCGCAGCTAATTATTTGCTATACAAGAGAAACGGAATTACAGCGCGGAACGGTATATAGGTAAGCAGGAGAGGACGGAACAAGTTATAAGTAATAACTGACGGCGACAGTGTAATCGTACATTACCTTCGCCGGTAGACTAAGAATTTATGCCTTCAATGCGTTCATGATGTTAATCTGTTCGGTTGCCTCAGCAGGTGCATACAGCGTTTTGTG
>NZ_DATCRD010000417.1:0-12131 GCF_036569185.1 Chitinophaga sp.
TTGGCGGTGTTGGCAAAAGCTTCCCGGAACAAAGGACTGAGGAACATATTGGCATTTCCGGCCCGTACCCGGTGAATATTGAGATCCATTCCCGCCATGATATCCATACCATAGTTAAGGCCAAATACAATTCCTTCCTGCACGGCGCGCATAATATGAGCGCGGCTGTGGCGGTTAAAATCGAGGTGACGGAGTGAAGCTCCCAGGCTTTTGTTTTCCAGGATGCGCTCTGCGCCATTGCCAAAAGGAAACACCTGCAGGCCTTTGGCCCCCACAGACGCCTGTTGCGCGAGGGTATTCATTTCCGGGTAAGTGATATCGCCCACCAGGTTTTTGAGCCAGCTATTGGCGATACCTGTTCCATTCAGGCACATGAGCACGCCGTTTCTCGTATGGGCGTGATCGTTATTCACATGTACAAAAGTATTGACCCTGCTCTGGCGGTCGAAGCTGTTTTTATCATGAACCGCGTATACCACACCCGATGTACCTGCTGTGGTAGCGGCTTCTCCGGGTTGCAGCACATTGAGGGAGAAAGCATTGTTGGGCTGGTCGCCGGCGCGGTAAGTAACCGGGGTACCGGGCGCCAGTTTCAGGGTGGCGGCTGCTGCCGCAGTGAGCTGGCCCTGGATACCGAACGTAGGTACGATGGCAGACAACAGTTGTTCATCTACCTGGTAATATTTTAATAATGCTTTTGAAACCGCATTTTCTTCAAAGTCCCAGAAAGTGCCTTCTGATAAACCGGAGATGGTGGTACAGGCTTCACCGGTTAATTTCATAGCAATGAAATCGCCCGGCAGCATTACTTTGTGAATACGCTCATAAATATGCGGTTCATTTTCCCGCACCCAGCTAAGCTTGGATGCGGTGAAGTTACCAGGGGAATTGAGCAGGTGCTCAAGACAGTACTGCTCTCCAAGCGCTTTAAAAGCGGCGTTGCCGGTATTAACAGCGCGACTGTCGCACCAGATGATAGCGGGGCGCAGCACCTGCTGTTGTTTATCCACACATACCAGTCCATGCATCTGGTAAGCAATGCCTATTCCTTTGATCTGTGCAGGATCAACGGGGTGGCGCTGTAAAAGGATCTCCGTGGCACGGATGATTTCTTTCCACCAGCTTTCCGGATCCTGCTCGGCCCAGTCGGGCTGTGGTACATCGATGGCCATTTCCTTTTCCGGGCAGGTGGCGCTGGCCACACAAACGCCGGTATCGGCATTAAGCAGCGCCGCCTTGATAGATGATGACCCAATATCGTATCCTATAAAGTACATAACGTGAAAGAATTAGCGATCTGAAAAAGTACCGGATATTTTAAGACAAAAAGCTGCCCTAAAATATCCGGATACGAAAATTATAAAAATGAACTGATTACCAGAATACAGTATACAACGCGATGAGAATGCCCACGATCAGCAAAGCGCCTACTGTAAAGCCCAGGTTGGGCTTAAACATGCTGCTGTCGATAGCCAGTCCTTTCGGGTTGTTAACGCTGCGTTTATCCGCCAGCGTAATAATGATCATACCCACCACGCACACTATAAACACAAATCCCATACGATCAATAAAGGCTATTTCCCATAACCCGCTGTCGGGGTTCAATGCTGCAAAGCCAATCTGGTGCAGCGGCTCCAGGTTTACCCATGCCGGCATAAACTTCAGGACAAAGGAAAGGAGCAGGCCACCGATCATTGCAAACATAGCTGCACTGGAAGTAGTCCGTTTCCAGAAAAACCCGAGGGCAAACATGGCAAATACACCGGGAGAAACAAAACCAGTATATTCCTGGATAAACTGGAAGCCTCCTTTTTTATCGATTCCGAGGAAGTTGGAGATCACGATGGCAATGATCATGGTAATAATTACCACTGCGCGGCCTACGCCCACGATCTTCTTTTCGTCGGCATCTTTGTTATATATCTTCTTATAAATATCCAGGGAATAAATGGTAGAAATACTGTTGGCTTTACCTGCCAGCGAAGCTACTACTGCAGCTGTTAAAGCAGCAAATGCCAGTCCTTTCAGGCCGATGGGCAGGAGATTGAGCAACACGGGATAAGCGTTATCCGCATTGAGGGAACCGCCTTTCATCATGGATTGGGCAAAATCGCCATGGTTCTGGGAATACAGCACATAGGCCGCAATACCCGGCAATACCACTATCACCGGCATCAGTAATTTCAGGAAGCCTGCGAACAGCAGTCCCTGGCGGGCCGTTTTCAGATCCGCTCCCAGCGCGCGTTGAGTAATATATTGGTTACATCCCCAGTAGTTCAGGTTTACGATCCACATACCGCCAATCAGCACGCTCAGGCCCGGCAGGTCGAGGTACTTGGGGTTTTCCTTATGAAGGATCATGTGGAAATGATCGCTGGCATGCTGCGTCATCAGGGAGAAGCCTTTTAATACGCCTCTTTCCCCGAAATGTTCAGACACCAGCTGTAACGCCAGGTAAGTAGTTGCCAGGCCGCCGAGAATGAGGAAGAACACCTGTATTACATCCGTGTAACCGATCACCTTCATCCCTCCCAGCGTAATAAGGATGGCGAAAAACGCGAGCGCCACCATACACACGTAGAAGTTTATACCGGAGATCGTGGACACAGCCAGTGCACCGAGATAAAGAATTGAGGTGAGATTTACCACCACGTATAACAGCAGCCAGAAAACCGCCATAATGGTACTTACCGTTTGATTATACCTGCGTTCCAGGAACTGGGGCATGGTATAGATCTTATTCTTCAGGTAAATAGGCAGGAAAAACACGGCCACTACAATGAGGGTGGCGGCGGCCATCCATTCATAGGTAGAAATAGCCAACCCGATATTAAACCCGTTGCCGGACATACCGATAAACTGCTCCGCAGAAATATTGGAAGCAATAAGAGAGGCGCCAATAGCCCACCAGGTAAGGGAACCCTCTGCCAGGAAAAAGTCTTTGGAGTCTGTTGTGGCCTTTTTCTTTTTCTGATAGATATAGTAACCATAACCAGCCACTATTACGAAATATACCAGGAATACCAGGTAATCAAAGATGTGTAAGGATTTTGTTTGCATAAACGTTCAAACGTGGTTATAAAAAATTTAGCGAATCAATATACATAATAAATGTAAAAAATACGCTTACAATTGTTTTTTTTAACGGGAAATGGAAAAAACCACGAGGGCGGCTCTCATTTTACGGGTCATAAAACTATACATTTAATTTACTCTTCATAGTGCATTTATATAAAAAGAAACAATTGATACCCTTTACTTACACAAAAAGTACCCGTGAACGCATAAAATACCTTCCAGATTGATTTCCTTTCCTTTAAGGGGGAGTTGTCAACTGAATGCCTGATAGCGTGGAAATAAAAAATAAATATAGAGCACAGAAAATCGGGAAGCAAGTTTTTCCGCTAAAGCGGGGAAAAAACATTTATCGGTCATTATAATGATCCGGATTCCAGTGCCATGCGGGCGATGTTATCCCCGATGATGGAACCGATGGCTACTCCCATCCCTCCCATACGGACGCCAATGATCACATTTTTCGTATGCACTTTTACGATAGGCTGCTTTGTTTTGCCAAAGGCCATAATGCCGGTCCACCTGTCGGCCACGGTTACTTCCCGGCCAGGCAGTATCACCTTACGCAGCAATTCCTCCAGCTGGTGCTGGATGTTGTCGTTGAAATGGAAATCAGTAGAGGTTTCCCCGGCAAAATCGAGCTGGCGGCCGCCACCCAGCAACACCCTGCCTTCCAGTTCCCTGAAATAGTAATATCCTTCTTCCATGTGGAAAACCCCTTTAAAAGGAAGCCCTTTCACCGGGTCAGTAATAAGTACCTGTCCCCTGCCGGGTACTACTTCCTCTTCCGGGAGCAGGCGGCGGGTAAACGCGTTGGTGCAGATGAGCACTTTACGGGCGGAGAAGGCCAGATCTTCCTGCAGGGTTTGATGCGGCACTATAACGTTTACCCCTGTATGAAAATCGTCTATTGCCTTTACAGTGCAGCCGGTTTTAATTTCCACCCCTTTTAATATAGCGGTATCAATGAGGGCGCGCATCATTTTGCCGGTATGCAGCTCTCCTTCAAAATTATTACTGATCAGCGCTTTCACATAACCGGGGGCAAAGCCGAAAACCGGAAGGCGTTCGTTAGCCAGGGTGAATGCCGGTTTCCCTTCAAAAAGGTCTCCCAGGAGCCGGTTCACTTCCGGGAGCTGGTGCAGGGCCCATTCTTCGCGGGGACCTATCAGTTCATGACTACCGTTTTCCCGGTAGTGAATAGCCGCATCGCCAAGACGGCTCCGCAGCAGTCGAAGGCCACGCAGGCGCAGTTCCACCAGGTCCCTCACTGCTGCTGCGGGCATGGTTTGCAGATCGGTAAGTATTTCGGTAATACTCCCGATACAGGCGAAACCCGCGTTCTTGGTACTGGCGCCGGTAGGTAGGATATCCCTTTCCAATACCAGCACCCGGCTACCGGGCGCTGTATCTTTCAGGCTGATGGCAGCTGATAAACCAACGATGCCGCTGCCAATAATGATATAATCATATTGCAGCAGGCTTTCCTTCTCCCAGAAACTTAACATAACTATTATTTATACAGCGCCTACAGATCCGCCATCTACGCGGAATACCGCACCTGTGATGAAGGATGCATGATCAGAAGCCAGGAATGCCACCAGGCTGCCGGTTTCCTCCGGGGTACCGGGGCGGCCCAATACCTGGTAGGGGCGGTTCTCTTTAAGGAATGCCCTGGCTGCATCAGCAATTGAAATATTTTTTTCTTTGGAAATACCTTCCAGCATTTCATCTACCAACGGTGTTTTAATAAATGCCGGGGAAACGGTGTTCACGAGGATATTGTCTTTCCCATAATTCTGCGATAATGTTTTGGAGTAATTATTCAGCGCCGCTTTGGTGGCATTGTAATGTCCCATATTAGGATCCGGCTGCTCCGCATTTTCGGAGGATATATTGATGATTCTGCCGCCGCCCTGCTTTTTCATATGAGGGATCACCAGTTGGGTAAGCGCTACCAGGCCAAAGAAATTAATTTCAAATACCTGGCGCCACTGCGGCATGCTGATGGTATCCAGCGGGCCGAAAGCGTCTATACCGCCGGCGTTGTTCACCAGGATATCAATGTGGCCCAGCTGCTGCACCGTGGTGGTAACCAGCCGCTGCAGGTCGGCCTCCTTTGTCATATCAGCTACTACCGCCAGCACATTCAGTCCCTGCAGGCGGAACATGGCCGCGGTATCTTCCAGTTCATCCGCATTACGGGCGGTGATCACTACGGTAACGCCTTCCTGCAGTAAAGCCGCGGCTATGCCTTTGCCGATCCCTTTACTGCCACCGGTAACAATGGCTACTTTGCCTTTTAAGTGAAGCTCCATGATCTTATTATTTTATATCAAAAATAAAAATCAGCTGTCTGCCTATTGCTGTATAAGTTATTGAAAAAACAGTAAAAAGAGCTGTTTTCCGCCGGTGGCTTATGTTGTTTTGTTATCCGCTTGTTAAGCAGGGGTGGCTATTGGGTTTTGTTGATATCTTTAATAAACATATCCCTAAAAGCCCCAAGTCATGTCGAGTACTACCTCAAAACACCGCCACGGGTACCGGCGCCCGCACGTTATCATAATAAGCATGGTTCTCACAGCCACTGCCGGCATACTGCTATACCCGTTTCTACAACAGCATAAAGATATTTTACCGGATGTAGCTGCCAATATATACCCGGCCTCCGTACCGGAAGATACCAGTGTGGGAAAATGCGCACGCTACCCGATATCTGCATTGGAGCTGCAAAAGCTGTACCTGGCGAATGATCAGGCTGCCAGTAGAAAGTATACGGATGAAACTGTGTATATCAGGGGCATGTACATTGGCACCGGTATTAATCCAATGGGCACCGCCTATATGCTGCTTAGAAGCACAGACAGGTTTCACGCCATTAAATGTTACCTGCGAAACAGGGAAGATATTAACATCGCAAAAGGCAGCCCGGTGTTGCTGAAGGGCTATTGCAGGGGGCAGATCTGGGATCTTAAAATCGAGGAATGTGAATTGCTGGATCTTACGGAGGTAGCGTCAGACAAAAATGTAAAACAGGAAGCTATTCCAGGAAAAGAAACAACCTCCCGTTTTTAATTACACCAGATAACCGAACAAACTGTCGTCTTTATTCAGCTCTGTGATCTGAAAATTATATTTCCTGCAATTGGCGATCAGTTTATCGTAATCCTCACGGCGTCTCAGTTCCACGCCCACCAATGCGGGTCCTATTTCCTTATTATGTTTCTGGATATATTCGAACCTGGTGATATCATCATCAGGGCCAAGTATGTGGTTCACAAATTCTTTCAGCGCGCCCGGCCGCTGTGCGAAACGGACAATAAAATAATGCTTCAGCCCTTCATACAGGAGTGAACGTTCTTTTATTTCCTGCATACGGTCGATGTCGTTGTTACTACCGCTTACAACGCACACTACTTTTTTTCCTTTGATGACTTCCGCGTAATCGTCAAGGGCGGCGATAGACAGCGCCCCTGCGGGCTCTACTACTATAGCATCTTCATTATATAAACGCAGGATAGTAGAGCATATTTTCCCTTCAGGCACCAGGTGCATTTTATCCAGCACGTCTTTACAGATCTCATAATTGAGGGCGCCTACTCTTTTCACTGCTGCTCCATCTACAAAGCGCTCTATTTCATCGAGGGTAACAGGGCCACCGTTTTCCAGTGCACGGAGCATGGAAGGGGCGCCTTCCGGCTCTACGCCAATGATACGGGTACCGGGACTATACGTTTTAAAGTAAGTGCCCAGGCCGGCTGCGAGGCCGCCGCCCCCAACAGGCACAAAAAGAAAATCGATGGCGGACTGGTCTTCCAGGATCTCTACGGCCACCGTGCCCTGCCCTTCAATTATTTTTGCATTGTCGAATGGGGGAATAAAAGTCATGCCGCTGGCTTTTGTAAATGCCTGGGCTTCAGCGGAGCAATCGTCGAAAGTATCTCCTACAAGACGGATCTCTATATGATCACCGCCAAACATATTCACCTGGTTAACTTTTTGCTTTGGTGTAATCACGGGCATAAACACCACACCTTTGATGTTCATGGCTTTACAGGCATAGGCGAAGCCCTGGGCGTGGTTCCCGGCGCTGGCGCAGGTAACGCCTTTCGCCAGCAGTTCAGCAGGCAGGCTGCTGATCAGGTTATAGGCGCCGCGTAATTTATATGAGCGTACAATCTGCATATCCTCTCTTTTCAGATATACGTCGCAATGATAACGCCGGGAGAGATTGGCGCTATACATCAGCGGGGTGCGGGTTACAATCGGTTTCAGTTTCACTGCCGCGTCCAGGATATTCAGGGAATTGACACTACTCATTACTTCAGACATAAAATGTAATTAATACAAAAGGCAAAGCATCTTCGGGATTATCGAAATCATGGAACCTGTATTCAGTATAAGAAAGAAGTATTCTTCCGTACTAAATACGAGCGCCAATAATTTCAATAATTCGAAAATGCTTTGCCATTGTAATTTATAATATAGCTATTTACGCGTTGTTAGGGCGCAGCTTACGTACTGCCGCACCTGCCTGCCACATTTCGCTTTCGCGGAGTTCTTTCAGTTCTTCGTTCAGTTTCTCGCGGTAGTCAGGAGTACTGTTGGAAGCGATGGAACGGGCAGCTTCTTTACCTGCAGCAACGCTGGCATACAGTTCATCAAATACGGGCTGGGTAGCTGTTTTGAATTTCTTCCACCAGTCGAGCGCACCACGCTGAGCAGTAGTAGAGCAGTTAGCATACATCCAGTCCATACCGTTTTCTGCTACCAGTGGCATCAGCGACTGGGTCAGTTCTTCTACTGTTTCGTTGAATGCTTCAGAAGGGGAGTGACCATTCTTGCGCAGTGTTTCGTATTGAGCAGCGAAGATACCCTGGATACAACCCATGAGAGAACCGCGTTCGCCGGTCAGATCGGAGTATACTTCTTTTTTGAAATCTGTTTCAAACAGGTAGCCGGAACCAACGCCGATACCCAGTGCTACTACGCGTTCTTTAGCGCGGCCGGTAGCATCCTGGAAGATAGCGAAGCTGGAGTTCAGACCCTGACCAGCCAGGAACAGGCGGCGCAGGGAAGTACCGGAACCTTTCGGAGCAACCAGGATTACGTCTACATCAGCTGGAGGAACGATACCGGTTTGTTCTTTATAGGTAATACCGAAACCGTGAGAGAAGTACAGTGCTTTACCAGGAGTCAGGTGTTGCTTTAAAGTAGGCCACAGGGTGATCTGTCCGGCATCAGACAGCAGGAACTGGATAATAGTACCTTTCTGTGCAGCTTCTTCGATATCGAATAAAGTTTCGCCGGGAACCCAGCCATCAGCCACTGCTTTATCCCAGGTTTTGGAATTTTTACGTTGACCTACAATAACATTAAAGCCATTGTCTTTCAGGTTCAGTGCCTGGCCAGGACCTTGTACGCCATAACCAATAACTGCAATCACTTCGTTCTTCAGCACTTCCCTTGCTTTTTCCATAGGGAATTCTTCTCTGGTTACTACTTGTTCGAGTACCCCTCCAAAATTGATGGTTGCCATGTGTTGTTTTTTTAGCTTTTAGCTACTAGCTGTTAGCTATTAGCTGAGATGTGATTTGAATGAATAATGATTAAAAGATCAGCTGCCAGCGCTGGCCGGCAGCCAGTTATTTACCGGGAGCAACGGCTAAATGCCGGGAGCTTCCTGTGTATGTAATTCTTTCAGATGCTCATGAAAACGGCGACTCCATTTCACAATGGCTACCCTGCCGCTCTTTGTATACTCGATCAGGCCATATGGCTCCAGTTTCCTGATAAAGTCTGTCAGCTCCTGCTGGTGCCCTGTTTTCTCGATCACAAAATAGTCTGCAGTGATCGTGAGGATACGCGCATTGTTTTCACGTATCAGTCTTTCGATATCCCCTGTATGTAACGACCTTGTAGAAATCTTGTACAACGCCAGTTCCTGGTATACCACCTCGTCTTCTTC
This sequence comes from Chitinophaga sp., assembly GCF_036569185.1. Taxonomy (GTDB): domain Bacteria; phylum Bacteroidota; class Bacteroidia; order Chitinophagales; family Chitinophagaceae; genus Chitinophaga. The sequence goes on from NZ_DATCRD010000417.1 coordinate 9,044, forward strand.
ATGTACAAAAGCACGGTGAATTTCAATCAGTCTTTCTATCTGTCCTACTACCTTATCCAGTTTCTCACGTGTAGACATCACCGTTATTACAAACTTATACACACCGGGTATTTCTGTTTCAGCGGTGGTTAAGCTGGTGATATTGATGCCCCTGCGGGTAAATATGATGGTGATACGGTTGGTTATACCTATACGATCTTCCGTATATACCGTTACTGTATATTCTTTTTGCATATACCTGTTGTAAATTACAAATGATCAATATGAATCCTGCGGGCGCTGCTACTCCAGCCGGATGCTGGTAATGGGGGCGCCTGCGGCCACCATAGGGAATACGTTATCTTCTTTTTCCACTACTACTTCCAGCAGATAAGCGCCTTTGTGCGCCAGCATTTCATCAATAGCGGCAGATATATCTTCCCTTGCTGTTACTTTTTTACCGGGGATATAAAATCCTTTGGCAATTTGTACGAAATCGGGATTGACCATTTCAGTGGAGGAATAGCGCTTGTCGAAAAACAGTTGCTGCCATTGTCTTACCATTCCCAGGAAGTTATTGTTCAGGATCACTATTTTCACACCGATCTGCGACTGGTGTATAGTGCCCAGTTCCTGGAGCGTCATCTGGAAGCAACCATCACCGATGATAGCCACTACTTCTTTTTCGGGCGTACCGGTTTTGGCGCCCATAGCTGCCGGCAGCGAAAAGCCCATGGTACCCATTCCACCGGAGGTGACATTGGTATTGGGATTTTTGAAACGATAGTAGCGGGAAGCCACCATCTGGTGCTGTCCAACATCTGTTACCAGTACAGCTTCGCCTTTGGTTTTCTCTGAGATCAGGCGGATCACTTCCGCCATTTTCAGTTCGCCTTCCTGCGGGTACAGTTCTGCATGCTGTACTTTATCGTACTCTTTTTTATCTGCGGCGCGGAATTCTTCCAGCCAGGCGGCATGTTCAGCAGGGTTTACCTGTTTGATCAATGCTGCCAGGGCCGGCTTTGCATCTGCGTGAACGGCTACATCAGCCTTAACGATCTTGTTGATCTCTGCGGCATCAATTTCGATGTGTATCACTTTAGCGTTGGGAACATAAGTGCCCACGTCGCCGGTTACACGGTCGTCGAAACGCATACCTACTGCAATCACCACGTCTGCTTCACCGGTAAGCATATTGGGGCCATAGTTACCGTGCATACCCAGCATGCCTACGTACAGCGGATGATCCACCGGTACAGCAGAAAGGCCCAGTAAAGTAGATCCCACGGGGATCTGCGCTTTTTCCGCCAGGGCGATCAGTTCCTGTTCCGCACCTGATAACAGTACGCCATGTCCGCAGAGGATAAATGGTTTCTTTGCGCCGTTGATCAGCGCCGCCGCTGCTGTTACTGCTTCCTGGTTTAATTCAGGTACCGGGCGGTAGCTGCGGATATATTCACATTTCTTGTACTCGTATTCAAATTCCCCGAACTGTGCGTTTTTGGTGATATCCACCAGTACAGGGCCGGGACGGCCGCTGCGGGCAATGTAAAATGCTTTGGCGATGGCGCCTGGAATATCTTCCGGGCGGGTTACCTGTATATTCCACTTGGTGATAGGCATGGTGATACCGATCACGTCTGTTTCCTGGAATGCATCGGTGCCTAATAGGGCGGCGGCTACCTGGCCGGTGATGCATACCATGGGAGTGCTGTCCATAAAAGCGTCTGCCAGGCCTGTAACCAGGTTGGTGGCGCCAGGGCCGGAAGTAGCAAACGCTACGCCCACCTTACCGGAACTACGCGCATAACCCTGTGCAGCATGCGTGGCACCCTGTTCGTGCCGGACGAGAATGTGATGAACCTGATCCTGGAAATCATAGAGGGCATCATAAATAGGCATGATCGCCCCGCCCGGATAACCGAAAATAGTGTCCACTCCTTCTTCGATCAGGGAACGGATCACAGCTTCGGAACCTGTAATCACAGGCTTTACAGCTAACTGCTTATCTGCTATCTCAGGCTTCATCGGTAACACATCCTTCTGTTGCATTTTTTACAAGTTTTGCGTACTTAAATAAGATTCCATTGGTTACTTTCAATGCAGGTTGCTTCCAGGCGGCCCTTCTTGCGGCCAGTTCTTCGTCACTGATCTCTACATTGATGAAATTCTTCGTTGCGTCTATTTCGATGATATCGTTGTCTTTTACGAGCGCAATATTTCCCCCTTCAAAAGCTTCCGGAGTAATATGGCCTACCACAAATCCGTGAGTACCACCGGAGAAACGGCCATCGGTGATGAGGGCTACACTTTTGCCAAGTCCCACACCCATGATGGCGCTGGTAGGCTTCAGCATTTCCGGCATACCGGGAGCGCCTTTCGGGCCTACCTGGCGGATGACGACCACATCTCCCTCTTTCACTTTACCGGAGGTGATACCTGCAATCAGTTCAAATTCGCCGTCGAATACACGGGCGGGGCCTTTGAACCGTTCGCCTTCCTTACCGGTGATCTTGGCTACGGAGCCTTCTGTAGCGAGGTTTCCGTAAAGGATCTGGATATGCGCGGTTGGTTTCAGTGGTTTTTCCAGCGGCACAATGATATCCTGCGTGCTGAAATCTATGTCTGCCACCTCTTCCAGGTTCTCTGCTATTGTTTTACCGGTAACGGTCATACAGTTACCGTGGATAAATCCTTTCTTGAGGAGGTATTTCATTACCAGGGGAACGCCGCCAATGTTGTGGAGGTCTTCCATCAGGTACTTGCCACTTGGCTTCAGATCGGCAATCAGCGGTGTTTTGTCGCTAATACGCTGAAAATCATCCAGTTTGATATTGATGCCCACTGATTTTGCGATGGCAATGAAATGCAGTACGGCATTGGTGCTGCCGCCCAGGGCCATGATGATGGTGAGCGCGTTTTCAAACGCCTCTTTCGTCATAATGTCGCGGGGCTTGATATCTTTTTCAAGGAGCAGGCGGATGTATTTACCGGCAGCGATACATTCATCTTTTTTGTCCTGGCTCAATGCGGGGTTGGATGAGCTGTACGGAAGGCTCATGCCCAGTGCTTCGATAGCGGAAGACATGGTATTAGCCGTGTACATACC
>NZ_DATCRD010000418.1:0-11947 GCF_036569185.1 Chitinophaga sp.
CCGCCACGGCAATATCACCGGCGGGGCAGGGATCCATATGGATATCACCGACCAGAAAAAACTGCAGCAGGAACTGGAAACAGCGCGCCGCCAGGCGGAAGACGCCCAGCGCGCCCAGAAAGATTTCCTGGCCAGTATGAGCCACGAGATCCGTACCCCCCTCAATGCCATCATCGGCATGGCCCACCTGCTGGAAGAAACCCAGCTGGACCCGCAGCAACAGGAATATGTGAATATCCTCAAAAACTCTTCAGGCATACTGCTGGGCATAGTCAGTGATATTCTCGATATTTCCCGCATAGAAGCCAGGGAAATACAGGTTAACCAACGCGAATTCAACCTTCGTGAACTGATCCAGTCTTTACGCAATACCTTTGAGCTCAAACTGGGCCGCCGCCCGGTAAAAATAACCGCTGAACTGGATACCGCCCTCAATACCTGGCTTATTGGCGACGACGTGCTATTGAACCAAATACTAATCAATTTGTTAGGTAATGCAGAGAAGTTCACCAATGAAGGTGAAATTGCTATCACTGCCACCCAGGAAAGCTGGCAGGATAACAAGCTCTGGATACGCTTCCGGGTAAGTGATACAGGCATCGGTATCAAAAAAGATAAACTGGAACTCATCTTCAGAAACTATAAACAGGCGGAAGGCGATATACGTGAAAAATACGGCGGTACAGGCCTGGGGCTCGCTATCGTAAAACAACTCGTGGAGATCCAGGGCGGCAACATCACCGTGGAAGAGCTCCCCGGGTTTAATACCTGCTTCAGTTTTAATATCCCCTTCCTGGATAGCCGCCGGCCACTCACCGTAAATACCGGTAAACTGAGCAGGAAACTCCTGCAAAGGTCATTCGAAAACGCCAGGGTACTGGTGGTGGAAGATAACCAGATGAACCTGCGCTATATGATGAGCCTGCTGGAAAAATACAGGATCAATTACCAGCTCGCTACCAATGGCCCGGACGCTACCTGGTTCCTGGAATCACGGCAATACGATCTTATCCTGATGGATATCCGTATCCCCGGTATGAATGGCATGGAACTGGCTCAGAAAATCAGGGCAGATGAAACACAACCCAACGTGGCCACACCGGTGATCGCCACCACGGCGGTAGCCATGGAAAGTACGGCTACCATGGCAAGGGCTGCAGGAATAACAGATATACTTACCAAACCCTATACACCGGATCAGTTACTACAGATTTTTAATAAATATCTCAACGAAGACGAAACAGAACTAATAATGGAAGAAGTGCAGAATTTAAGCGGATTTGAGTTTAATAATGATTTGGACGTCAGGTATCTCACAGATCTATATGAGAGCAATATTTCCTATGCCGCTGACCTTTTTGAAATTTTTATCAGAACTATCCGTGATGAAATCGCTAAACTGCAAACAATGGTGGATAACCATGAATGGGAAGCCATGAAATTCCAGGTACATAAACTAAAACCGAATTTCGCCATGGTGGGCCTTACCTGGATCAGCGCCAAAATGCAGGAGCTGGAAAATTACCTCCGTATCAACCAGGACCTGCATAGCACTGAGATCTGCCGGCTTTTTGATGAAATTACGGCAGATGTAAACCGCTACTATCCCATAGTGGAAGAAGAATATGGCAAGATGCGCGATTTTATTGATGCCCACGGGGAATGATCAGTACGATTGCAGGACCTCTCTGATACTATTGTAGTAATTACCGCCAAACAAAATAAAATGTACCATCAACGGGTACAACTGGCAAACGCCTATCCGTTGCTGCCATCCCGGCTGCAAAGGATAAGCGGCCTGGTAAGCGTAATAAAATCTTGTATCAAAACCTCCGAAAAGCCGCGTCATCGCCAGATCCATTTCCCGGTGCCCGTAGTATACCGACGGATCAAAAATACAGGCGCGCCCGTTACTCCCCACCATAAAATTACCTGACCACAGATCGCCGTGCAGCAACGCAGGCACCTCTGCCGGGAATAACTGCGGCAACTTCCGGCATAACCGCTCTACCTGTTGTACCAGCTGTTTGTCAACCAGCTGCTGGTCGTACGCCATCCGGATCAGCGGCAACAAACGGTTAAACGCATAAAACACGGGCCAGCTGCTGTAAGGCGTATTATACTGCTTCAGGCTGCCCACATAATTTGCCCCGGCATACCCATAATGAGGCTGTGTTACACGGTGCTGCTTCGCCAGCGATATTGCAAAATCGTCCCAGAAATCAGCCACAGCCTGTCCCTTCGTCAGGAATTCCAGCAACAGGTAGGCCCGACTGCCTACACTGCCGTATGCCAGCGGCTTTGGCGTATGCAGGGCCCTGGCGCCCTGAAGTTCCAGCAAACCTGCGTGCTCCTGCCTGAACATATCCGGGTATTTCACCGCATCGTTCATCTTAATAAAAAAATAACCCTCGTTGGTGGCTATACGAAAAGATTCGTTAATATCGCCACCATGCACGGTTTTTGCTTCATTAATATGTATTTTTACTTTCAATTGTTCGGAAAGTGCCGCGCTTAACTGTTTTTGTAGAATTTCATCTATCATGATCCGCCACATTATATGGAGACAAAAGTCCGGATTAAAAAGAAAATCGTCCGTATTGTACTAACACTTACGGCTATACTGTTGTTAAAAGGATTATTCGCCTGGAGTAACCGCTTCGGCGATTTCTACTTTCACAGGTGGTACAGCTGGAGTAGTTTGGCGTTCAGACAAGTAACAGGTATAGTTCCATTTAGTATTGGCGATGTAATATATACTGCCTGGATTATCGGAGGAATACTCTATTTGTTAAAACTATGTTATAAACTCATCCGTGCCCGCTGGGAAGCCCTGGGATTCCAGTTGCTTCGCGGGGTACAATTCCTCCTGAGCGTTTACCTGGCCTTCCTGGTATTATGGGGTTTTAACTACGAGCGCAACTCCCTGGCCCGCGATACCCGCCTCGTCGTTACCGGCGCCTATAATACGCAGCAACTCTATCAGCTGTCCGACACCTTATTGCAGCTGGTTAACCTGGAAAAGACCAATACCGGCGATACTGCCGGTATCATGAAAACAGATACCACCGGTAAACCGGTTTTTGAGCGCGCCATTGCCGCCTATGATGCTGCGGCCAAAACCTGGCCAGCCCTGCGGTACAGGGCGCCCAGCATTAAACCGGCTGTATTCGGGCACTGGCTTAACTACCCCGGCGTTACGGGTTATCTTAATCCGTTCACCAATGAAGCACAGGTAAATACTACTGTTCCCGGTGTATTGCTGCCATTTGTTTCCTGTCATGAAATTGCTCACCAGATCGGTTATGCGCCGGAAGAAGAAGCTAATTTTGTAGGTTACCTGGCGGCTACCAGTATTCCGGATAGCCATTTCCGTTATGCCGCCAATTTTGATATGTTCCTTTACAGCGTACGCCAGCTGGCCCGCCGCGATACCACGCTTGCACATAACATCTGGCAAAAGGCGCTCCCGGGTGTAAAGGCCGACTATAAAGCGATCATTGATTTCTATGAGCCCTACACCGGGAAAGTAGATGCCTACTCTTCCTTCCTGTACGACCGCTACCTTAAAGCCAACAAACAGGATAAGGGCATCCGCAGTTACAGCGAGGTAACCGGCTGGCTCATCGCCTATTTCAAATTATAACAAACATCAACATCAGTTCATCATCAGCACATTCACGCTGCGCTGCAGGATATTAAAGGCTATTTCTGCCATCAGGTTTTCCCGGTCCAGTGTAGGGTTCACTTCCGTGATCTCGAAACAGCAGATCTTGCGATGCTGCATGAACTTGGCGATCAGGTCTTCCGCCTCACGCTCGCGCAGGCCGTTACTTACCGGCGTGCCGGTACCTTTGGAAATGGAAGCGTCCAGGCTGTCTACATCAAACGAAACATAGATATACTCGCAATCGCTCAGGTAACGGAACACGGAACGGGAAATATTTTCCGGTCCTTTCCGGCGTACCTCACTGGTAGTGATCACTTTCATACCATATTGCTTGATCAGGTGATCTTCTTCTTTCTCATAATCCCGCAGTGAAATAAATACAATATCTTCAGGAAGCACCTTCGGGGCTATTTTCCCGATGTTCTTCAGGGCATTCCACATTTTGACAGTATTTTCATCCAGGTCGTGCACCTTGCAGTCCATATTGTCTTCTGCTATAGCCGTAGCCAGCGGCATCCCATGCATATTGCCGGAAGGCGTGGTATAAGGCGTGTGAAGGTCGGCATGCGCATCTATCCATATCACTCCCAGCTTGGCTTTTGGATGCGCCATTTTTAAACCTGCAATGGTGGCGCCTGCGGTGCTGTGATCGCCGGAAAGCAGCACCGGGAACCAGTTGGCCTTTACGGTTTCGCACACGCTTTTACTGATGCGCTCGTACATGTTAAAAGTGCCTTTGATCCTTTTGGCATAGGGCGATTCAATAGGTTCAAACAACAGCTTATTTTCCGTTTCAATTGCTTCGGTGGGGAAGTGTACAAAAAAGTTGCTCATAAAGTCCAGCGCGGCAATCTTAATAGCATCTACTCCCAAACTGGCGCCACGCGTACCTGCTCCTATTTCTGATTTTACTTCTATTATTTTAATGTTCTTCATAAAAATAGCATTAAAGGCAAGCTACAGGATTTTATGTGAACGCCCAAAGCAGCCGAACATGCAATGGTGAAAAACTTGCATATAATATCTGAACCAAATCCAATACAGTAGCGTTATTGTAGCGATTTGTTCAATATTTCCCCGGTTCTGGTTGACAACATTGAATTTTAACCGGGCTATTTTTTTAGCTGCTGATTTATAAATAATTTGAGTGGATTACCTTATAAAATTATACACCATGGATTTTCAATTGACGGAAGAACATCTGATGATACAAAAGGCAGCACGCGATTTTGCTGTCAATGAACTATTGCCCGGAGTAATAGAGAGAGATGAGCACCAGAAGTTTCCTGCAGAACAGATTAAAAAACTGGGAGAACTCGGTTTCCTCGGTATGATGGTAAGCCCGAAATATGGTGGGGCAGGACTGGATGCGATTTCCTATGTACTGGCAATGGAAGAAATATCAAAGGTAGATGCTTCCGCCTCTGTGGTGATGAGCGTTAATAATTCCCTGGTATGCTGGGGCCTCGAAACGTTTGGTACAGAAGAACAGAAACAGAAATACCTGGTGCCCCTGGCATCCGGGCAGATCATAGGCGCATTTATGCTCAGTGAGCCGGAAGCCGGATCCGACGCCACTTCCCAGCGTACCATCGCTGAAGATAAAGGCGATCATTACCTGCTTAATGGTACCAAAAACTGGATCACCAATGGTAATTCCGCCAGCGTATACCTGGTAATGGCACAAACCCATCCTGAAAAAGGAAGTAAAGGCATCAACGCCCTTATAGTAGAAAAGGGAATGCCCGGTATCACTATCGGCGCCAAAGAAAATAAACTGGGTATCCGCGGCAGCGATACCCACAGCGTAATGTTCCAGGATGTAAAAGTACCCAAGGAGAACAGGATAGGAGAGGATGGCTTCGGGTTTAAATTTGCTATGAAAACCCTTGCCGGCGGCCGTATTGGTATCGCTTCCCAGGCGCTGGGCATCGCCAGCGGCGCCTATGAACTGGCCCTTAAATACTCCAAGGAAAGAAAAGCATTTGGTAAAGAAATATCCCAGCACCAGGCCATCCAGTTCAAACTGGCCGATATGGCCACCCGCATAGAAAGTGCGCGCCTGCTATGCCTCAAAGCCGCATGGGATAAAGATCAGCACCTCGATTATACCCTCAGCAGCTCCATGGCCAAGGTGTTTGCCTCTGAAACCGCCATGTGGGTAACCACCGAAGCAGTGCAGGTGCACGGCGGCTACGGCTACGTAAAAGAATACCACGTGGAACGCCTCATGCGCGACGCCAAGATCACCCAGATCTATGAAGGCACTTCCGAAGTACAACGCATCGTTATCAGCAGGAGCATCCTCGCGTAGCTTGCCGCGGATGTTGTCTGACTCAGGATTAAACTGATTAGACTGATTACACTGATTAGATTTTGTAATGATTAAAAAAGATTCGGGGAGATATAAGCGGATATATAACTTTCGCTGATATCTCCCCCAATCCTTTAAAATCTAAATGATCAAATCCGGGTAATCAGTCTAATCAGTTTAATCCTGAGTCAGACAAAATCCGCGTATCTTTGCGCGATGGCAATCAATTTAGAAGCATACCAGGAAGTACTCGACCGGCTGAAACCATTTAACGCCCGGTTGGTGGCCGTTTCGAAAACGAAACCGGTAGAGGATATTGCTGCGTTCTATGCAGCAGGACAAAGGATCTTCGGAGAGAATTACGTACAGGAACTGACAGAAAAACAAACGCTTTTACCAGCTGATATAGAATGGCATTTTATTGGGCACCTGCAATCCAATAAAGTAAAATTCATCGCGCCGTTTGTACATACCATTCATGCAGTGGATAGTTTAAAACTGCTGCAGGAAATCAATAAACAAGCAGCCAAACACCAACGGATCATTCACTGCCTGTTACAGGTGCACATTGCGGCAGAAGAAACAAAGTTTGGTATGGATGCACAGGAGTTACAGCAACTGTTGCAAACTTACCAGGCCAATCCATCCGCTTTTGCACAGGTACGCATTACCGGCATGATGGGCATGGCTACCAATACTACCAATGAAACACAGATCCGTGAAGAGTTCCACCAGCTCCATGAATTATTCGGATCCGTTAAAACCACTTATTTTAACAACGAACCGTATTTTAAAGAACTGTCCATTGGCATGAGCGCCGACTACCACCTCGCCCTGCAGGAAGGGAGTACCCTGGTACGTATCGGTAGCCTGCTCTTTGGCGAAAGGAACTATTCAAAATTGTAGTCTTATGGGAAAATTATCCATCTTCCTGGCAGGTATGGGCCTGGCTTTCAGCGCATGCAATACCGGCCATACCGCTAAAAGTCTTGCCAATGGTGTGTGGCAGGCGAAACTGCATCGTAACGATGGGGCAGACATCGTTTTCAATTTCGAAGTAAAAGATACCGCCGGCAAAAAAGTGCTCTATGTGCTTAATGCAACAGATAAATTACTGGTTGATGAAGTGACTGTAACAGGCGATTCCCTCCTGATCAAAATGCCTTTCTTTGATTCGGAATTCAAGGCAAAGCTTAACTCCGACAGCGCCGCGGAAGGCCTATGGATAAGGCATCTGGCCGATAAGGATGTAAGCATTCCATTCTCTGCCATAGCAGGTAAAGCAGAACGTTTTGCCGTTAGCGCACCAGCCACGGCTAACGTGTCCGGTCGCTGGGTAACACGATTCGTATCTGCAAAAGATAAAGACAAAGCGCCATCCACCGCCATCGGCGAGTTCAAACAATCGGGTAATACTGTACAGGGTACTTTCCTCACTACCACCGGCGATTACCGCTTTCTCGACGGCGTTGTAGACGGCGATAGCCTCCGTCTTTCTACCTTCGATGGCTCCCATGCTTACCTCTTCACAGCCCGCATAGGGAAAGACAGCATCACCGGCGGCCGCTTCTTTGCCGGCATCGGCGATGGGCTGGAATACTGGACTGCCGTGAAAAACGATACCGCTAAACTCCCCGATGAAAGGACCATTGCCACCATGAAACCAGGCCAGCAACAACTGGACTTTACCTTCCCTGATCTTAACGGCAATAAAGTAAGCATCAAAGACGACCGCTTCAGGAATAAAGTGGTCATCATAACTCTCATGGGCTCCTGGTGCCCCAATTGTATGGACGAAACCGGCTTCCTCAGCAAATGGTACGAAAAGAACAAGGACCGTGGCGTGGAAGTGATAGGGCTCGCCTACGAGCGCACCACGGATTTCGACAAGTCCAAACGTGCGCTGGAAGGCTTCCTCAAACGTTTTGATGTACACTACCCGGTACTGATCACCGGCGTAACGCCCGCTGATCCTGAAAAAGGGGAAAAAACACTCCCGCAGCTTACCGGTATCAAAGGCTTTCCCACCACCATTTTCATAAATAAAAAAGGAAACGTAGAGGAAGTACATACCGGCTTCTCCGGTCCCGGAACAGGTGAGCATTATGAGCAATTCCAGGCCGACTTTAACCGGTTGGTTTCCAATATGCTGGATGCAAAGTAGGAGGCATCAGGCCCACCTTATGCCCACGCTGAAAACACAGGCTAAGTATGGCCCGGGCAGATGTTCTTGTCTTGGAACACTGATTACGCTGATTATAATGATTACTTTGATTTTATTTAGAGTTTAAAAAATTAGGGGAGATGAAAGCGGATATACTGTTCTCATCTCCCTTAATTATAAATTCAAAAAGTAAAATCAGTATAATCATTGAAATCATCATAATCCTGAGTCAGACAAAATCCGCGTTATTTTCCTATTAACATTTCATTTTCATACCTGGTGCTTTTCAGATATTCGGGCTAAAAAGGTATTATATGAAAGATATTGTATAATTATATAATATTTCGCCGAAACACACGAATCCTCTGTGGTATTTGCTTTCCGGGGAGTATTTACTTTTTAATAAAATTTATTATTTCATTTCTTTCAAAAAGGTTTGAAAAATACCAGAATGTAATTATTTTACTGCTCCGTTTGACCTTTTATAAATTCCATTATCTAATACGCTTATCTTATCCACCTGCCGGGACAATGTCAACTCTGATGTTGTCCTGGATAGCGTTCCTTCGATTTTTCACGATATTGATACTGGTACATTTACTCTCCTTTAGCAGGTGGTTTTCTCTCTCTTTTATCTTACTATAACATTTCTTTAAGACCGGAACTTCCCTACAGTTTGTTAATGGCCTGATATTTGAAAATTTCGGGTTATAGTGTGAATGAACCATGCACACCGATCATTTGTTAAACCATAAAAATCCAGAAACTATGTCTACAACGAAATTTCTTGCAGGTGCTATAGCCGGCTTAACTACCGGTTTAGTGATCGGGTTACTGACAGCCCCCGATAGTGGTGACAAAACCCGTAAAAAGATTAAAACAACGGCAGATGACTGGCGCCATAAGATCAATGGCCTGGTAGGAAAAGGAGGGGAGGATTTATCTGATCTGAAAGAAGTATTCGAACATGAAATAGCCGGTTTGCAGGACGATGTCCGCCAAAGGGTGCTCAAATTGATCAATAAGAGCCAGGGCGTATACAACAGGTTCAGGAGAGAAGCATTATCATAATGATAGTTTACATAAAAAGAAGCGGAGATAACAAACAGGTGGTTCATTATCTCCGCTTCTTTCTTTTTCCAGAGTTATTTAAGGATTTCGCCGGTTTCCATATAGTTTTTAAAACGTCTGATATCTTTCACCAGCATATTTTCAAACGCCGGATTCAACAGCCAGGCCAGTCCTGAGCCAACATATCCCGCAGGTGGCCGGTAAGTGATCATTACGTCAATTTCAGTTCCGCCATTAAAGGCTTCACGGAAAGTAACCCTGCCTGCTGTAGCAATGGAAGATCCTGGCAATGACCGCCAGCCGATCAGTTCCCCCGGCACCTCTTTCACAATTTCTGCATCCCACTCCAGCGTACCAATGCCTCCAGGTCCTTTTACCACCCAATGAGAGTGGAACGGATCCGTTTCTTCTACCGACTGCAAATGCTTCATAAATACCGGCAGGTTGTTCAGCTGCCGCCAGAAATAATATACTTCCTCTTTCGGATTATCAATGGAAACAGTAGTCCTGATATTTATAGCCGCCGTGTGCCTGTCGGGTTTCCGCTTGCCGAAAAGACCATTCACCAGGTCGTTGCCACTGATTCCCCTATACAACAGGTAACCGGCTCCCAGCAGTTTAATAAGACTGGATACGGGAGACTTGTCTACCTTGCTGATCGCATTGCCTACCAGCCATGCGCCGGTGAAAATAGACACAATCCTGCCTTCGGGCGTAACATTGATGATATTAGAGCTATCATATAAGGACCCTGCTTTTGGTTGTTGTGGATCTTGCAATTGAAGTTGTTGTGTTAAGGAACTCATATATACAGTTTGGGGAACTTACAGCTAAAACCCTGCACTTTTGATTAAAATGAAATAAGTTATTGATATTTAAATAAATAGATATTAAAATGTCTGTTATGATCCTGTGGCGCATCTGGCACGGTGCGTAATTTCTTACACAGTACTGAATAATATTTTCGGGGATAACGCTGATAAGAATCCGGGAAAATATCATTGCCGGTAAGATGCCATCAGTACATCAAAAATCTGTTGCCCCCAGTTAGGCGCCAGCGCATTTTCCGGTTTAAAGGCAGCAAACCGTGCAGCCGTAATATCAACGGTGGGTTTTGCCCGTTGCTTACCGCCACCAAAAATAGCCGGTGTGTAATAAATATTCAATGCTTTCACCAGCCATGCCCTGGGGTTGGTGGAATCGGCTGCTATAGCCTTTTCTGCATAATTCCTGCTTTGTGCGCCCAGGGAAGCTCCCCGCGAAGGAGCAGCGTTGATCTTAGCCGAGAGCCAGTAACCCATCAATGCCAGTGTTTCGGTGTTGCCCGGCTGCAGCTGCAACGCCTTTTTCACAAAAGGTTCAGCTTCCCGGCATAATGACTCGGCCTCTTTTTTACCTGATTTAAACGATAACTGCGTAGCTGCCCAGCCGGCATAATACTGTAGCAGCCATTCGTCCGGATGCGCTTGGGCCAGCATGGTAAGCGTGTCTATCCTGGGAGGCCATGCTGCCGGTTCTGCAGATTCCAATACCTGCAGCTGCTGCTCCAATGCCTGTTGCCAGTTGTTATTCTCCTGTCCGTAAACAGCGGGGGCTGCCAATATCCAGAAAAGGAAAGGTAAACGTAATAGTGTTTGCATAAGAAAGTATGTCAATTACAGATGTTTTAACGAATTATATGCCAGATGCGTCTTGCATTTATCTGTACGAAGGGGTATCTTAACCCTTTAAATAAAAGAATACATGAAAAAAGTATTGACCGCATTGCTGCTGCTGGCCGGCCTCCAAAGCTCAGCCCAAAAGGAAATTGCCCCCAATAAATGGTTGAAACTCTTTAATGGCAAGGACCTGAAAGACTGGGACATCAAAATCACGGGGCATGACCTGAACGATAACTATGGTAATACCTTCCGGGTCGACAGCGGCATGCTGAAAGTAAGCTATGATCAATACGATGAGTTTAAAGAACAATACGGGCACATCTTTTATAAAAAGAATTTCTCCGCTTACCTCGTGGTGGTGGAATACAAATTCACGGGAGAACAGGTGAAAGGCGGTCCCGGGTGGGCATTCCGCAACAGCGGTATCATGCTTCACGGGCAAACCGCAGCTACCATGACCAAAGACCAGGACTTTCCCATTTCCCTGGAAGAGCAGCTGCTGGGCGGCAACGGCAAGGATCCCCGCTCTACAGCAAACCTCTGCACGCCCGGTACCAACGTGGTGATGAACGGGAAGCTCATTAAAGACCACTGCATCAGCTCCACTTCCAAAACCTATCATGGCGATGTATGGGTGCGGGCAGAAGCGCTTGTACTCCGCGACTCGGTGATCAAACACATTGTGGAAGGAGATACCGTTATTGTATACAATAAACCGCAAATGGGCGGAGGCAGTGTATCGCACGTGAAACCCGGACTGCTACAGGAAGGCAAACTGCTGTCTGAAGGCTCCATTTCCCTGCAAAGTGAAAGTCACCCGGTGGCCTTCCGGAAAGTAGAACTGTTTGACCTGTCGCCCTACATCAACGACCCCGTTAAACTGAATAGGATCCTTCACCTGCTGCAACACCGGCCGGGAGCGAAAAAGGCAAAATGACGTGATGACGGGGACGGGGCGGCTTCGGTGGCCGGGGTGGTCTTCTTGGCGGCACGCAGCCCGCAACTGCAAACAACAGGAAGGCAGCCAGTACAGGCAATGATTTCTTGCTCATATGAAACCGTTTATG
>NZ_DATCRD010000419.1:0-16485 GCF_036569185.1 Chitinophaga sp.
AACTTAGGTGGCAGCTGCTGCCTGATTTTCCCGGTACCGGCTTCATAGGGAATATTGAATGCAATGGTAGTGGTAGCAGGAGCGGAAGGGTCAACTGGTTCCAGTATAATATCCCCGCCAAAAAGACCAACCAGGTGTTTGGTGATGGATAAGCCAAGTCCTGTGCCTTCAAACTGTTCCCGTTTTGACACAAACCGGTCGAACATCCTGGTGGCAATTTCCGGGTCTACCACGCCCTGGTTCCTTACCTTGAAAAGGATCTGGTCTTCTTCCTTCGTACAGCTTACATGGATCGTGGAATTGCCGCTGGCAAATTTCACGGCATTCGACAGTATGTTGTTCAGGATCTTGATCAGCAGAAGGCTGTCGCTGTTGATGGGGTGCATCAGCTGCCGGTCGAACCGCAGGTCGATCTTAATCCCCCTCGATGCCGCCAGGTAACTGTTAACCGCTATACAATGAGATACACAGTCCTTTAAACTCACGGATTCTTTCATGATGGAATAGAAATTCCCCGACTCTATCCTCGACATTTCCAGCACATGGTTGATGATATTGCGGGCCAGGTAGCAGGAAGCAAACAGCTGGTTGATTTCCTTCCTTTCGGCAATGGAATATTGGGATTTCCGCAATTCAAACAGCTGGCCAATGGAGAAGATGGCGTTCATGGGCGTCCGTATTTCATGGAATACCTCCCGTAAAAAAACACTTTTCCTTTCAGACGCCTCCCGGTGTTTCTGGGCGGATGCCAGCAGGCTCCTGATCTGCGCCACGTAAGACATCATCACGCTTAATATAAATACCAGCAACGCAACCGTGGTAGACCATCTCATGGTTAAAGACACATCCGGCGAAAGCTGTAACGGCTGGATAAAGTTATAATGTGAATTAGCGACCATCCATGCAGCGAAGATGATGGTAGCTATGATACAGGCCAGCAGGGCCCCGCTCTTCTTATACAGGAAAAAAGCAGAGCTCAGGTGGAATATAATGATGGTATTAAAGGCTAATAATAGTTCCAGGGAAATGCTGGATCCGAGCACGGTAGACCAGTAGGCGATAAAGATAGCGTTGGTGCTCAGCATCAGCAGGTTGGCGTTAAAATACTGCCGTATATGATTTAGCCGGATAACAGCAAAGAAACTAAGTGTTTCCAGGGGAATACCGATCAGGAAAAATACGGAACTTTTAAGATAATAGAAATAGCTGCCAACACCAATTACCAGGACGCTCAGCACAATAGCCATTGCATTAATAATTATGACAGGGCGTTTTTCTTCTGCTTTGCCTATATGCAGTGTGCCGGCCAGGATGGGTTTAATGAGCATGGCCTTAATGGCCGCAGTTGTAGGATAGTTACCAGTTATCATGCAAGGCTATTTAGAGGGTTAGGCGAATGTATCATCTCAGGCATGTAGACTCCATTGGGTTCAGGTAAATCTAAGCAGATATACATCGGAATGAGTTAATCGAATGTTAATATAAGCATATTTTTTCTTCAAAAAAAGATTCTTATATCTGGTAAAACATAAATATGTTAGGGGTACTTCCCTTATTCCTGCACCGTTATCCGGGAAGGCCTTCTCTACGTAAATACCATAAACCGTTCCCTGCTAAAACATTTTTATAGACTTTTGTTATAACGTATCCGATCATCCATACCGGCTGACCCGCATATTACGCTCATTGTCTGAATGTCAACCATTTATCCATTTTGATGCCCTTTATCCCGGCCCCGGCCGGTTTGATTCCGTATGCCGATTTCTTTTCACTTAATAAACACTAAACACATGGACACACAAACCCTTTTCATTCCTGCCCTGGAATTCCCGGTTCCTCCTGCCATTAGCCCGCTCGCAGAAGAAGTACAGGAACACACTTTCAAATGGGCCCATGAATTCCGCCTGGAATCGCCCGAAAAACTCAAACGGTTCAACAAAGGGAAGTTCGGCTGGTATGCTGCCAGGGAGTATCCTGCGGCCAGTTACAAGGAACTATGCCTGGTAGGCGATCTGATCACCTGGCTGTTCACTATCGACGATAAATGCGACCGCTTTTCTTCCGGTACCCTGGAAGGCGCCTGGCTGCGCAATATGCTGAACGGGTTTATCGCCATTATGGAACACCGGGAAAGTACCGTGGAAACACCCCTCAATGATGCCCTGGTCAACATCCGCAACCGCTTCTCTGATCTCAGTTCCCCCTTTCTTTTTTCCCTGTTCTGCAAAGAGATGATATCCTATTTTGAAGAATGCCTGTGGGAAACAGAAATGCAGGAAGGGGATTATAGTCCCACTATCCGGGAATACCTGCAGTGGCGGCCCAAAACAGGGTTCTATATTATGTTTCCCCTGGTGAGTATTTTCGGGAAGATCGACCTGCCGGAAGAAGTGTATGAACATTGGCTGGTGAAGAAGATAGAGCTCCTGCTGAACCTTACGGCCAACCTGGCGAACGACCTGCATTCGCTGGAACGGGAGAGGGAACTGAAAACAAAGGGACTGAACCTGGTACTGATTTATGAGCAGGAACTGAGCATTTCCCTGGAAGAAGCCATTCAGCAGATTTCGGATGAATACCACGGTAATTTGCGGACGCTGGAAGAGCACCGGGCCAGTTTGCCTTTCTGGAGCAAGGAAATCAATGCACAGCTGGATGTGTATATTGAAGGGCTGTACATTGCTATCAAAGCCTATTTCGACTGGGCCCTCATTGATACAGAGCGGTATAAAAGTAAAGTTTAGGCTTTTATAGATTTAGCCGGGAGATGCTTCTTCATTTCAGTATACAGCTCTTCAAAAGAAAATGGCTTGTTAAAAAAGGCGGTGGCGCCCAGTTTTAAAAGCTCTTCGGATTCGTTACTGTATTTGTTGAATGCATCTCCCGATATAACAATAAAAGGCGTCCCGGTAAAGGCAGGGATGGCGCGCAGCGCCAGCAGGAATTCCCGCCCGTTCATGACCGGCATCTGTGAGTCGGTGATAATGATATCGGGTTTTTCCGCCAGGGCGGTTTCCAGCGCTTCTTTACCATCACTGCTCAACAATACGGTAGCGCCGCCTTTGCGAACAAACTTTTCAATCACATACTGGTTCATCTGGTTATCATCTACAACCAATACCTTCAGTCCTTCAAATTCATCTTTCCCGATCTCAAACTTCTTCCCGGCACTGGCAGGCGGATGCGCCGGCCGGTAGGGAATAGCAAATTCAAAAATAGTATGCCCCTCTTCACTGATCACATGAATGCTACCTTCCAGCAGGGTGATGAGCTGCTTGGTGAGGTGCAGGCCGATGCCTGTGCCGGAGGTAATATGATTCCGCTCCGATTCATAGGGAAGAAATAACTTTTCCTGCCGCTCCGGCGTTATCTCTCCCTTATTTTTCACCCGCACGCAAAGCGAAGTTCCATCCAGGTAAACACTGATCAGCACCTCTCCTCCGGCAGGCGAAAATTTTACGGCATTGGAAGTCAGGTTATTGATGATTTTAATCAGCACTATTTCATCACTTTCTATAAACTGTTGCGGCAGCCGGTAGTCCAGCGCCAGGCTAACGCCCTGCAGTACCCCCGTGTACTGGTTCATCGCCATGCACTGCTCTATGCAGTGCCGCAAATGAACGACGCCCATCTTAATATCCATGAATTTACCCGCTTCTATCCGTTTCAGGTCCAGTACGTTATTTACAATGTCTTTCGACAACTGGCCCGCGCCCAGTAGATTTTTCAGGTCCATATCTATTTCCTGTATAACGGGAACATGCTTATTGGCATTCCTGGCAAGGTCCAGCAATTGGGCAATGCCATAAATACTATTCAGTGGCGTTTTCAGCTCGTGAAAGGTTTCCCGTAAAAAAGCGGCGTTGGCAGACAGCACCTTGTTTGACTTGCCCAGGTCGTCCATCAGCCGGATGATCTCGTTCATAAATTCAAAGATCACAAAGAGGATAAAAGTAAGCATCCCGCTGGTGGTACAAAGCCGCATAATATAGGCGGAAGTGGAGCTGAGCTCAATTGGTTTGATAAAACCGAAATAGCTGTTGGCCTGTGTTACCACCAGCAATACCCCTATGGCCAGGAGTAACGGCATTCTTATCTTATGCTGCCTGTATACAAGGAAAGAACCGCATATAAGGAAGATCAGTAAAAAGGCGATCACCACTTCAATAGGAATGGCATTGCCCAGTAAAATTGTCCAGTAGCCGGCAGCTACATAATGGAGTGCAAACATGCCGAGGTTGGCGCTGTTCCGCTTGCCCATTCCATTTAATACAATCACGCCAAACATACCAATGCCCTCCAGTATCAGGGGCAGCAGGATCAGCAGGCTGTGGACCAGCAGGTAGAAAACGCCTCCTAAAATAAAAACCAGCATACCGGTCAGAAAGGCCAGGGAATTGATAATAATGAGTGTACGCTTTTCTGGTTCGGTAACATACCGGGTACCGGCGTTCTTAATAATATTCAAAAGGTACATGCGTCATTTTTGAGGGTAGATGCCGTGTTAAACGTATACATTCTGTTGTGTCTTCTGTAAAGAAATCAGAAACAATATACGAATTACCGGGAACATGCGTAAAACGGGAAACAGCCGGGGACACTCCGGGATATCGCCGTGGCAAACAAGGGGCAAACCGGGGTATGGAACCCGGTTTTTCCCCGGAAAAAGCGCTGGTGCAAAAGTTGCACAGCTTCATAACAGGAACTAAACATCCAATGTTATGAAAGCGCTAACCAACAAAAAGAGCCACACCAATTTCTTTGAAACCATGGCCACAAAGGTGATTGCCGCTACGGGCAGTCCCTGGGCATTTTTTATAGCCCTCGGTGTGATCATTGTATGGGCCGTGAGCGGCCCTGTTTTCGGTTATTCCGACACCTGGCAGCTGGTCATTAATACCGGTACTACCATCATCACTTTCCTGATGGTATTTATTATACAGAAATCGCAGAATAAAGATGCCAAGTCAGTACAGCTGAAGCTCAATGAGCTTATTGCGGCAAACAAGGCAGCCAGCAACCGGTTGATAGACGTAGAGAATTTATCGGAAGAGGAACTGGATGTATTACATAAATACTATTGTGTAATGGTGGAAGAAACAAGGAAAAGAATGAGCATGACAGAATCACACTCGGTGGAAGAAGCCATAGGAGACGCTTTGAGTAAGCATGAGGACGAATTGCGCAAGCGCAAAAAGCCTAAAAATGGAAATAAACAGGAACAATAACCCCGTTGAATATACCGTTGTTTTGGTGTTATTATTGATGATCTCCATAAAAAATAACTTATGTACCATGTCTCTGAAAAACTGCGCATATTTACCTGGCATGTACATGGCAGCTACCTGTACTATCTCTCCCAGGGAAATTATGAATTATATATCCCTGTAAAGGAAAACCGTGAAGAAGGATATTATGGAAGGGGAGAAACATTTCCCTTCGGTGATAATGTGCATGAAATTCCTTTTGAAGAAGTAAAACATTATGCGTTTGATTGTATCCTTTTCCAGTCGGAGAAGAATTACCTCACAGACCAGTTTGAAGTGCTTTCTGCCGCCCAGCAGCGGTTGCCGCGTATTTACCTGGAGCACAATACGCCCCCGAAAGACCCGGTGAACCAGTCGCACGTAGTAGACGACCCCATGGTATTACTGGTGCACGTTACTCACTTCAACAAGCTGATGTGGAATAATAATCGTACCCCCGTTACCGTTATTAGCCACGGCGTTACGGATTCGCCTTATCCCTATTGCGGCGATCTGCCCAGGGGACTGGTTACGATTAACCATCTCAGGCAACGCGGCCGTACCCTTGGCTGGGATATTTATGACCAGGTGAGCAGGAAGGTACCGCTTGAGCTGGCAGGGATGGGCAACCAGGAAGGAGGTGAAGTGCTGCATCCGGATCTTCCTGCCTTTCGCAGCAGGTTCAGGTTTTATTTTCACCCGGTAAGACATACCAGCCTGGCGCTGGCTGTTTGTGAAGCCATGATGCAGGGAATGCCTGTGGTAGCGCTGGCCACTACGGAATTGGTAACAGTGATTAAAGATGGTGAAAACGGGTACATACATACTGATGTAAATTACCTCATAGAAAAAATGCAGCTGCTTTTAAATGATCATGACCATGCCAGGTTGCTGGGAGCAAGAGCAAAGGAAACAGCAGCTACATTGTTTAATATCACCCGGTTTACCAGTGAATGGGAACAGGTGTTTCGCCAGGTAACCAGCACCGACTGGCAACCTGAGGGGCTCTTTTCTGCAGAGCCGGTACTTACAACACATTAACCGGGATGGCAGAAATGTGGCTGGATCAAGTTTCCCCATTACTGCGCACTTAGCCTAATGGCAGGAACCCGGCTGGACAAGCATTTCCCATTATTAAGCACGGTGGTAACACCTGCTTTCTGTACGGGCCAGTAACTGGTCGGCTTTTACCAGCATGCGGTCGAAGTCGTTATGCCGTGTCCAGTCGGTGGTACAATGCAGGTGCGTATTCAGCGGCGCCCAGCGATGGGGCTCTCCATCCATACTGATGATGACGCTGGGAGTGGCAGTGGCGGCAGCAATATGGGATACGCCGGTACAATTGGATACAAGCGCCCTTGATTTTTTTACCAGCACTGCCATACCACCAAGGCTCAGTTCTCCCGCCACATCCAAAGCAGGAAAGCACATGTAGCTTTTTACCGCCAGTGTCAGTTCCTTTTCTTCTATGCTACCGGTGAGCACTATTTTCCATCCCTGCTCCGCAAGGTGATCGGCCATAGCGGCAAAGTAAGGAGGTGGCCACTGCCGCCAGGCTGCGCGGGAACCAGGATGTATACAGATGTAGGTATAATCGTCGCAGGGTAGTTGCAACCTGTGGAAAGACTCCCGGTCGGCGCTGGTCAGCGGAAATTCAAGATGGGTGCCTGCAGAAGGAATGCCCAGTTGCTCCAGCAGGTAAAGATGCCGTTCTATTTCATGCAGATCTTCCGGGTAGGGAACGAATAATCCGTTTTCAGGAACGGCGCCTTTAGGCGTAAAACCGCCGGTACACCTGGCGCCCATCGATTGTACCAGCGGATTTACCAGGGTGCCGTTGCCCTGCATCTGCAGCATAAGATCATACCGGTTGTTTTTCACAGCGCTCATAAATGTGTTGAATGCAGGTGGGTCTGGCGGTTGTTCCGGCAGCCCGGGGTAACCGGGAAATACCATCACTTCATCTATATAATGTGAAAACCGCTGCTGGAAAGTATTGGCCCAGGGCAGCCCGATAAGCGTGATATGCGCATGCGGGAAAGCGGCTCTCAACGCACGGAAGGCCGGGACGGCGCATAACAGGTCGCCCAGCTGTAATGCCCTTAATATGGCAATGCGTTTTATATCGTTGAACATCATGATTTAAAAATTATCTGTAACAGTTGATTAATACTGCTGTGCTCAAGGTCTGCTACCATTTCTGTAATCTGCCCGATACTGTTTTCCGGTATCCTTCCTGCTGCCAGTCTTTTGAATTTTTCTGCTGCATCTTCCCAGGTGAATGGTGTTGTATAGAATCCTTTATAAGTATCTTTTTCCGCTTTAAATATTGTACCATTTTTCATACGGATGGCTACACTGCTTTTCAGCTTGTCGGGATACGCGGCAGTGTACGGATCCAGCAGTCCTGCTACTTTTACAGGTTTGTGCAAAGGAAAACCGGTGTGGCTGTTTACCTTTTGCAACAATTCCTGCACATCTGTGCGGGTGATCCGTTCAGGGGTAAGTTGCGCGGGTGTTACTTCTCCGTCCAGCAATGCCACTGCTATGACGTAGGCCATACTGTGGTCTGCCTGCTCTTTGGTATGCACCAGGGTGCGGTTGCCATATTCGCCGCCGCCAACAATATGGAAGGCGGTAAGAAAGGTGGTTACATCCACCTGTTTGATATCCTCCGCTTTTATATGGTGTTGTTCCCTTAGTTCTACAGCCGCAGCAATAGCGCTTTGCGTGTGTACTTCAGCGTTATAGGTTTTCAGGCAGCAACGGGGGATCAGTTCAAATTTATCTTTGGGCCAGTCGTACTCCAGCTTCATACCATAGATGTCATTGAATCCTTTTTCGGGAATTTCAAATAACTGCACCGGTCCGGTAACGCCTTCCTGCGCCAGCATACAGATGGTCATACAGCCTTCATTTACCAGCGATGACGCCAGTCCTTTCCACTGCGTGGTATACGAGGCGCGGGAGGTGACCAGCGGATGATAGCTGCAGCCTGCAATACCTAACGCATTCATCAACTGATCTGCCGGCAGCTTCAGCAGTTTGCCCATCCCTGCAGTGGCGGAAAATGCCAGCAGGGTGGTATGGTCATGCCCGGTGATCATTACCGGTAATTGTTCTGTGAGCCGGCATTCCATTTCATAAGATAAGGCCATGGCCGCCAGGAATTCATCGCCACTGATCTCCGCTATATGGGCAACAGCCAGCAGGGCGCCTATATTGTCGCTGGGATGGCAGGTAGATTCTTTTGCCAGGAAATTATCCATGAAATCGGGATACCTGATCAGCGTGGTATAATACTGGGCAGCAAAATTAGGCGTCAGCTTCAGGGGAAAATCTGCTCCCTGCGTGCCAGACAACCTGCCGAGCCCCTGCGCCACTTTTTGTGGAAGGGATTCCCGTGTGGAGAACACCAGGGAGGCCAGGCTGTCAAGCAAATGGATTTTCAGTTGTCGGATAATAGCAGGCGGTAAGGAAGAGAACTCAATGCTGTTGGTATATTCCGCCATCATCTGGATCTGCGTATTCATAAGGTTTTTAATCAACGGCAACGACCAGAAACATGCCAGTTGTACTGGTGTAATAGTTGTGGTGGATTTATAAAACCTTTTGTTATGATACAACACTTAAACGCAACGGTGAATGGCCAGGCGTATATGCTGGACATTCAGCCGGATACCTATAACGGCCATTCCGTGTATTACCTGCTGAACAATAATATAGGGGAAATGTTCCATCATGCCGTACCCGACAACCTGATGCTGATGGAAAACGGGGATGGCTTTACCTGCTCGCCACGCCTTACAGAAATGGAAGGAGGATATATTGTACAACAGATATGGGAAGCTATACAACAGCATAAAAGATCCTGACCATTTAATTAGCCCGTACAGAAAATGGATACCTGCGTTGTATCCATTTTTTTTGTGCATACCGCACCAGCGTATTGTAGAGATTAATGCTTGTTGTGTGAATTTTATTCTATCCTATAAGCGCCCCAATGCCCGATCTTGCTATGTATGGCGCCGGCAGGGTGTTTTCTATGGAACCGCTTTACCATACAGGCGTTTAAATCAGGCTCATGAAATCATATGATAGTGCCGCTGAAAACGCTTGCTGATAGCCATTTTTGGCTTGGTGCTATTGTTGTTTTTTAAAAAATGAAGTTCATCAGTTTCTGGACAAAAATTGATTGTATGAAAAGGATAGCATTTATCAGCGAGCATGCTTCCCCGTTAGCAATACTGGGTGGTGTGGACGCCGGCGGCCAAAACGTATATGTGGCGGAACTGGCAAGACAGCTTACACAAAAGGGATATGCTGTAGATATCTTCACGCGCAGGGAGAACCGCGAGTATCCCCGCTGTTTGCAGTGGAGACAGGGAATCAGGATTATTCATGTGGATGCAGGGCCACCGGAAGCGATAGAGAAGGAGAAGCTGTTGCCATACATGGCAGCTTTCCGGGAAGATATGCTGCAGTTTATCAGGGATGAACGGATGGATTACCAGTTGATTCATGCTAACTTCTTTATGTCGGCACTCGTGGCAATGGAAATAAAATGTTTACTGCATATTCCTTATGTGATCACCTTTCATGCGCTGGGGCATATCCGGCAATTGTTCCAGGGAGAGAACGACCGTTTCCCGCCCGAAAGGCTTGTGATTGAAGAACAGGCAATGATGATGGCAGATGGTATTGTAGCCGAATGCCCGCAGGACCGTGAAGATTTGCTGAAGTATTACGATGCGCCGGCCGACAGGATTGCAGTTATTCCCTGTGGCGTTAACCTTGATGAACTGTTTCCCATAGATAAACAACTGGCCCGCATCATGCTGCGGTTGCCAAAAGACGAAAAAATATTGTTACAGCTTGGCCGTATTGTTCCCCGTAAAGGCATCGATAACGTGATACAGGCATTATCAAAGTTAAGCTGCCGCCGGCATCAGAACGTCCGGTTGATCGTAGTGGGAGGAGATGCCAATCCTACCCAGCATAACCACGAGGCCCAGCGGCTGAAGATGCTGGCCAAAGAGCTGGGCGTAACCGCAGGGATACAATTTGCCGGGCATAAGAACCGCGACGAGCTGAAGTATTATTATTCTGCCGCTGATCTTTTTATCACCACACCCTGGTATGAGCCATTTGGTATTACACCATTGGAATCCATGGCCTGTGGCACGCCGGTGATCGGCTCAAATGTAGGAGGTATAAAATACAGTGTAGCCGACGACGTTACAGGCAAGCTGGTGCCTCCCAGAGACCCTGATGCGCTGGCAACTGCTATCAGTGAGTTATTGCATGCACCGGGAAGGATCAATGAAATGGGAGAGCAGGCGGTAAGAAGAGTACGTAAATTATTTACCTGGCAGCAGGTGGCTTCCAGGATGCACAAACTTTATAACGAAGTATTAGCAAGAAGTGCAGGAAGAAGCGAAGCGGCTGCCATAAAACGGGCCGTATGAAAAGAGCAGTATTTATTGACAAAGACGGCACACTTATCAAAGATGAGCCGTACAATGTAAGCCCGGAGAAAATTGTACTGGAGCCCTTTGCGGGAGAATCGCTCCGGCGTTTGCGGCAGGCCGGTTATGTATTGATACTGGTTACCAACCAGGCGGGAGTGGCCAAGGGATATTTCCGTGAAATTATGCTGGTAGGTGTATTTAATCATATCAACAGCCTGCTCCGTGATGAAGGCGCCTGGCTCGATGGTTTTTACTATTGCCCGCATCATCCGCAGGCAACGCTGAAACAATACCGTCAGACCTGCCAGTGCAGGAAGCCTTCGGCCGGTATGATATTGCAGGCTGCAAGGGAGCACCAGGTACACCTGCCATCGTCCTGGATGATCGGGGATATTCTTCATGATATAGAAGCCGGTAACCGTGCAGGTTGCAAAACGGTATTACTGGATAACGGTCATGAAACCATGTGGAAACCCGGTGAATACCGGACTCCTTTGCATAAGGCAGATTCATGGCCGGCTGCAGCGGATATTATTATAGAACATTCAAAGAACCCTGTATATGGATTTACTTATTAGGCAGATGTGCGCAAATGGGAAAAAGCTATCGGTACTGGTGGTGGGCGATCTGTTGCTCGACATATATATGAAAGGAGAAAGCCATCGCCTCTGCCCCGAGGCAACAGCACCGGTGATAGAGGTAAGCAGCCGCGAATATGCTGCCGGTGGCGCTGGCAACACGGCTATAAATCTCGCCGGGCTGGGGATGAAAGTCACCTGCCTGGGCATTACCGGGAACGATCCCGCCGCCAGGCAATTAAAACAACTGTTCAACCGGCATCATATCAGTACCTGTTTCCTTTCACAGGAGCACCGCCGTACTATCTGTAAAACCCGGCTGATGGCGGGTACCCAGCTTATTGCGCGTTATGACACCGGCACGGAAACAGCTATCGGCCCGGAAACGGAAGACAGGGTGATAGAACAACTGGAACGGATATACGCAGATTTTGATGCCGTAGTGCTGGCTGATTACCAGAAAGGATTACTAACGCCCCGCGTTATCGGTGCATTGAAGGGCCTGCAATACCAGCACCGGCCTTTTCTCGCCGTGGATGCAAAAGATCTTACCGCGTACCGGGAGCTGCAACCGGCGCTTGTAAAACCCAACAGTGAAGAGATTGCCCGCTTACTGCAACTGAACCTCAACAAGAGTAACAGGTTGAATGCCCTGCAGCAGGCGGGCGAAAAAATATTCGGCGCAACCGGCGCCCGTATTACTGCGGTTACGCTTGATGAAGCCGGTGCATTGATTTTTGAGGAAGACAGGTTCCTGCTGCATACGCCTGCAAAAAAAGTATTGCACCCACAGGTCTCCGGTGCGGGCGATAGTTATATCAGCGCCTTCACCGCAGCTTCCCTTCACGGGGCCGGTGCTGCCGAAGCTGCTGCAGTAGCCGGTATGGCGGCATCTATCGCTATCAGTAAAAGCACTACGGCCTGTTGTAGTTCAAGGGATCTGCTGGCGGCAGTGGCGCTTGATAGTAAGGTAATAACGGGCACGGATACACTGGAAGCGCTGGGTAACCTGTATCGCAGCAATGGCAGGAAGGTGGTATTTACCAACGGCTGCTTCGACATCCTGCACAGTGGTCATGTGAATTACCTCTGCCGTGCACGCGAGCTGGGCGATGTGCTGATTGTGGGAATTAATACAGACGACAGCATACGCCGCCTGAAGGGCAACGACCGGCCCGTAAATACCCTCGCCGAACGTATGCAGGTATTGTCCGGGCTGGGCGCGGTAACGCACATCATCCCGTTTGGCGACGTTGCGGATGATACGCCGGCGCCCCTGATCAACGCGCTGCGGCCCCAGGTGTTTGTAAAAGGGGGCGACTATTCCCTGGAAGACCTGCCGGAAGCCCGGTTGGTGGAAGAGCTGCATGGAGAAATAGTGCTGCTGCCATTGGTGAAAGGAAGATCTACCACCGCGATTATCCGTAAAATATCTGCCTGGCAATTATCACATCCTGCTTAGATATTATGAATGTACATTGGAAAGATTGTAAGAAAATATTGTGCATCCGCCTGGATAATATGGGCGATCTGTTGATGAGCACACCTGCTTTCAGGGCCTTAAAGGAATCTTTTCACTGCCACCTGGCCTTGCTTACTTCTGCCGCCGCCGCACCGGTAACGGCTGGTATCCCCGAAATAGACCAGGTCATTATTTTTAATGCGCCCTGGGTGAAGCACGATCATGTGGCTACGCCTGAAACCTACAGGGAACTGGTAGAAACCCTGCGGAAAGAACATTTTGATGCAGCGATCATTTTTACCGTATACAGCCAGAACCCATTGCCAACCGCTATGCTGGCTTTTGAAGCCGGTATCCCGCTGCGGCTTGCCTATTGCAGGGAGAATCCCTACCAGTTGCTAAGTCACTGGATCCCGGACGAAGAACCGCTACATGTTATTCACCACCAGGTGGAACGCGACCTCAACCTGGTTGCCCACGCAGGCGCAGAGGTGATCAGCACCAGGTTGTCGCTGCAAACAAATGAAACGCATTGGCCCGGCATCATAAAGAAAATGAGACTCTGCGGAGCCGATCATCTCAGGCCCTGGATCGTTATGCACCCGATGGTACAGGATGCAAAGCGGCAATATAACTTTCATAAATGGGTGGAAATAGGGCGGCAGATCATTGCCCAACACCAATGCCAGCTGCTGATCACCGGCAACACCGGTGAAGAGGCGGATGCGGAAATACTGAAGAACGCTATTGGGGAAGGGGCTGTTAACCTGGCGGGAACATTATCTGTGGCTGAATTTGCCTTGCTGATCCGCAAAAGCCCGCTTGTAATTTCTGTTAACACCGGCACCATTCATATCGCTGCGGCTACCGGTACCCCCGTGGTGGTATTATATGCGCTTACCAATTTGCAGCATACGCCCTGGCGGGTGAGAAACGAGGTATTATATTTTGATGTACCGCCTGCATTGCAGAGCAGGAATGTATTGCTGCAGTATTCTTACCACCAGATCCCCAAACATCAGCTGAAGAAAGCCACGGTGGAAAATGTGCTGAAAGCGGTGAACAAACTGTTGCAACCTGCCGGATCATCTACAGAAAAAAAGCCCGGTATTTAATGCTACCGTAAAAATGCCAGTAAATAGACAATAGTGGAATAAAGGCAGATGTATACAACATCTCCAGCATATGCGATGGCTGCCGGCTGGTATGCATTAAACGCTGTGCAGTGAAATACAGCCAGCCCAGTATCCAGCATCCCAGCAGTAATGCAGCAGCTGTTAAATTGCCCAGTAACAGGCAAATCATAAATGCCACCAGGCTGCCGGTCATAATATAGTATTTGAGCGGCGGCGATTGCCGGATACGGGTTTTATACAGTTGCGGGTATTTCCGGAAAAGCAACGCATTAAATATAGCCTTGCGCTGATCCGCTAAACTGCTTCCCCAGGCGCTTTTGCGCACGGGATGAATGACCCTCGCCACCGGCAGGTACCTGATGGGAATGTTGTGTTTAAGCAGGTTAAATTCCAGGTCGCTGTCTTCCCGCCAGGCCATGGTAAACTGTTCGTCAAACCCGCCGGTAAGTTCCAGCGCAGCTTTTGTGCACGCACAGTTCGCCGTGATAAATTCAGCTTTCGCCAAATGGGAAGTATTATATGCATGATCGGTTATTGCCGGCTCGTCGGGCATAGGTACTATTACTTTACCGGTATAAGCCACCAGGTCCTCATCTTTCCGGTGATGCAGCCAGATGCGGTTCAGCCATTCAGGATCGGGCCGGCAATCGTCGTCAGTAAAGGCGATGATTTTTGCGGCGGCATTTTTCCATCCCTTGTTCCTGGCGGCTGCAGGACCGGCTTTACGCTGCAGGCTAAGATATTTCAGCTGCAACAGGCCGGTGGCTTTCCACGAGTTAACTACTTTTTTGGTGGCCGCATCGGGGCCGTCACTTACTACCAGCACTTCAAACGCTTCCCTGTCGAAGTGTTGCAACGCCAGCGCATGAATGCACTCCATCAGCAGCTGGGGTCTTTGATACGTAGGGATCACTACGGAAATTTTTAAATCTTTTGTCATCGTTATTGTTTTTTTTCAACCAGGAAAGAACCAATTACCAGCGCATCAAAAGGAGAAGACCAGAAACATTCCAGCGCATCCCGGGGCGTGCATACAATGGGTTTGCCCAATGTGTTAAAGGAAGTATTGATCAGCACAGGTACACCGGTCTTCTTTTTAAAAGCCTGTAAAAGCTGGTAATAAGCGGGATGCTGGGCCTCGTTTACGGTTTGGATACGTGCGGTGCCATCCACATGCGTAACGGCCGGAATAAGGGCTTGTTTGTCCTTTCGCACAGGGTATACGAACAACATGTAGGGCGACTGCTTTGCATTTTCAAACCATTCAGCAGCGTCTTCTTCTGTCACTACGGGGGCTACCGGCCGGAAATCTTCCCGGTCTTTCACCTCATTCAGCCGCGCCTGCATCTCTTCATGCAGGGGAGAGGCAAGAATAGAACGGCTTCCCAGCGCCCTGGGCCCGAATTCCATGCGGCCCTGGAACCAGCCGATAATTTTGTCGGCCGCCAGCAGCTCTGCTGTTTCTTCTGCAATATTATTCAGCCTGCGGTAAGGCGTTTTGGTCCATTTCAGGAACTGCTCTATCTCTTCATCCTGGTAAGCTGGCCCCCAATAAGCATGATCCATCACAAAATCTTTTCCCTCCGGGTGCCGCATCCTGGCGTCCAGCCACAGGGCTGCGCCCAGCGCGGTGCCTGCATCTCCGGCGGCCGGCTGTACCCACATGTTTTTGAAGATGCCGGCATCACGGATAGTGGCATTCAATACACAATTCAATGCTACGCCGCCTGCAAAACAAAGGGTGTCGCTTTTCGTTTCCTGTTTCAGCCAGGAAGCAAGGGCCAGCACGCTTTCCTGCAACACCTGCTGCATGGAATGGGCAATGTTGAAATGATGCGGGGTGAAGGGATCATTCTTTTTCCTTTTCGGGCCCAGTATTTCCGCGAGGTCTATATCTTCCACCTGGTACTGCCCGTTGTCTGAAAGGGAAATAATATCCCGCAATGTATTTACAAAAACGGGTTTGCCATAGGATGCCAGCGCCATCACCTTGTATTCATCAGAAGAATGAAGGAATCCAAGATGGGTAGTGATCTTTTCGTATAGGAGTCCCAGTGAGTGCGGCATGTTCACCTGGCTGATCCTTTGCAGGGTATTGCCAAAGCCGTTGCTGAAAGTGGTGGTCGCTCGTTCTCCGCGGCCATCGATGGTCATTACGGCTGCTTCATGATAAGGAGAAGGAAGAAAAGCACTGGCTGCATGGCAGAGGTGGTGATCGATATGATGCCATTGTTCAGGATTACTGTGGGCCTGGTAAAAGCGGGGCTGCAGGTGATGGGGATATCCATCGTTCAGCTGTCCCCTGGCGTTTACAATAGCCTGCAGGAACAATGGGTCCCAGGGTGATTGCCACTTTTCCGCGGTGAGTTTTTCCGCGGGAAACAACGGCAGCTTTATTTCTTCTGTGTTGGCTACTTCCGGTTCCATAAGCTGGTAGGGATCAAAAGAGTAAGCGAAATGATCCACCTCGTTCACATGAATACCGGCGGTGCGTAAACAATAATCGATGGCGTGAAAAGGCAGCTCGTAGGCTGCAAAAGGAATGGGTCTTTTCCCGTGCTTGATGTGCGTGAACCGCTCGTCTTCCACCGC
>NZ_DATCRD010000420.1:0-37034 GCF_036569185.1 Chitinophaga sp.
TTTTGCCGGCCCTTCTTTTTTAACGCCATTGTGATGCGCCTGTATATTCACGGCGCCTATTTTTAGTACATCTACCTGTATATCTTTTGTTTGCTGGAATACGTCCCAGTCGAACACTTCCCAGTAAAGATCCTGTGCGGCAATGCGGGTGCCGTTCGATAATAGCACGGTGGCTTTCGAGGCTTTGTTATGACGGTGGGTACCATCAAAGGCATAGTTATCCATCGTGATATCCGCTTTGGGCGCTATCACTTTCATTTGCCGGATATGCAGGTTGGGCATGGCATGTTTAATGTCTACCAGTGAATCGCTGAGCAGGAAATTATGCAGCAGTATATCGGTGTTAATGTCTTTCACCTGTAGCACCATCTTTGATTTACCGGCGGCAGTGAAGTTGATATTACCATCCACGATCCGGAAGGTATTCACCTGGATCAGTTCACTGAGGCCGTGCAGTGTTTGATAGAAGGCAGGCATTTTAATAGCGGTACTGTCTGCCGGCATTTTACCTTTTACCGGTTGTTTTGCTTTGGCCAGGAAAGTAATCCAGGGCTGGTAAAGCACTGCCCCGGAGGCTTTTAAGCGCTTTTTCAGCAGGTCTTCGAGGCTTACGTTGTTCAGTCGCAGCGAAGGCGCACGAAAGGTTAAGCCTTTGCCGGAACGGTTTAACTGGGTAGGGCCATATTCCACGTTATTGAAGAGCACATCATTCTGCTGCAGAATAAATTCGTCTACGCTAAGCTGGAAGAGGCTGTCGAGTGAATAGAACTTTATTTTATCGAGATTGAGTGCGATGCTGTCGGTCGTAATACCGGGCGTGGTATCATGTGCAATGGTAAGGTTATAGATATTCAGGTTACTGCGTTTGGTGGCGCCGGTAGATACATTGCCCCGCAGCAGCAGTTCCCCGTCTTTTACTTCGATATAGCGGAAGTTCATTTTTTTGAAGAGGGTGTTGGGTAGGCTGTCCAGCACTATCTTTTTGTCTTTAGCGCTCACCTTCCTGCCGGGAAGCCGGAGCACCGGCCGGATACATATGAGGGTATCTATCAGCAGTTCTTCCCGCATATAAATAGCGGGCAGGTGCCGTGCGCTGAAATAGAACTTATCCGCCTGCAGCTGCATTTCTCCTTTGGCAGGTGTAGCGGCGCTGTAGATGGTAGCGGAATCGAGCTCAAAAACCTGTTTTTTACCGGAGAAGTGCAGCCGTTTGAAACTGATGCTGTTCCTGCCATCGGGCAGGATCCAGTGCTGCCGGTCGAAGGAGAATTCCACATCATCGGATCCCAGGATGTGATTATCTGCATTGGTTACTTTCGTAAAATTAACGATAGCGAAATTGAAGTGATCCACGCGCAGGGGAGGCGGACCGTTTACCTTGCTGTATACAAGCGAGCCGTTTTGCAGGTGCACAATGCGCGCATTCACGTATTGAAGCGTTTGTTCCAGGTGCTGCACGATAGAAGAAAGCTGGAACCCTTCCTGGCGCGGGCCCCGTGCCATATGTTCGTGTATGGTCAGCGCAGGGCTGGTAATGGAAAGACTGTCGACCAGCAGTTTTTTATGCAGTATCAGCGCGCGCCACGACTGAATAGAAAGGTACACCGTCGGGATGGATACATCGAAATGGGAAGCCACATTCACGGTATCTTTCCCGGTGAGCCGGGCGCCGTTGATCACGATGTTTCTTCTGAACAGGGAAAAGTCGATATCATCTGCATCAAACGTATAGCCGTTACCGGATTCTTTGTTAACAATATACCGTATGATGTTTACAAATTTATGTTCCACCAGGTAATACAACGCCACGCCTGTTACAATCCTGATGATAATGAGAACTGCCAGTACTTTCAGCCATATTTTTGCTTTGGGCGATACCTTCATATACCTGTGATTGAGAACAGCTTTTTAAGGGCGGAGGGTTTCCTGTTATAAATATAAGGGCTTTATCGTACTTTGTAAAGGTAGTTGTACAGGAATATCATATTTAATCAAAGCAGAAAAATTATGTCAGACGGGATTGTTTGTTTTGGTGAGATGCTCTGGGATATTTTACCGGAGAAGGAATTGCCCGGCGGGGCGGTGATGAATGTGGCCTATCACCTGCAGAAGCTGGGTGAACAGGTAACGCTGGTATCGCGCGTGGGGCGTGATGCGCGTGGGCAGGGATTAATGGATATGCTGCACCGGTACGGGCTGGATACCAGCCTGGTGCAAACAGACGAACAGCATGAAACCGGGAAGGTGTATGCAGATATGACCAACCCGCATGATGTGCATTATGATATCGTGTACCCGGCAGCGTGGGATTTTATTGAATGGGCGCCGGCGCTGGCTGCCCGTCTAAAGGACAAGGCTACACGTTATTTTGTATTTGGCAGCCTTTGTTCGCGCAATAAGGTATCGCTGCATACCCTGCAGCAGGCGATGAAGGAAAGCGTTATCAAAGTGCTGGATATTAATTTAAGGGAGCCGCATTATACGCAGGCGCATGTGGAATGGCTGCTGGGAGAATGCGATATCCTGAAGCTGAACAATAATGAACTGGAGCTGGTCAGCGGGTGGTATCATCCTTATGTGGATAAAGAGCAGGCGGTGCGCTTATTGTCAGAGCGTTTCAGTATTAACACCATCGTGGTAACCATGGGTGGAGAGGGCGCTATGTTGTTTATGGAGGATGTTTTTTACGTGGAACCGGGTATTACGGTGAAGGTAGCAGATACCATAGGCAGTGGAGATGCTTTCCTGGCAGGGTTCCTGCATAGCATTATCCGGGGAAAGACAGCAAGGGAATGCCTGGTATTTGCCAATGCGCTGGGAGCGCTGGTGGCGTCTTTCGCAGGTGGGGCGCCGGATTATAAGGTAACTGATATTTTAAAAAAGAGGGATTAGCTTCCGCCGGAAGCTAATCCCGGTAGATTTATTTGCGGGTGTATTTGATTTCCATGTCTTTTGTTTCTTTTCCATCTGTAATCCTGTACATTTCCATGGTGTGATGGTCTTTATCCTGCCATTTCAGTACCTGGCGCATGTCGAGTTCTTTGCCGGTGGTGGGGTCCAGTCCTTTGCCGGTGAATTCTATTCCATCGCCGGATGAAGTGGGTTTACCTTCCATCACCATGATGCCGGTGCCCATATTGTCCACCCAGGTGGAGATGTATTTTTTCTTCGCATTGTCGTATGCCATGGTGCTGATGCCTTCAAAGGCCATGCCCATCATGTTGGCGGTATAACGGCCTTCACAATAGCGGCCGCCGAGGATCATTTTGTAGGAGGCGGCGCCGGTTGATTTGGTAGGGGGAGCATCCGGTCTTTCCCAGAAAGTCATGTCGGCTGTCCATTCCCCATCGGCTTCGGCCATTTTCTGATGTGCAGGGCCTGGTGTCATGTAGTCGGCCCAGGCTTTCATCATAGCGGCGGAGTCTTGCTGGGCAAAGGTAGCGGAGTTAATTAACAGGCATAACGCAGCTGTTAACAGGTAGATTGTTTTCATGATTTGCAGCTGTTTAAGAAGTGTTTGTATCGGGGTGAAATTACAGGTTAACAAGATAAGCTATTTCCTGCGTTCTGCCATTGCATGTGTGTTACACCGTGTAAATAGTCGCGGTTTTCCCTACCTTTGATCCAGAAAAGAACATTCCCCTTTATGCAAACAACCATATTGGATGTGTCAGGACATAAGGCGCAGCCACTGGCTATAGATGCAGCCATATCCTTTGAAACGTTTATCTCCTACCTTAAGCAGCGGATCAGTGAAGAACCGACAGTGAAGGCCCGGTTATACAGGGAAGCGCTGGCGGAATTTGAGGCGTCAGATATTGGCCGCGGGGATATTCCGCTGGAAGAAATTACGAAATATACGCCGCTGCTGGAGTACGTATATGCGTGCGTTTCTCCTGCAACGCGCCCGGAGCAGCAACTGGCATGGGGACTTAGCTTTCCGTTCCTGCCCATTACTTTTTATGGCACAGACCTGATCTATGAATTGCTGGGAAATAAAGCCGCTTCGCACACCTACGAAGTAACCCGTAGCCAGGCCGATTATCACCGGGACAGATTAGCGCTGATCTATTCACTCATCCTGCAACGGCTCTATAATTTCAAGGCGCCGGTAAAAACGGAGCAATACCATGAAGGCGTGAATACCGCCACCGGTTTGCTGCAGTATTACGAGGTAAGTATCAACACCGATTTTATTACAGTAACGGCAAACGGGGAACTGCCGGAAATAGATTTTGTACAGTTATACACCCACTTCAGCGAAGGGGGCGGAGAGGAAATACTGCTGGATATGCTGCCGCTGGAACTGTTCCGTTTCCGTGGTTTCTGCGTGATCACCGTAACGGATGTAACGGCGGTAAAGGCGGTGGAGAATATTACAGGCATGCGCTTATCGCGTACTACGCTGATCAATGAAGAGAATTTTAAACGGGTGATCCTATCGCTGAAATCGCTGGTGCGCGACAGCCGCATAGAATTCGACCTGTTCCCTTTCCTGCGGGTGAATGATAACCCGGTATATAGTTTTGAAAAAGGGGGCACCGGCATTTTGTTCGAGGTTTGGGGAGAAAGCCGCTTGTCGCCGGAAGATTTCAGCCGGAATGCGAAAGCATTTATGTCCAAACCGCTGTTCTTTTTTTCCGGGGATATCTGGAAGGAAACCCGTAAGGAATATGCATTCCTGGAATATTTCCGCCAGCAGGGGGTAAAGTCGCTGGCCATTATGCCGCTTTTTTATATGGGTCAACCCGTGGGGGCCTTCGCAGTACATACCTGGCAGGACCACACGTTCGATGAGAAAACATTGTCGCTCCTGGAACCCGCATTAGACGCTGTTGCCCAGCTGTTGCAGATCTACATAGATGAATTTAATGGCGAGATAGAAAAAGTGATCAAGGAGAAATTCACTTCCATACAACCTGCGGTACAATGGAAATTCAATGAAGCCGCCTGGCATTACCTGTACCGGCTGAAAAAGAACCAGCCGGCTGTTATCAGTAATATCCTGTTCAAAGAAGTATACCCGCTGTATGGCGCTATTGATATCCGGAATTCTACCCTGGAAAGGAATAAGGCTATTATCGCCGACCTGGACAGTCATTTAAGCATCCTGGCCAGTACGCTGGACCTGCTCCGTAAGTACCAGCAGAACGACCTGCTCCGGGAAATGATCTACCATTGCCAGCGCTGGCAGCAGGCATTGGTACAGCAGCAGCTCAGTCCCTCGGATGAAAATGCACTGAACAGGTTCCTGGAGGAAGAATCGGTAAATTACCTGCAGCATATCGCCGCGCAGTATCCCGCTACCCGGGAAACGATTGAAGCCTGCCTGCAGAGTATGGCCGGCAATGTGAACAAGGACTCGCTGGAAGTATCCATGCAACTCATCACGCAAACCGCCAACGAATACCTGGAATCCGAGAAAAATAAATTACAGGAATCTTACCCCTGTTATTTTGAAAAATTCAGGACAGACGGCGTGGAATATGATATTTATATCGGCCAGTCTATTGCGCCCAACCGCCCTTTCAATCATTTCCACCTGAAAAATCTCCGGTTATGGCAGTTATCGTCTATGGTGGCCATTACAAAGCTCACCCACTCGCTGATAGCGAAGATGGAAAAAGAGCTGTTCACCACGCAGCTGATCTTTGTGCATAACCACCCTATTGATATCAGCTTCCGGGCAGATGAACGGAAGTTTGATGTAGAAGGCGCTTACAATATCCGCTACCAGATGATCAAGAAGCGGATCGATAAAGTACATATCCGCGATACAGAGGAACGGTTAACCCAGCCCGATAAAATTGCCCTGATCTATTCCGACCGGGCTGATATTGACGACTACCTGCCTTTTATTCGCTATTTACAGGAAACCGGCGTGCTGCTGCCGGAACTGGAAGAGCTGGAACTGGAAGACCTGCAGGGGCTCAGCGGGTTGAAAGCGCTACGCCTGGGCGTAGTAGTGGAAGAGGCGAAATAAAGTATTATCTTTCTCAAAAATAATTTGCATTCCCGTTAATAGTATACTAAGTTTGTAGACTAATAAATCAGCGCGGGGAAACGTTTTTCCACCGCAGAAAGCAGCTCATGGAGAAAAAAGATTACGATGTAGTAGTGGTAGGATCCGGACCCAATGGCTTGTCGGCCGCCATCAGGCTGCAGCAGGAGGGATTGTCCGTACTGCTGCTGGAAGCGAAAGACATCATCGGTGGCGGCATGCGCACGGCAGAATTAACGCTGCCGGGGTTTTATCACGATGTGTGCTCTGCAGTACATCCCATGGCCATAGGCTCTCCTTTCTTTTCCAGGCTCCCGCTGGCTGATTTCGGGCTGGAATTCGTTTATTCGCCGCTGGAGGCAGCCCACCCGTTCGACGACGGCACCGCGGCCTTCCTGGCGCGCTCCCTGGATGAAACAGCGGAGGCACTGGGCGTAGATGGCAAAGCATACCGCCGCCTGGTAAAACCCGTGGCAGATCACTGGGAAGCCATAGCGGAAGATAGCCTCGGGCCTTTTTCTTTTCCGCGGCATCCTTTTCTTATGGCACGTTTTGGCATGGATGCACTACATTCCGCGGCGGGTATTGCCAACAGGTTTTCTACAAAAAAAGCAAGAGGATTATGGGCGGGCATGACGGCCCATTCCATACAACCTTTAACCAACGTGGCTTCTGCAGCCATAGGTATTGTATTGTCGGCCGTAGGCCACCGGCACGGATGGCCGGTGCCCAAAGGAGGCTCCCAGGCCATAGGACGGGCATTGGCCGGGTATTTTGTTTCATTGGGAGGAGAAATTCAGACAGGCGTTCACGTTAGTTCGCTGTCGCAATTGCCCTCACACCGGGCAGTGGTGTTTGACCTTACGCCGAAACAACTGCTCACTATTGCGGGCGACCGGTTCTCACCCGGATACAGGAAACAGCTGGCCCGTTACCGTTATGGCCCCGGCGTATTTAAAATGGATTGGGCGCTGAACGGCCCTATTCCTTTCACCGCACCGGAATGCAGGCAGGCTGCTACGGTTCACCTGGGCGGCAGCTTCGAGGAAATTGCCCTGTCGGAGCAGCAGGCATACGGCGGTATCATTTCCCAGGCGCCATACGTACTGGTATCACAGCAAAGCTTGTTCGATGAAAGGGCCCCCGCCGGGAAACATACGGCATGGGCCTACTGCCACGTGCCCAACGGCACTGATGCAGATATGACCGACATTATTGAGCGGCAGATAGAACGCTTTGCACCCGGGTTCCGCGATCTCATACTGGCAAAGCATACCATGAATGCGCAGCAAATGGAGCTGTATAACCCGAACTATGTAGGCGGCGATATCAATGGCGGTATCATCGATATCCGGCAGCTCTATACACGGCCAGCCTGCCGTATATCGCCTTACCGTACATCAGCCAAAGGGATCTATATCTGTTCTTCCGCCACACCGCCGGGAGGCGGCGTTCATGGCATGTGCGGATTCCACGCCGCCAATGCAGTGCTGAAAGATTTTTTTTAAACCGTCACTATCTTAATGAATAAATATGCCTGGAGTTAAGTCTTATTTACAGGAAGATTGGGCCATAGTTGCACTGGGTTTCCTGATCATCCTCCTTTCACTGGCAGGAGTGCACGTTGCTTTACCGGATTACAAATGGAGCACTGCCGGCGACCTTACCACGAAGGTGCTCACCGGCGCCAACTTTTTAAAGATCGGCGCACAGTTCATTTACGTGTTGCTGGTAGCCCTGCTGGGATCCTTTCTCACCGGCCGTTCACTGAAAAACACCCTGGTGGTATTCCCTGTGGTGTTTGTATTAACCACACTGGCGCTCATCGTGGCAGGCAATGCCGCCATGAATGAACTGGGACTGGAAGCGGTTATTTTCAGCCTCATTATTGGTTTGCTGATCGGTAATCTTTTTAAACTGCCTGCCTGGTTCCGGGAATCACTGACCTCGGAATTTTTTGTGAAGATAGGTCTGGTATTGCTGGGCACTACCGTTATTTTTTCGGATGTGCTGAAAGCCGGTTCCCTGGGACTGATACAGGCATTGGTAGTAGTGCTTTCGGTATGGTATTTTTCATATTGGGTATGTAAACGGCTGAAGATAGATAACGAGCTCACCATGATGTTATCCAGCGCAGTATCTATTTGCGGGGTATCGGCTGCCATTGCTACCTCCGGCGCTATCAAGGGAGATGCAAAGAAGTTGTCGCTGGTAATTTCACTGGTGCTCATCACCGCTATCCCAATGATGATCTTTATGCCGATGATTGCCCATTATTTCCAGTTCCCGGAAGCTGTAACCGGCGCCTGGCTGGGAGGTAGTATAGACACTACCGGCGCAGTGGTGGCCTCCGGATCACTGGTGGGTGAAACCGCGCTGAAGATCAGTACCATCGTGAAGTTTTCACAGAATGTGTTATTGGGTATTGCGGCTTTTGCCATCTCTGTATACTGGACCTATACCAAACATCCGAATGCAGCGGATAAGGAACAGAAACCTACATTGAAAGTGATATGGGAAAGATTTCCCAAATTCGTGATCGGCTTTATCGTAGCGTCGCTGGTGTTTTCCTTTTTATTGTCGCCCGCAGCCATTGCACCGGTAAAAGGATCGCTGAAAAGCTTGCAGGGAGTTTGGTTTGCGCTGGCATTCACCAGCATAGGACTGGAAACAAATTTTAAAGACCTGATAGGTACGGAAAGCAGGAAACCCGTATATGCGTTCCTGGTAGCCCAGTCCTTCAATGTAATTGTTACGCTCATACTGGCTTACCTGTTGTTTTCCTGACCAGGCTGATTACTTTTTTTAGTATTTTGCCGGTATATGAAATACCTGGATCCCTTTGCTTTCCTGGAGAAGATGAATGGCGGGCCCGTAGCAGCAGATGATGCCGCTGCAGTATCCCTTCTCCGGAAAAAAATGTTGGCAGAGCTGGAATTATCAGAAGAAAAGGTATTACGCACAGGAGCGCAATGGCTCAGTAAAAACGACCTGCTGCACTTCTTTGATGAATTGCAGTCGCCCGAAAGATTACATTTCTATCAACAGATCAATAACGATACGGCCCTGTCAGTTTTCCTGGAAACCGGTAAACCGGCAGGGCTTTTTAATGAGAACCCTGTTTACAACACGCCCTCCTTCCTCGCTTTTATAGCGCCGTTTTATGAACCGTTATTTACCGCTGCGGTAGTGAACAGTATCAGGCAACAACAGGCGCCGCTGTTACAGCAGTTGTATGCCAACCCATTGCTCATGGATGGCGGGCACCAGCACCGTAGCTACGACAAAATATTCCGTGCTTTACAGGAGCCATATAGAATACTGGAAGACGCAGAAGCCCGCCGGCGGTTGAATCCTAACTCCCGGTGGAGAGAAGCCTTGCCCTATGCAGGTTTACAGCAGGTGCGCGTGCTGAATGCGCTACCGGATATTTTCCAGGAATTCAGGAACAACTACGGCATCCTGATGATCAATTTCGCGCTGGCACTGGACGGCACCCGTGAGAATAAAAAAGCGCTGGAGATCCTTCGCGCAGTAAAAACACTAAAATGCGGAGCTTATGTGCGGGAGGAAACAGAAAGATACTTCCGGCAGCTGGAAGAAAAAGCCATCAGCCGTAAATCCCTGCTGGCCAGGTTTTTTGGCGCCGGTTACCGGCAAAAGAAAGATCGCCGGAAACTGCTCAGGGACACGCTTCTCAAAGGAGGAATTGCTATTGCCATTATTGCGGCGATAGGCATTGGCGCTCATTTTGAACAGGCCTTTACTCCCCGCATTAATGTAAAGGAAAGTGAGAACAGTCTCTTTATGGGCGCCCGTACTTCGCTCACCATGCAATACCTGTTATCGCAGTTACTGATAGACACAGAGAAACGGGGGGAGAAGATGTTAACCGCAGCGCCTGCAACGGGTACAGACCCTTACGGCGCTGATTTTATGAAAGCCGTGCGGATGCAGGGCGATTATGGCGCCGGCTTTATACGCCCGCCTTTTGGCAGGGCAAGGAACTGGACGCCGGAAGACAGCTCCTGGACCGATCCCTTACACCGGCAAAGCATGCGTGTTTTTAACCACCAGGACGGCGCACTGATCACCATGGTGCAAACGCCTGATTCTTTTTACTCCTGCTACATTGCACCCTTCGATAGCGCCTTTGTGCCCCTCCCTTTGTCCATCAGCCGGGTATATTTTTATGCCGGCACGGGATGGGACCCTGAATGCAAAGCGAAGTATGCAATGCACTATGTACCATCTTATCGTGCTAAAGGTTTTTTCCTGCTGCCGGTTTATGATGCCCTGAATTTCCTGAAAACATCCTGTCTGCAGCTAAACCTCGACAGCAGCTACTGGCAGCGCTCCAACCGATATATACCGGTGGAAATTTTCCTGTCGCAGAAAGATAGGCAACAACAACTGCAGCTCCGGCAGCTCACAAATAATTTCAACGGGGTAGACCTGATCCCGATGGAGTAGCCGCGGATTTTGTCTGACGCGGATTTTGTCTGACTCAGGATTACGATGATTATGCTGATTTTATTTTTTTGATTTTGGAAGATAGCCGCGTTTATTTTATTTATTTTGCTTTCTTATGAAATATGTGAATCCTGTTATTTTCCTGGAGGCAGTTCATGGTGGGCCCGTAGATACGGGAGATGCCGCTGCGTTATCCCTTCTCCGGAAAAAAATGCTGGCAGAACTGGAATTGTCGGACGACAAGCAGTTCAAAACAGGTGATTGGGTATTTGATAAGCACCAGCTGTTACAGTTTTTTGACCAGCTGGCAGCCGGAAAGGAATTGTTCTTTCATGCGCAGATAGCGGCGGATCCGGTGCTGTTACACTTCCTGGATAAAGGGGAAATTACCGGCAGGTTTGCAAATAACCCCGTTTATGAAGACCTGGCTTTCCGGAAATTTATTTCTCCTTACTATGAGCCGTTATTTACCGATGCAGTGATAGATAGCCTGAAAAAAAATCAGCTGCAACCTACTACCGATCTTTTTGCCAACCCCTGGCTATTGGATGGAGCGCATACCACTACCAGCTATAAACGCATATTCCGGTATGTTGGGATGCTGGAAGAACACCTGAAAATTATTATTGAGAAGCTGAGGAACGGAGCATTTATGCCCTGGAAGGAACTATCGGGTTTTGCCAATATCACGCTGGTGCAACAGTTGAATATATTGCCAAAAGCATTTCATGAATGGAGAAGCGATTACGGTATTTCCCTCATCAACCTGGGGCTGGCGATATACCGGAAAGATTACAGGAACGGGATGGCCGCAGTAGAGTTGGTAAGTAAGCTGGATACCACTATCCATGTGCAGGAGGAAAAGGAGCGGTGGAAAGCGAGGGTGAAGGAGTATAAAAAGAAAATGAAGCTGGCGCAACGGATAGGGTATTGGTTAGGCCCGCTCAGACCCAAAGGAATTAGTGAAGAGGGAACCGGAACATTGATATTGATTGTATCAGCAGTACTGTTGTCCCGTCTTTTTTTCTCATTAATAGAAAC
The DNA here is from genome assembly GCF_036569185.1 of Chitinophaga sp. GTDB lineage: Bacteria > Bacteroidota > Bacteroidia > Chitinophagales > Chitinophagaceae > Chitinophaga. Next base: position 11,516 of record NZ_DATCRD010000420.1, read on the forward strand.
AAAACCACGGCCTGAAATAGTTACCACCTTCGGTTACTTTGAACATACCCGCACTAATGAGCCGGTAAAATATCTTTTATATCACCTGCAAACAGATTCTATCTATCCTTTAAACAAGAAAGATACCAGCAAAACGCCGGTAACAGGAGAGGATGTATACGGTCCTGATTTTATGGCGGCCCTGAACAGGCCGTTCAGGAAAACAAACGATACTGCTATATTGAAGATGGCGGAACATGGGCAGCAGGAGAGCCATCCATCACCCAAAGGGAACCCGGTTCACCGGCAAAGCCTGCATCTCTACAACCGCTTAATAGTTCCTGCTATAGCAATGATCCAGACACCGGATACTTTTTATTCCTGTTACATCTCGCCGGGCGACAGCGCTTTTGTGCCCCTGCAGCTGGCGGTTAACCGGCTGTATATGTATGTGGGCCTGCATTGGGATGGTACAAAGGAAGCCCAATACGCGATGGATGATGTGAAGGGATACCGGGTCAGGGGATTTTTTCTGATGCCTTATAAAAACTCTAACCAGTTCCTGAAAGAAAGCAACCTGATATTCAAGCTGGATCCCAGGTACTGGGCTACATCCGACAGGAACATTCCTATTGAGATAGGGCTATCGGTTAATGGCCATCTGTATTTTAACCTGCTGGAAAATAATGCAGCAGGCATAGAGATGGAAATAGGCGATTAACCGATACCGGTTCCTTTCAACTGATCCCTTTCTTTTTTTGTATCCGGCATCAGGTTGTACAGTTGATTCACCGCCACTTTCAGCTCATCATAATTTTTCCGTTCCAGTGCGCGTTCGCCGATTTCCTTAAAGCGCGAAGCTGTTTGCGGATCTGTATATTCTTCCGTATTTATGTTGGCGTAGTAGTAATAGGCGTTGATCCAGGTTTCGGGTTTGTTGCGTCTTATTTCCCAGCTCAGATCATTCAGCTCATCAATTTTTGCCTTGATGGCGTAGTAGCTTTGCGACGATAAATAAGCGCTTTCATCGGCGATGATCTTTTCAAAGCGGGCCATCCGGCTATTGTCTTCTTCTTCCCTGATATTATACAAACAGTAGTCTTTCCGTTGAAAATACAACTCCGTAATTTCCACGATCAGCTGGTCTTTCCCGGTACTGTCCAGCTGTTGGGCCAGTTTACGTTTCTTTTCTTCCAGCTGGTATTTTTCATCGGTAATATCATCGGCGCTGAGCAGTTCCAGGCGGTGGCTGATATGATCAAGATCCGTCATGATTTCCTGCACGGTGGCAGCCAGTTCGTATTGCTGGTTTTTCCGGAACGACTTTAGTTTGTCAGATGCATTCAAACGAAGTTGCCGGATATCATCCTGCAGTTTACCGGTATTGATTTTTCTCACCATCGGGTTAAATACTTCGGAAAATTCCTGCTCATTCATGAGCAGTACTGCTTTCACGGAAAGGTCCCTGCTTTCGCTGATCTGCAGTGTAATTTCCACATCGGAGCCTTTTACAAGATCGGTGATGAGATCAGTGCTTTTTATTTCGATCATGCCCAACGGAACGCAACTGCCGGGAATGGCATACCTGCTGCCTTCCAGTACGTTGATCAGGAGGCTGTCGCGCCCACTGCGCAATATTGTTTTCATCACTTCCTTGATGATGGTTTTCCGCAGGGGCAGGATGGCATTCTTTTCAAAGATCAGTTCCAGTTTGGTGGCGTTGTTTTCCAGGTCATCTATTTCTATACAGATATCGTTTGGCAATGGCTGGCCATGAATATTGAACTTACCCTGTGAAATGGCGATCACCGGGGCTTGCACATCCAACTCATTGTGAGCGGCGTCGAATACCAGGATATTGAACGTGTTGCTGGTATTTTCCGCCAGCAGCAGCATTTCGGAAATGCGTTCCTGCAGGGGTTTAATGCCGCTGTCGAAGCCGCCATCCGCACGTACTATACGGTAGCTGAGCCCTGTTACGGGGCCGGTTACAATAGCTGTAAAATATTCTTCCCGGTCGGCGGTATTTTTCTGGTAAGCAGTTTTAAACCGGATGTCGGGCACGCCTGCGGCCAACGGTTTATTTCCTGCCTGTTGCGCCTGGCTGATGGTTTTGGTGCCGGCGTACCATGCTGCGCCTGCGGCAACGGCGGTAGTAGGATCTACGCTGCAGTTTACCGGTATGCCCAGTTGTGCCGCCACCAGGTTTTTCACCAGCGGTATATAGGTGCTTCCGCCAATCATCACTATTTCTTTGATATCTGCGGCAGTAAGGTGGTTGCGGTCGATGATCTTTTTTACAAGATCAACGGAGTATTGTACACGGTTGTAGATCACCGTATCAAATTGTTCCCGGGTAATGGTGAGGTAGATGTCCTGCGTATTGCCGCCGGCATCTGTGATCTCGAATTCTATTTCAGCAGCAGGACTGTTAGTGAGTTGCACTTTGGCCTCCTCTGCTTTTTTCAGCAGGATATGATACAGGGTATTGTATTTTCCGCGCGCGCTGCGCATTTCCATGAGCAGGTCGGGGATGGGGTGTTGCTGCAGCAGTGCAGGGATTACCAGTTGTTCAATGATAGCAATGTCGAAGTCGACCCCGCCAAGATAATTATCCCCTTCATGATCGGTAACGCGCATTTCCCCGTCTACAATTTTCACCAGCGCCACATCGAAGGTGCCGCCGCCAAGATCGTATACCAGCCACTGCCCCTGCAGGGATGTGGCATTGGCCTGTTTGTTGGCAAAAGCCAGGCTGGCGGCAATGGGTTCCTGTAACAGTAATACCTCGCGGAAACCTGCATCGTTCCCGGCTTTTTTGGTAGCATTCGACTGTATGGTATCAAAAGAGGCAGGGATGGTAATGACCACTGCTTCCGGTTTTTCGCCGGTATAAATAAAGTTCTTCAACTCGCGGAGCACCAGTGCCGACAGTTCCACCGGTGTTTTAAAATCGCTGGTGTTGGGCACAAAGAAAGATTCAGAGGTGCCCATTTTTCTTTTGAAAGAAGAGAACACATTTTCAGGATCTTTCTCTATCAGCTCACGGGCTTTGTCGCCCACAATGATCCGGTCTTTCCGGAAGGCCACTACCGAAGGCAGCGTTTCTTTCTGGCCGAAGGGGTTCTTGAAAATTTCCACGGCGCCGTTCTGGAAGCGGGCGATCAGGGAATTGGTAGTGCCGAGGTCAATACCGAAGTTAATCTGGTTGCTCATAGGTTTATTTTGCGGCGGCGATGACTACACCTTTTTGTAAAATGGATTTTTGTCCTCCTTCCGTATAGTACACCACCGGTTTGATCACGTTTACGATTTCCATATCCGCCGACATCTCGCCGGTGATACTGGCTTCATAATCCACCCGCGTTTCCCGGTAGGGCTCTCCCAGCGGGTTTACGATAGTATAACCGGCTTCTTCAAAATGTTGTTTGATCCGCTCTATATTACGTTGCAGGGATAACAACTCGGGTTTTGCAGTCGTTTTTTTATCCAGTTCAAAAACCTGGTTGATGATCCGGATGTGAAGGGTCGATAACGGGTCCATTATTCAATTGCTGGTCTAAGCAAATATAATGATATTTTCACCCGTATATGGCACCGGCTTTGATAAGATGGAAGTCCTTAAAAGTATTCACCTCATGGAAACAACAACATACCCGGGAAGCCCGTTCCCTTTGGGCGCTACCTGGAATGGCGAAGGAGTGAATTTTGCATTATACGCTGAAAACGCCACCAGGGTAGAGCTGTGCCTGTTCAACGATCCCGGAGGAGAAGCTTATGATACCATCCGTCTCCAGGAGCGCAGCGCTAACGTGTGGCATATATTTCTCCCCGGCGCAAAGCCTGGTCTTCTGTATGGTTACCGTGTACATGGCCCCTACGAGCCATCGGAAGGGCACCGCTTCAACCCTCACAAACTGCTGATAGATCCTTATGCAAAAGCAATAAGCGGTACTATCAACTGGCACAACTCCCTGTTTGGCTATGAATCGGGGCATGCAAACGAAGACCTGAGCTACAACGAAACAGACAGCGCTCCTTTTATTCCCAAAAGTGTGGTAATAGATCAACAGTTTGACTGGGGCAATGATAAACCACCCAGAATTCCTTACCAGCAAACCATTATTTATGAAACACATGTGAAAGGCTTTACCAAACTGCACCCCGGTATCCCGGAAGAAATACGCGGTACCTACCAGGGGTTGGCGCATCCGGCAGCCATTGATTATATAAAGCAGCTGGGTATTACCGCAGTAGAACTGATGCCGGTGCATCATTTTGTAGCCGATCGCCATCTGGTAGACAAGGGGCTAACCAATTACTGGGGATACAATACCATCGGTTTCTTTGCGCCGGATGCCAGGTACGCTGCATCGGGCGCCTGCGGGGAACAGGTAAGGGAATTTAAGGAAATGGTGAAAGCCCTGCATGCCGCTGGTATCGAAGTGATCCTGGACGTAGTATACAACCACACCGCGGAAGGAAATCACCTGGGCCCCACGCTTTCCTTTAAAGGAGTGGATAACGCCGTGTATTACCGGCTTACGGACGATAAAAGATATTACATGGATTATACGGGCACCGGCAATACATTGAATGCACGGTTGCCGAATGTATTGCGGCTGATTATGGACAGCCTCCGTTACTGGATCACGGAAATGCATGTGGATGGTTTCCGTTTTGACCTGGCGGCTACGCTGGCGCGCGAGCTGCATGAGGTCGACCGGCTGAGCGCTTTCTTCGACATCATCCACCAGGACCCCGTGATTTCACAGGTAAAGCTGATTGCAGAGCCCTGGGACATCGGCGAAGGAGGATACCAGGTGGGCAAGTTCCCACCGGGATGGGCGGAGTGGAATGGTAAATACCGCGACAGCATCCGCGATTACTGGCGCGGCGCCGACAGCACCCTTGCAGAATTTGCCTCGCGTATTACCGGCAGCGCTGATCTTTACAAGGAAGACTACCGCCGCCCTACTGCCAGCGTTAATTTCATTACAGCGCATGATGGGTTTACGTTGCACGACCTGGTATCCTACAATGAAAAACATAATGAAGCCAACGGCGAAAACAATAACGACGGCGAAAGCCATAACCGCTCCTGGAACTGCGGTAGCGAAGGCCCTTCGCAAGACCCGTTGATAAATACTTTAAGAGCCCGGCAGAAGAGAAACTTTATCGCCACCCTGTTATTGTCGCAGGGCGTTCCCATGTTGCTGGCAGGCGATGAAGCAGGAAGAACACAGCAGGGCAACAATAATGCTTACTGCCAGGACAATGAGGTGAGCTGGCTCAACTGGCAGGAAATGGACCAGGAGTTGATTGCATTTACCCAAAAGATGATAACGCTTCGCCGGCAGCACCCGGTATTCCGCCGCAAGCGCTGGTTCCGTGGCGAGCCGGTGGAAAGCGTAGGGGTAGAGGATATTGCCTGGTTCCTGCCGGAAGGAGCACCCATGTCTGATGATCACTGGGATACCGATTTTGCCCGCTCTCTCGGTGTTTATCTGAACGGGCTGAGTTTACGTACCCGTGATGAAAAAGGTAATAAGATACTGGACGATAGTTTTTATATCATCTTTAACGCACATCATGAAGAGCTCGCGTTTCAATTACCGCCTGCGGAGTATGGAGATCACTGGAAGATAGTGGTAAACACTGCTACCAGTGAAGAAGGCGTGTATAAAAGTGGCGACCGGGTAATGGCTGCAGGAAGATCTCTTATTTTATTAATGAAGGAAGAAGATAAATCAACCTGATATTTTCTCCAGCAATGCAACCGGGAAGCGATCCAGCAAGGCCAGGGGAAGCTTCCCGTTTTCTGTAGTAATTTTTTCCCCGGTAAATATATCCCGCCATTGCTGTGGCAAATGATCCTCCAGCAGTAACCAGCACTGTTCAAAATTCCCGGGGCCAGGTAAAGGCGCTATGACCAGGCAGGTATCCTGTTCATATTGCCTGGCATAAGCTATTACCGGGTCCTGCTCCCCGCTGAGCGGTAGGTAAGCGCCTTGCTGAAACAACGGGGCATGTGCATTCCTGAATTGCAGGGCTTTGGCGCAGGTAAATAATTTCTCCCAGGCAAAACGGCGGTTTTCCTGCAGCAGTTTCATCAATGCTGCAGGATCATCTTTTTCCAGCTGCAGCAGGAGTGATAACATATTCATACGGTCAGGATAATTCACAGGCTGGCGGTTATCAGGATCTACAAAGCTGAAGTCCCATAATTCGCAGCCCTGGTATATATCCGGTATGCCCGGTGAAGTGATTTTAACCAGTACCTGGCTTAATGAATACACCTGGGCATGTTGATTGATTTTTTCCATAAAGGCATGGAGACTTTCCACAAAGCCATGCTCCGGGGAAAACAGCTGGCGGACAAAGCCAAGGCAGCTGTTTTCATATGCTTCATCGGGTTGCGACCAGTTACTGTGCTCTTTCGATTCGCGCAACGCTTTGATGATATAATCAGAAAGCCGTTGAATAAAATTATCCTCAGGAGCATTGCGCGCAGGATATCCTGCAATAATGGACTGGTAAATAAAGTATTCGTCATTTTTAGTGGGCGCCCCATTTTCCCGGAAAGAACTGTTCATGGCATGCCACTGTTGTACCTGCTGGATCCACAGATCCGGCAGCAGGGTGAGCACGTTTAAACGTATACGGGCATCCTCTCCGCGTTTGGTATCGTGAGTAGCGGTGGCATTCAGGGAACCTGGGAACTGCTGTTGCCGTTTAATACTGCGTTCATGGAAAGCGGCCGGCGTGCATTTATAACCGGCGGGCGAATCTCCCACTTCGTTGTGCGACAGCAACGCGTTGTATACATAAAACACCGTGTCTTCCACACCTTTGGCGGTAAGCGGCCCGGTGAACTGCATCAGTCTTTTTAAAAACTTTAGAATAACCGCAGGCTTTTCAACATCTTCTTTCCACCACCACCGGAACAATGCAAATTCATCTGCCAATGCAGGGGCGCGTTGGGCAGCGGCTGTAATGGCTTCCTCCAGGATGCAGATATCATTATCCGGCAATGGCCATGAGCCGGGGTAGATCCGGTATACGGGCATGCACACCATCCACAAACCCAATGCGGCTTTCAGCCTTTGGCGATCCGTGTTTTTTGGGGCCAGCCGGTACTCATACAGCAGGGATACCAGGTTATCCCATTCGGCGCTGAGCTGTGTTTGCAGGATCATCGTTTTTTTATTCTGCACCAGCTGCCGGTATTTGGCAAGCCCGGGAAACTGTGCCCGGTAAAAGCGGCTGATCTTTTCATCGCCGCCATGATTGGTAAGCAGGTGGTTTACATCCGACAGGAACTCATAACCGGTGGTGCCGTCAAGCCCCCAGCCGGCTGGTAGTGATTCTTCCTCTCCCAGGATCTTTTCCGCTATGATATAACATGCTTCCCCGAAAAGCTCCCGTAGCCTGCGTACATAAATGGCTGGTTCTGCCAGGCCATCAATATGATCTATACGTAATCCCTGGATCAGGTTTTCCCGGTATAACTCATGCGTAAAGGAATGCCAGGCATCAAATACCTGTTTATCTTCCATACGCAGCGTAATAAGCCCGTTGATAGTGAAAAAGCGGCGGTAGTTAATGCGCTGTGCTGTTTCCTGCCAGTGTGTGAGCAGGTAGTACTGTTGTTCCAGTAACAGGTTAAGCAGTGCTTCATGGTTGTTTACCTTTTCCAGGAACCCGGCAAATGCGGGTACTTTGAGCAGGCTGTTAAACAGGGTTTGTTTAAGCCGCTGCCACTCTTCAGCCGGCAATGCCAGCCGGCCGTTCTGCTGTAGTGTTAGCAGGCATTCGCGTATCTCCTGGTGTGTATCTTCAAAAGTATCCAGCAGTATATCGTAAGCAGTAACAGACAGGGGAAAGGCCAGGCTGCCGGTATTGAACTGAAAACCGTTTTCACCGGCGGTAAGGGTAATTTGTTTTTCAGAGACCGCCTGCGGCAACGACCGGTCCAGGAAAGGAACCATGAGTCGCCCATGCAGTTGCGGGTCGTGGTATTCCCAGTCGATATCAAAAAAATGATACCAGGGGGAAACCGGTCCTCTTTCCAGTACATCCATCAGCCATTCATTGCCGGGATGCAGCGCCATATGATTGGGAACAATGTCCTGTACCCAGGTCATGCCGCGCTGCCGGAGCGAAGCGCTGATCCTGCGCAGATCATCCAGGGTGCCAATGGCAGGGTTGATCCGGTAAGGAGCAATACCATCATACCCGTGCCGGCTTCCCGGTACTGCATCGAATATGGGCGACGCATAAATGGTGGAGATGCCCAACTGTTGCAGGTAATCAAGTATGGCTTCCAGGTGTGCAAATGTGAACGCTTCATTAAATTGTACGCGATAGGTGGAAAGCGGGTAATTGGTATCAGTTTTCATAAGCGGTAATTTCATAAACAACAGCAGATAAGGGTTGTATCATCAGCGGGCTATTATCATCAGCTACAGGTAATGTGCCCGGTCCGTTAAATTCAGTACCCGCGGAATCAAATATTTTCCGCAGGCGCCCATGTGTGGTAAAAGGTATTTTTTGTGCGTGGCTGTCGAAGTTAAGAACAATGAGCAGCGCTTCTGCATTCATGCGGCGCTCCAGTACCAGGATGTTTTCATTTTCCGCGTGATGCACCCGGGCGCTTTCACGGTCGCCGTTACAAAGTGCCGGCCGCTGGCGGCGCAGCAGCAACAGCGCTTTATAACAGGCCAGCAGTGCAGCATTGTCGTTGCCGGTAGTGTTCCAGCTTAATTTGCTTTGCTGAAAAGTGGCAGGCGCCTGTGGGTCCGGCGCTTCACCGGCATATGCAAATTCTTTCCTGCGCCCTTCCTGCACCGCCTTTATAAGGCCGGGATCCGTATGGGAAGTGAAGAACAGGAAGGGGTTTTTCTCCCCGTATTCTTCTCCCATAAATAACAAAGGAATAAAGGGAGATAGTATTACGGCAGCAGCAGCAAGTTTCAGCGCTTCAAAACACAGTAACAACGAAAGGCGTTCTCCCTGCATGCGGTTGCCTACCTGGTCATGATTCTGCGCAAACACCACAAACTGGTGAAAAGGATTGCCGGAGGGAAGTCTGCCGAAATTTCTTTTCCGGTGCACGGAATACTGGCCGGTGTAAACATAGGCATGTTCAAATGAGGCGGCCAGGTGCGATACTTCTCCGAAATCTTCATAATAACCCTGCCTTTCGCCGGTTAACGCGCTATGCAGCGCGTGGTGGAATTCATCCGCCCATTGTGCATCCAGGCCATACCCGCCGGCGCTTACAGGGTTTATAAAGCGAGGGTTGTTGAGGTCTGTTTCACCGATCAGTACTTTTCTTTTGCCTGTACGTTCCTGCAGCGCCTTTACCGCAACCGATAATTCTTCCGTAAAATGCACTGCACTGGTATCCACAAAGGCATGCACCGCATCAAGACGCAGACCATCGAAATGAAATTCCTCCAGCCACATCAGGGCATTCTGTATATAAAAGCTGCGCACACCATTGCTGTACGGGCCATCGAAGTTGATAGCAGCGCCCCAGGGCGTTTTATAGTGATCATTGAACCAGGGGGCGAAGTCGGAGAAGTAGTTGCCTTCCGGTCCCTGGTGGTTGTATACTACATCAAGGATCATGGCTATTCCCATCGCGTGGGCGGCGTTTACAAGCGTTTTCATGTCATCCGGCGTACCGTAGCTGTTGTGTACCGCAAACGGATATACGCCGTCGTATCCCCAGTTGCGGTTGCCGGGAAATTGTGCCAGCGGCATCAGTTCAATAGCAGTGATGCCAAGCTCTTTCAGGTAGTGCAGTTGTTGTATAATACCGCGAAAGGTACCTTCTGAAGAAAAAGTGCCGGTATGGATTTCATAGATGATCATTTGTTCCGGTTCCAGGCCGGTCCAGTGATCATCAGTAAATTGGAACGATGCTTCGGGAATAGCGGAGGGGCCATGCACGCCTTCGGGCTGCCAGCGGGAAGCGGGATCGGGCCGCTGCACGGTATTATCCAGCAGGTAAGTGTACCGCGCGCCCGGGTATATATCCGTTACCGTTAGTTCCCAGTAGCCGTTGCCTGTTGGCGTCATCGCCAGCTGCCGGTCTGCCAGCAACAGCGCCACCTCCCGGCGGAGAGGCGCCCATAGCCGGAAGGTGGCAGCGCCTTCGGTGTTGATGAATATTCCTGTATGATCGTATTTATCCATAAGATCAGCGGTTATATAGCTGTGTCCATTTTTTTAACCTGTTAATAGTTTTTTTGTCAAATTGCCCCGGAAGCATTCTCCATGCCCAGTGCTGTCCGTCTGCCGCTGGTTTATTCATCCTGGCGGCAGCGCCCAGTCCCAGCACATCCTGCATAGGCAGTATGGCGTTGGCGGCTACAGATGCATATACCATACGGGCCAGTAACAGGTGTATCTTTTTTTTACCTGGCCCTGCGCCGGTGTATTGTTTCAGATGATGTTGTTCTGAAGCGGAGGCATCTTCCTGCCACCATCCGGGAGTGGTATTGTTATCATGCGTGCCGGTATATGCATAGCAGTGTTGCGGATACTGGTGAGGAATATGCGTGCTTGCAGGCATATCATCTCCAAAGGCAAACTGTAATACTTTCATCCCGGGTAAATTGAACTGGTCTCTCAGGTCAGTTACGGCTTTATCAATATGGCCCAGGTCCTCTGCCACGAAAGGATTATCAGGGAAGGCGCTTATCATGGCTTTCAGCAGGTCGCCACCGGGGCCGGGTTGCCATACACCTGTTTTAGCGGTGGGCCCCGTTGCAGCTACTTCCCAGAAGGCGGCAAACGCCCTGAAATGATCCAGTCGCAGCAGGTGAAACCAATGCATATTCCGTTTGATCCTTTGCAGCCACCATGCATATTTTGTTTTTTTAAGCTCCTGCCAGTGGTAGATGGGCATATTCCACCGTTGTCCGTTCTCGTTGAAATAGTCCGGCGGCACCCCGGCTACGCTGGTCATATTGCCTTTGTCGTCGAGCAGGAAAAGTTCCCGGTGGCTCCATACATCGGCCGCGGTATGACTGATATAAAAAGGCAGGTCTCCTAACAAACTGATGCCCCGCTGATCACAGTATGTTTTCAGCTGCTGCCATTGCCGGTCAAAGATGAACTGCCACCATTGTTCCTTTAGGCGGATGACGGCGTATTCACTGCTGAGCACTGCATCTTTTTTACGGTCGGCCGCATCCCATTCCTGCCAGGGCTTGCCGCCGTATTTGGCAGACAGGGCTTTATAGGTGCTATAGCATTTTAACCATGCCGCTTCCCGGTTGCAGAAGTTGTTGAAATCTTCAGCCAGTTCGGGATAAGACCCGTTGTTATAATTCAGCCAGGCTGATTCCAGCATGGCCAGTTTATATCTTGCAGCTGCATTAAAGTCGACCGTATCTGCCTGCGGCAGATGATATTTTATCAGTGATGGTTTGTCCAGCAAACCATCTTCTGCCAGTAATTCGGGGCTGATCAGCAGGGTGTTTCCCGCCATGGCCGACAGCGCGCTGTAAGGAGATGCGTTGGAGATATCAATAGGGTTTACCGGTAACACCTGCCATATCCGCTGACCGCTGTTATACAGCTGGTCGGCGAACTTCCGTGCGGCGGGCCCGAGATCTCCCATTCCGAAAGGGCCCGGCAGGGAGGTGATATGCAGCAATATTCCTGCCCTCCTTGCCGTTTTGCCGGAAGGTTGTAATGCCATATGTTACTGTTTAACCGGTAATGGATCACGCAGATAAGCGATGCGGTGCTTCGATGTTGGTTACGCTGTCCTGCAGCATTTCCTTTATCAATGAAGCCACATTATTCAGCATTGGTGCTTCTTCCGCTGTTTTTGCAGGGTGATAATCCTTTTCAAGGATCGCTTTAAGCGCATCTCTTAAATAATAGATATCCGGTTGCTTTACCAGGCTGTCTGTGAAGCCAGCTGCGTAAAGCTCAAACGCAGGCAGTTGTTCCGCCCGTGCGGCAAAGTGCAGCACAGGCACCGTGGCCATCCCTTTCAGCTTACGGAGTTGCTTGATAAATACAGCAGCTTGCGTAACCGGGATCGAGGAACTGATGAATATATAATCGGGAACGAAGCCGGTGTTTTTTTGAAGATAAACAAGTGCATCAGTAGCATTGTCCTGGCAAACACAGGCACGGTTCACTTTCAGCAGGTCGAGGGACAGGTAAAACTGGATACGCTGATCTGCTTTTTCTTCAATAAGAAGGCTGGTAATTTTGTTTCTCATACGACACAATATTGGGATCTGGTTATTTCTTTCAGGGAAAACAAATCAGGTGCCGGATGATCATATGATACAGAAATGGCTGTGGTAGCGGAACCGAATGAAGATGTGTTTTTGGATAGTGGGGATAATATCACTCATCTGTGTAATAATGCCGCAGTATAGACCAGGCTGAAGGGCTTGCCAGGGCAGGCTGGCAGGCTCATGTGAAGGCCTTTCCTGCGCTGGCTTCGCTTACAGGAGATGATACTTTTCTGGCATAAGAATTATTGGTGAGAAGATATGCGATCCACCAACACAAAAAAGAAAAGCGCTGATCCCAAAGCGTTGCCCGGAGGCTTATCCCGGAAACAGCAAAGCATTTTGCAAAAGAATGGTTTCGCCGTAACGCCGGCAACACGTTTCCCTAAAACAGTAAAGCCGATGCTGGCAACGCTGGTGGATAGCCCGCCTGGAGGGAATGGATGGCTATATGAAGTAAAGTGGGATGGCTACCGTGCCGTTGCCTTATGCAACCATCAACAGGTAAACCTGATCTCCCGGAATAATAAATCTTTCAACGATAAATTTTATCCCGTTTATGAAGCACTGGTTCAGCTGGATAAAAATGCAGTGATAGACGGGGAGATTTGTGTGCTGAATGAAAATGGTATCGCTCATTTTGGCGCACTTCAAAACTGGAGAAGCGAAGCAGACGGGGAGCTGGCGTATTACATCTTTGATCTGCTCTGGTATGAAGGCCGGGATCTTACCGGGTTGCCGCTTACCGGCAGAAGGGCATTACTGGAGGCGCTTATTCCCCCAACAGGTATTATCCGCTACAGCGAATCGTTTGATGCTTCGCCTGCAAAACTACTGGCAGCTACAAAGAAAATGGGTATGGAAGGAATTATGGCAAAGAAAGCCGATAGCCCTTATATCCAGGACAGGAGCAGGGATTGGCTGAAAATAAAAACAAACAAAAGACATGAAGTGGTGATAGGCGGCTTTACCAATAATGAAGGCTCTCCCAAACCATTCAGTTCATTGCTGGTAGGCGTGTATGAGAACGGGGCGCTTCATTATACCGGTAAAATAGGTACCGGCTTTAATGCACGGCAACAAAAAGAAATGATGGAAATTTTCCGGAAGCTCATCATAAAGAAATGTCCTTTTACTGAAACACCGGATGTAAACCAGCCTTCCCGGTTCCGGCCCAACCCGCCGATGGCCACAGCTACCTGGCTGAAACCCGAATTGGTTTGCGAAGTAAGCTATGCCGAAATTACAGGCGATGGTGTGATGCGGCATCCCAGTTTTGAAGGCATGCGTACCGACAAGCCGGCTAAAACCGTTACTGCCGAACAGCCCCTGGAAACCGCAGATATCCTGCCCGGCAAAAAGCGGGAGAAAATGGTGAGGTTAACAAAACCGGTGGGTAAGCACAGCAGGAAATCATTATTGAATCCATCAGAAGCCACGCAGGTAAAACAGGTAAATCATCACCTGTTAAAATTCAGCAATCTTGGGAAAAAATTCTGGCCCACGGAAGGATATACCAAACGTGATATGCTGAATTACTATTACCAGGTAGCGCCCTTTATTATTCCTTACCTGCTGAATCGCCCCCAATCACTAAACCGTTTTCCGAATGGTATCAACGGGAAAAGTTTTTATCAGAAAGATATAACCGCAGTGGCGCCTGAATGGGTAAAACAATTTCCCTACCGCACCAGTGAAGGAGAAGATAAGAATTACCTGGTAGTGGAAGATGAAGCCAGCCTGCTATGGATGGCCAACCTGGGCGCTATTGAAATGAATCCCTGGAACAGCACAGTACAACAGCCTGATAACCCCGACTGGTGCCTGATTGATCTTGACCCCGATAAAGGAAATACTTTTCAGCAGGTGATACAAACTGCACAGGTAGTTCGCCAGGTGCTGGAAAACCTCGGTGTTAAAAGTTATCCTAAAACATCCGGTTCCACCGGTATCCACATTTATATTCCTTTAGGCGCAAAGTATACTTACGACCAGTGCCAGCTTTTTGGAAAACTGATCGCTACGGCGGCGCATGAACAGTTACCGGCATTTACCAGCATTGAACGGATGACGCGTAACAGGAAAGGATGCATTTATATAGATTACCTGCAAAACCGTCCTAAAGCAACGCTTGCCGCTCCTTATTCCCTTCGCCCCAAACCTGGCGCCACAGTATCGATGCCCCTGCATTGGGATGAAGTGCGCAAAGGTTTGAAGATGACCGATTTTACTATTAAGAATGCATTGGAGCGGATCAAATCAGAAGGAGATCTTTTTAAGCCGGTATTGGGAAGAGGAGTTAACCTGGAGCGCTTGCTGAAAAAGTTTCCAGTGCAAATATAAAATGGGAATATTTATCTTTAAGATATAATTCCCCGCGCATGACTACCGATGAATACATTAATGCACTATCTCCCGACCGTAAAGAAATATTAACCCGTTTGCGGCAAACTGTACGCGAACATTTACCGGCCGGGTTCCAGGAGGAAATGACATATGGTATGCCGGGCTTTGTTGTACCGCATTCTCTGTACCCACCCGGTTATCATACCGATCCGAAGTTGCCCCTGCCTTTTATCAGTATGGCTTCGCAAAAAAATTATGTGTCCTTTTATCATATGGGTTTATACGATGAGCAATTGCTCGGTTGGCTCACCGGGCGCTGGGTTAAAGCAACGGGAAAGCAACCGGACATGGGGAAGTGCTGTATCCGTTTCAGTAAAACCGCAGTGATCCCTTATGAATTACTGGGCGAGCTGGTGGAAAAGATCACCCCGGCCGGCTGGATTGAACGGTATGAGAAAGAAGTGAAGAGATAAGATACCAACATCATTTTTTATTCAGCATTTATCAGAATTTATAGTTAAATTGATAAGAAAAAAAAGATGGTCATCACCTCTTCAAAAATACTCCCGTCTATTAACGAAATTGCAGAGACGCTAAAACAAAGGTTCTCCGGCAGCTATGTTTACAACCTGTTTGATTTTGGTAACAAGCAAAGTGTTTTTGTAGAGCAATCAGATTTTGTAGCTATCCAGGTAACTTTCTTTCTCCTTTCTTCCCCATAAAAATTCAATCATTTTTTATTTTAACAGGCTGTCATTTTGCTTTGCCATTGCCGGGAAGTTATAATGATAGCCTGTATTATTTTACGAGGTGATCCGGGCATCAAAAAGAGCCAGGTATCCCCGCTTTAGGAGTGGTTTTTTCCGCCCGTCTTCTTTTTGTTTTGTTTTTCCGGAATTAGATATTATCTTAATGCTGTTCCGTTTTTCCATATAAACTTACCAGACGTTATGAAAATATGGTTGCTACTGCTTTTTTCCCTGATCTTTTGCCCGTTTTTGCAATCGAATGCACAATCGCTTCCTTCCATAGGGATCTGCACTTCTTTTTCAAATGATAGTCTTGCTGCTGCTTCAGGATTTACCTGCCTGGAGGAAACAGTGCGCAAGATCCTGTCGCCCGCACTGAGCGAAGCCCGGTTCAGGGAACAGCTGCATGCTATCCGTGGCAGCAAATGCAGGATCCAGAGCTGCAATGTGTTTATACCCGGAACAATGAAAATAGTAGGCAGCGAGGTGAATGAAACAAGGGTGCTGGGCTATGTGGATTCTGTAATGCAGCGCGCAAAAATTGCAGGGATTCAACTCATCGTGCTGGGGAGTGGTGAAGCGAGAAAGATCCCGGAAGGAGCGGACCGTGAAAAATGTAAACAGCAGTTCATCGGTTTATGCCGAAAAATGGCAGTGGTGGCCGGAAAATACAATATCATCATCGCCATGGAAAACCTTAATTCCACGGAAACCAATTTCGTGAACACCCTGTCGGAAGGAAATGAGATCGTTACAAAGATCGGTCATCCCAACTTCCGGCTTACGGCAGATATCTATCATATGCTGAAAGAACACGAATCCCCTGCCAGCATTGAAAATGCAAAAGCGGTACTGGTGCATTGCCATATTGCAGAAAGGGATAAGCGTACCGCCCCGGGTATTGCGGGAGATGATTTCCGCCCGTATTTCGCAGCGCTGCATAAGATCGGGTATACCGGCCGTATCATGATGGAATGCCGCTGGGATGATCCGGCCACGCAATACAAACCGGCCTTCGATTACCTGGAGGGACAACTGAAGGAAGCTTACGCTAAATAAATAACACACTATAAAAACACTTTTATATGTCTGAATCAAAAAAAACAAGACGGGAATTCCTGCAACAGTCGTTACTGGCAGGAGCCGGTATTACTATCAGCGCGATGGGAATACCCGCCAGCAGCTACGCCCGCATTATGGGCGCCAACGATCGTGTAAACGTTGGACTGGTAGGATTTTCCGATCGTGCGCGCCAGGCCCTGCTGCCATCTTTCTTTAATAACAACAAGGAGCTGAACTTCGACCTGGTTGCAGTGTCTGATATATGGAACCGCCGCAGGGATGAAGGAAAAGCTTTCCTGCAGCAGAAAACCGGGCATAACGTTCAGGCCTGTATTAATAATGATGAGCTGTATAATATCAAAGGACTGGATGCAGTGTTTATTGCCTCCGCCGATTTCCAGCATGCTTACCATACTATTGAAGCTGTAAAGAACAAGTGCGATGTATACAGCGAAAAGCCTTTCGCTGAAACAATGGAAGACGCCCGCAACGCCCTCAAGGCGGTGAAAGATTCCGGCCGCATTATGCAGGTAGGCACCCAGCGCCGCAGTGGCCCCAGTTATCATGCCGCCGCCAACTTTATCCAGCAGGGAAAATTCGGCCCGATTACCATGGTGGAAATGACCTGGAACGTAAACCAGCCAGGCCGCTGGCGCCGCCCCGACCTGGTGAAGTCCATCAGGGAATCTGATACCGACTGGAAACGCTTCCTGGCCGGTCGCCCGCAGGATAGCTGGGACCCCCGCAAGTACCTTGAATACCGCCTCTTCTGGCCTTATTCTTCCGGTATCTTCGGCCAGTGGATGACTCACCAGATAGACACGGTGCACTGGTTCAGCGGTCTGAAGCATCCGCGCAGCGCCGTTGCCAACGGAGGTATATATATGTGGAAAGACGGCCGTAAAAATCCTGATACTCTTACTGCGGTATTCGATTACGGCCCGGAGAATGACCCCTCCAGTGGTTTCCAGGTGATGTACAGCAGCCGTTTTCATAACTCTGCCGGCGGTACCAAGGAGATCTATTATTCCAATGGTGGCACCATCGATATGTCTACCAACAAAATAAGCCCTACCGGCGGCCTTACGGAAAGGGAAGCCCAGGAAATGGGAATGCATGCCAACCTGCTGCCAAGCCAAACGCTGAGCAATGAAGAAGCGGCGGCTACCAGCGCCAATACCGGCGGCGATCCGCTCACCAATGCGCATGTGCGCAACTGGATGACGTGTGTGCGTGAACGTAAGCAACCCAATGCACCCATTGAAGCGGCTTATTCACACTCCATTGCACTGATTATGGGTAACGCGGCTTACCGCACCGGCATGAAAGCCACCTTTGATGAAGCCACCCAGGAAGTAATGGTAGGAGGTAAGGTGTTCAAGATGTAGAGCCTTGTCGCCTTCGGCGACGAAATTGTCTTGGAGCAGGATTAAACTGATTAATCATGATTATCAGGATTTGATTATGTTATGATTTTATGATTAATAACAATTAAGGGAGATAAAAGTGAACAATATTCACTTTTATCTCCCTTTATCTTCTAAAATCAAAAATGATCAAATCCTGATAATCATGATTAATCAGTTTAATCCTGCTCCAAGACAATTTCGTCGCCGAAGGCGACCATCAGCTCCGGTCCACCAGTTTATTCATCGCTTCAGTGTACCTGTTGCCCGTGTTGGGATATTTCTGCAGTAAGTCTTCCAGGTTTTGCAGATCCTCTGCCGTTAAATTTACGTCTACAGCGCCGGCATTATCCAGCAGGTATTTCCTTCTTTTGGTGCCGGGGATAGGGATCACATTTTCGCCCTGTGCCAATACCCAGGCCAGTGCCAGCTGTGCAGGCGTACAGTTTTTGCCTGCTGCCAGTTCCGCAAAACCCGCAGCCAGCAGTCGGTTGTTCTCTGCATGTTCGCCCTGGTAACGAGGCAGCGATTTGCGGAAATCGTTATCCGCCAGGTTGGTAATATCCAGGTCGTTGGTAACGAGGCCACGTGCAAGCGGGCTGAATGGTACGAAACTGATGCCCAGTTCTTTGCAGGCCGGCAGGATCTCTTTTTCCACATCCCTTGTCAGTAAAGAGTATTCGCTTTGCAATGCACTGATGGGATGCACGGCATGCGCTTTACGCAGGCTGTTTGCAGATGCTTCCGAGAGGCCCAGGTAGCGGACCTTACCTTCTTTCACCAGTTCGGCCATAGCGCCCACCATTTCTTCCACCGGTACATTCGGATCAATCCGGTGCGCATAATACAGATCGATCACATCCGTTTGTAACCGCTTTAAACTGGCCTCCACCGCCTTTCTCATATAGGCCGGCGAACCATCAAATTGAGTAACCCCGGAAGCAGGGGAAGAAGTGAACCCAAACTTGGTAGCAATAAAGATCTTACTGCGGTTGGGTTTTAATACTTTGGCGATCAGTTCCTCGTTTTGGCCTGCAGCATACACATCCGCAGTATCCCAGAAATTGATGCCTATTTCAAGCGCTTTTTCCAGCGTGGCAATAGATTCCGTATCGTCAGGTGTGCCATACGCATAGCTCATTCCCATGCAGCCCAGTCCAATGGCTGATAATTGTACGCCTGTTGTTCCTAATGTTCTGTACTTCATATGATTTATTTTCGCGTTGGTGGTAATAATAACAGGGCAAAGATAGGCGCCATAATACTCGCATACTTGTGGTTATGACAGTATTAATTGTGCAAATCAAAGATACCGGATTTTCGTATTTTTAAGGTCGATGATGAACCACGATAAACAATACCAGTTAATTACCCCCTCCGGCATTACCGATATCACCGACTGGTTTTGCGATGATATCCGGTTAACGCATACCCTTTCCCGTTACACCTCACCCGACCACGTACACGCCAGTAATGATACGGATGTAGTACGCCTGCATTTTGGTATGAAAGGCGATTATGCGTTTTCCTACAAGCAGCTGGACCGCTCATTTGACCTGATCGGGGGACATCATAATATCATGTACTCAAACGGTTTTGAGATTGAAATAACGCCCAAAGCCAAGGAGATTGAAACCTTTGGGATCCAGTTCCCCAAAAAACAATTCCTGGAATTTACCCAAAACGGTAATGAGCACCTGCAACGGTTTTGTGAAGCAGTGCTGGGCGGGAAAAGTGTATTGCTCTCCGAAAACTGGGGCCCCATTGATGCCGGTATTCAACAAGTGATACTACAGATACTGAACTGCCGTTTTACCGGCCAGCTGAAGAAATTATTCCTGCTTTCAAAAAGTATCGAATTGCTGGTACTATCAGCAGAAGCATATAACTATACGGAGAAAAAAGACATCTTCATAAAAAATAAAACAGATAAGGAAAAGATCATCGCGGTAAGAGACCTGATCAACAACCGCCTCAGTAACCCTCCCGGCCTTAGTGAAATAGCGCAACTGGTAGGACTGAACGAGTATAAACTTAAACGCGGGTTCAAAGAAACCTTTAACTCCACGGTGTTTGATTATCTTACCGGGCAACGTTTACAACTGGCTAACCAGTACCTGCAGGAAACACAGAAAACATCTGCTGAAATCGCCTATGAGCTGGGCTATTCCACCCCGCAGCATTTTAATAATGCGTTTAAAAAGAAATTTGGCGTTACTCCCAATTCCGTTAGAATTAATCCGTAAAATGCAATCTACCGGAACAGCGGTTCCTTAATATTGTAACATCAAAAACAATGTATTATGGACAAGCAGTTAAAACTTTCGGAATCCATCAGCATCAATGCCCCTGTTTCAAAAGTATGGGCCGCTATCACGGATAAGTCGCTGATCAAAGCATATTTTTTCGGAACGGATGTTACCAGCGACTGGCAACCAGGCAGTCCTGTTACCTGGTCCGGTGAATGGGAAGGACAACACTATGAAGAAAAAGGAGAAGTGCTGGCAGCGGAAAAAGACAAGCAATTATCTTACACCTACCTGAGCTCCGGCAAAGAAGACAAGCCGGAGAATTATTCCATCATCATTTATACCCTCAGCAGCAATGGCGACGGCACTACCGGCTTTACCGTGAGCCAGGAGAATTTTGCAGACCAGCAGGCCTGCGATCATTCCCGCGACAACTGGCGCCAGATACTGGCCGGCCTGAAACAGGTAGCGGAGAAAGCGTAGCTATCGCCTCCGGCGCGTTTATGATTTGGCAATAAGCGGGGAATTGATCAACTTCGTAATTATGAAAACATCCGCAAACGCAGGCCGCATATGGCTGTTATGTCTCCTGGCAATTTGCAGTATCGCTGCACAGGCCCAACAATATACGCCCACTGATCAGGGCTCCAAAGTACAGTTTACCATCATCAATCACCTGATATTTACATCTACCGTCAACGGCTATTTCAAAGGGCTGAAGGGAAGCATCCGTTTTGATCCCGCTAACCTGAAATCAGCAGCTATAGATGCTACCGTAGATGTAAATACGATCAGTACAGGTATTGGTAAACGGGACCGCGACCTGCTGGAGGAGAAGTATTTCAATGCGGCCAAATTTCCTGTGATGCGCATCGTTGCCACCAGTGTAACCGCTACGGATAAGCCATCTACCTACCAGCTCACTGCAGCGCTTACCATCAAGGGAATTACACGTACCATTGCCTTTCCGTTTACGGCGGTGGCATCCTCCGGGGCATTGCAGCTCTCGGGGAAATTCACTATTAACCGGAGGGATTTCCAGGTGGGGCCGGATAATGCCATTGATGATAAACTCACCGTAACGCTGAATGTACAGGCTAAAAAGCAGTAACGGTGATACGCCGTGTGCCCGTGCACGGGTATCATCGTTACCGCCCGCCATTACAAATTAAACAGTAAGAGGCTACGCCCGCCGTTACAAAGGTTGAGAGAAGTGGTGCGCGGAGATATGATATCCCTGCCGGTGATACAGCCGGTGCGCAGGATGTAGCCCATGCCCCGAATCCAGCTGTACAGAACGTAACCCTTCCTTTTGTGCCAGCGCCTTTATATGATCCAGCAACAGGGCGGCATAACCACGCTTCTGGTAGGCCGGCAAACAAGCCAGGTCGTCGATATAAATTGTTTTCCCCGAGTGCAGCTTGTTCATATGACGGAAGCCCGCAAATGCAGCAACTACAGACGGATCTTCTTCTGCCGTGATATACACGATCTCGTATTTTTCAGACTGCATTTCCCTGAGTTGTGGTAACAGCTGCTCCTTTTCCAGGAAAGGACGCAGAAAGAGGATCACCTCAGTGCAGGCCAGCAGTTCTGCATCGCTGACAGCGGTTTTTACAGATACCATATAGTAGCGTTTTAACCGGATTATTGCCCGGGGATACGACGGGTGGATACGCCGATCCGGTTCCATGCGTTAATAATATTCACCGCCATGATCAGCTGTGCGGTACCGTTCAGCCCAAACATGGTTACTGCTTTTTCATACGTTTCGTCCGTGAGGCCCTGCTGGCTGATCAGCGTAATTTCTTCCGTCATCGCCAGGATGACCCTTTCCTCTTCTGTGAACTGCGGCGATTCACGCCATACGCTGAGCAGGAGCAGCCGCTGCGTGGTTTCTCCCTGTTTAAGGGCGTCTTTACTATGTTTATCCACACAAAAAGCGCAGCCATTGATCTGGGAAGCGCGTATCCTTATCAGCTCCTGGTGCAGCGGTGCAATGCCGGTAGTACTGAGATATTTTTCCATGGCCAGCATAGCGGCATAGGCGCCTGGTTCCGTTTCGTTCATCAAAAATCTCGTCTTCATCGTCGGTTGTTTTTATTAAAAATGATTCCACAAAATTACCCGCAGCTGGAGTATCTTAGTAGTCCACTTTGTAATCGTCAAGTAGTCCAGATGCTGCCCTTTAAAACACTGATACAAACAGATAAAACGCTGAAGCTCCCGGTATACCAGCAGATCGCCAACCGACTTATAGGGCTTATCCAGGAAGGTTTGCTGAAGCCCGGATCGTTCCTGCCGGGCAGCCGGGTACTGGCCACACAACTGGAGCTGCACCGCAAAACCGTGATTGCAGCATACGATGAACTGGTGAGCCAGGACTGGCTGGTAGCGGTACCCCGCAAGGGGGTGATGGTGGCGGACAATTTGCCTGTGATACGTCCCCGGACTTACCAGGGCGGCATATCGCCTTACGGGGAAGCGGCGGGTTTCCCGTTTTATCAGGCGCTTACCATACAGGTGCCGGTTACCCAACCTGCCGGCGCCGCGTTGGTCATTAATGATGGCTTTCCTGATGCCAGGCTGGCGCCTCTTGCAGATTGGGTAAAGGAATGCCGGTCGGTGATAGAAAGCCCGCGTTATCACAAGCTGCTGATGTATGGCGGTGGTACCGGCCTGGATGCCCTGCGCCGGCAAATGTTGAAGTATCTTTCCGGTACACGTGGACTGAATATCAGTCTCCCGCACATCATGATCACCCGTGGCGCGCAAATGGCTATTTACCTGGCAGCTGCATTACTGATCAAAAAAGACGACCTGGTTATTGTGGGGAGTCCGAATTATATTTTTGCAGACCTTTGTTTTGAACAGCTCGGCGCCCGCCTCCTGCGTGTACCGGTAGATGAAGAGGGGATCGATGTGGATATGATTGAACAGTTATGCAGCAAACGGAAAATAAAAATGCTGTACCTGGTCACGCATCATCACCATCCCACTACGGTTACACTGAGCGCTGCACGCAGGATGAAGCTGCTCGCAGTGATCCGGAAATATAAGCTGCCGGTAATAGAAGATGATTACGATTATGATTTCCATTACAGTTCAGCGCCCATTTTACCATTAGCCAGTGCCGACCATGGAGGCAATGTTATTTACATCGGGTCGTTTACAAAATCGCTGGGCTTATCCATCCGTATTGGCTTTATGATTGCCCCGGCTCACTTTATCCAGGCGGCCGCCAACCTGCGCCGGCTGATGGACCTGCGCGGCGATAACCTCTCTGAACAGGCCCTGGCCAACCTGCTCCAGGATGGGACTATAGAAAGACATCTTAAGAAATCAAATAAAATTTATAAAGAAAGACGGGACCTGCTTTGTCATTTACTAAGCACCAGGCTAGGCAGCGCAGTGCGCTTTACGGTACCTTCCGGAGGGATGGCCATCTGGTTGCGTTTCTCAAAAAAATACCCACTGAAAAAAGTGGCCGCCAAAGCCGCCACGCTCGGACTGCAAATGACCAGCGGCGATCAATACAGCTATGGCACTACCCCCCGGAACGCGCTGCGCTTTGGCTTCGCTTCCCTCAACAACAAGGAAATTGCTGCGGCGGTATCTATCCTGGAGAAAGTGCTGAAATAGGCCGCCTTGTCGCCTTCGGCGACTTTTTAAATTGTCTTGGAGCAGGATTACGCTGATTATACTGATTAGTTTGATTTTATTTTTTGGATTTATAAATGATTTAGATAGAAGCGAATGTATCCGCTTCTATCTCTCTAAATCTTTTAAAATCAAAATAGTTCAATCTAAAAAATCAAACTAATCAGTATAATCAGCGTAATCCTGCTCCAAGACAATTTAAGTCGCCGAAGGCGACCCTCCGCTGCATTACTGGTCGAAGAACTGCCTGGTGCGGTTAAGCCGCAAATCCCGCAGCAATCCGGCTTTGGCGCTGATGGTAAAACTGAACTGGCGATAGGTGCCAAACGGGATGAGGTTAATGGACAGGTTAAAATCGTGCAGGTCCCGGGAGATGTACATATTGGTGTAAGCGATCTGCATGTTGGTGAAATCAAAACCACTGTTCAGCCCTATCTTCCATTTGGGCGTAAGACTGAAATCGCCATTGAAGCTTACATATTGGGTGATGCGCTTTACCACGCCGCCGGAATCGGGGATGATGGTATTCGTATACGATAAGCTGTAGGAAAGATCTATGCGCCATGGAATGTCAAAATCCACGTATTCACCCGGATTGTTGCGTACCTGCGCCAGTTGCCTTTGCTGCGCGGCAAAAGCCGCGTCGCCGGTTTGCATGTTCTGTAAGGAATCTATTTTTTGTTCCTTGGCAACGCTTTTTTTGTCTTTCGACTGGAAGGAAGTGCTCATGGAAATGCTGGCATTGGTTAAGCGGCCCAGACTTATTTTTCCCTGCTGCCATACATATTTATCGAGGCGGCGGCCGCGGGCATCCACCTGGTAGGGATCAATGTTTCCGCTGGCGGAGATATTCAATTTATCGAACAGGTTGGTACGGGCGTATAAACTGAACGTCGATAATTTAAAGGAGTCGGCTACCAGGTTGTAACTACCGTTGATCCCGAAACCATCCAGTAGTTTTATTTTCTTCTCATGATGACCCGTGGTATCTTTCCTGGAAAATACTTTCATCTCCAGGTTATTATCCAATCCAAAATTAATGCCCCCAAACGCGCCGGGGGATGGCACCCCGATGATAGCGCCGTCAAAATCAGATACCATTTGTTTATCTCCTGCATT
This sequence comes from Chitinophaga sp., assembly GCF_036569185.1. Lineage (GTDB taxonomy): Bacteria > Bacteroidota > Bacteroidia > Chitinophagales > Chitinophagaceae > Chitinophaga. Next base: position 36,358 of record NZ_DATCRD010000420.1, read on the forward strand.
GTTATACTGCAGCTCATGGTAATATTGGCTGGACAGGTCGGGGCGGTAACTCATGCTTAGCGTAGGGCGCATCACGTGGCGGATAGCTTTGATCTTTGAGTTTTTACTGAAAGTATACATGCCGTACATGGCGGTGGAGAGTGATACGCTGGCACTGATATCACGCGCGCTGTAAAAACCAGGAACATAAGTGGTGTCAATAGCGCCGGTAGTATCAAGCCCCGGATTCCACTTTTGTGGATTCCATTTACGCACAAATTTCTTGGTGTACCAATACTCCGTATAGTTGATACCCGGTGATAAGGTAAAGGTTTTAAACACCGGGATGGAAAACGAGATCGGGATATTATGCTGCATACCCGTTTGCATAGCGTCAAACATGGCTTGCTTGCCAAACAGGGAATCCTTGAAATTGGCCTGGTTCCGCAGGATGGTGTTATAGGAGATGCCTATTTTTTCATACCATTTTGGAGTGCCTGCCATTTCCTTTGGCTGGAAAGGATAGATGGTATTTACCGTGAAGGTTGCGTCCGGAAAGGAAACAGACACATCGCGGGTACTAAGGTTCTGGGAGTGGTTCAAACCCATGGTAAGGTTATAGGGTTTGCCCTGCCAGGTTTTGGAAAAGGTGATAGACGACCCGATGTTATTATTTACACGGGTGTTATAGTCATACA
>NZ_DATCRD010000421.1:0-14463 GCF_036569185.1 Chitinophaga sp.
CTGGAGTCCATCAAAAAATTCCTGCCCGCCAATTCAGCGGAAATGATGTTCATGAAAGAAGCGCAAGCCCATCTTTTGCAGGTATTACAGCAGGCAGATGTTGCTGCCATCCGCCAGGGAGTAGTGCATATGGATATCTGGTTCGATAATATGAACATCCGTGCGGACCAGGAAATAACCCTCTTCGACTTCGATTTCTGTGGTAATGGCTGGCAATGCCTGGATGTAGCCTACTATATCCTGCAATTGCACAGCCTTATCCGCGACCAGCCTGAATGCCAGGCCAAAACTGACCGCTTCCTGGAAGGCTATAACTCTATTGCACCACTCAGCGCGGAAGAAAAAAGGCTGTTGCCCGCACTGGGGGTATGCATGTATTTCTTTTACCTCGGTGTGCAATGCGACCGGTACTACAACTGGTCTAATTCCTTTTTAAATGAAAGTTACCTGAAACGGTTTATCAACCTGCTGGTAAAACGGTATTATGATCTGTACCTCGGGGAAACCTCAGCGGTACATCCATAACCATATCTTTTACTCACCTCCTTTTACCTTCATCTGCAAGGTATAAATTCCCTTACCTGCGGTGATAAACAGGATATCATTGTTTTTCCCGCCAAAACAGGCATTGGCGGTCCATCCCTCGGGAACGGCGATCTGCCCTATCTTCTGGCCGTCCTTGTTAATAACAGTAACGCCATTTCCACAGAGATAAAGGTTCCCCTGTTCATCAATGGCAATACCGTCAGTTGATTTCTCCGCCATGAGATGGCGGTCGCTCAGGCTGCCGTCTGCATTTACATTATAGCGGTATATTTTACCCGCGCCAATATCTGCTACATACACCAGCTTCCCGTCGCGGGTACCGATAATGCCATTGGGTTTCTTTATATCTGCTGCAGCTACTACCGCTTCTTTGGCGCCGGGCGCCAGGTAATATACATTTTCCTCTTTCAGGTCGGGTTGTTTGCGTTCCCAGTAATCGCGCTGGTAATAAGGATCGGTGAAATACATACCACCGCCGGGCGCTATCCATACGTCATTGGGACCATTGAAGGAATGCCCGCCAAAATTATTCAGCAGTACTTTTACTTTTCCCTTAGGAGAGATGGACCACAGCTCGTATTTCTCATCTGCGCACGCTACCAGGTTGCCTTTACTATCAAAATACAGCCCGTTGGCCCGACCCGCCTTATCTGAAAAAACAGACAGTTTACCCTTCGTATCATATTTCCAGATCTTGTTATTAGGCTGATCTGTAAAATAGATATTCCCTTTTTTATCGGCCGCAGGCCCCTCGGTAAAATCAAATTGTTTTGAAACCAGCTTCAGCTGTGCGTTTTCAGCCACCGTAGGAGGAATAGTGTCCCGGGTAACAGCGCCTGCACTCAAATAACTGCAAGCGCCCAATAGTAACGTGGAATAAAATTTTAATCGCATATCGTTCCGTCAGTTTCTGCAATTGTAATCAATCCTGCGGAGAATTTTTTCTAAAAAAAGCTGATAAAAATAGTAAAGAGAGATAAAAGGCAGGTGGCGGCAATATTGCGCCGGCTATATAGATAGCCCGCCTGCAGGTTAAAACATGATATGAATTTTTTGGGGTAACCAACGCTGGATGACGTTTCCCCCGATTTTAGAATGGCGTTCTTAATCCGTTGGAATACTATCTTATATGGATGAAATTGTGTATTGATTACAGAGGCAAAATTATCGTGATTAACGGCCTCTTCATAGTACAAAAACGACATCTTTGAAATTTATACCATTATTTTATGCAGACGGATAGTATTCTTCAGTTCATCTTCATGGATAAACGAAGGGGTTATCCCGGCAAACTTTTTGAAATCGCGGATAAAATGCATCTGATCGTAATAGCCGCTGTTATAGGCAATCTCTGTCCAGGTTTTCTGCGGGAACAGTTCTTTCAGCTGGTAAGCTTTACAAAAGCGGATGAGCCGCGCATATTGCTTGGGAGGCATGCCCAGCCGTTCGGTACATTTACGTTCAAACTGCCGCAGGCTCAAACAGGCCAGCGAGGCCAGTTCTTCCATGGTAATATTGCCACCGCTGCCCACCAGTGCGGCCATGGCCTTATCTACCGGCAGCACCGGCTTCAGCAGGGATACTTTCTTCAACAGGTAAAACTCAATAATACTTATCATGTGCGCCCAGTTATCGGCCTCTTTCAGTCGCTCTGTAATTTCATCGATCTCATTTCCCAGCAGCAACCGGGTATCAAAATCCTGTTCGTATATTTCTGACATAGGGATCCTCAGCAACCGGTGTAATCCGCTGGGTTGAAAGGCGATGCACAGCGCCAGGTGCCGGCGGCCCATATCAAGGGTCACAGCCTGGTCCTGCGGACCAATAGTTACGCAAACCGATTTGGTAATGAAATCGCCGTTGCCGGGCTTTAATACTTTAATGGGATCTTCCAGGTAAAAAATAATGTATCGCTGATAAGCGGGCACAAAACGATAGATGTTCGACAATCCCTGGGTTTGGGTAAAGTCAACTTCATAAATGCTGATACAATTCACCAGATCCTGTAGCGCAGGATGGGGCTTATAAGTTTCTGATTTCATGGACGTATTTCGGCTATAGGTGCTCAGTACAGGTTTCCTCCTGCCAAAGATAGGTAATTAATAAAAAAGTCAACCAATGCTACCGGTAAGCGTTATCTTTTACCGGTTATTTTTATTTTATATTTAAAGATGAAAATTGCGATAACGGGCGCTTCAGGTTATATAGGTAGCGTACTGGTTCCGATGTTACTGTCTGAAGGTCATACCCTGCGGTTGCTTACCCGTAAATCGCCACCGGAAAGCGCCCCGGAGCGCATTACTTTTGTTCAGGGCCACCTGCAGGAGGAAGCGGCTATCGGCACACTGGTAGCCGGCGCTGATGCAGTGATACACCTGGCAGCGGTGATTTCGGTAGATGACCGGCCGGATAAAGCCCTTTTTGATACCAATACCAGCGGCACCCGGCTCCTGGCCGCCGCAGCGCAGCAGGCCGGTGTTAAAAGATTTATTCACCTCAGTTCCGTTACCGCCTATAACCAGGCGCCTTACGATGAACGGATGGATGAAAACCGTGGCCCGGCCACTACCACACGGTATGGTTACGACTATTCCAAAGCGGTATCGCAGGCCATTGCACTATCGTACAACGGCAACGGTATGGAAGTGATAGTACTGGCGCCTACTGCGGTGACAGGGCCGTTCGACCGGCAGCCATCGCTGATAGGTAAAGCGGTGATCAATATGTACAAAGGCAATATACCCGCGCTCTTTCCTGGTGGGGTTGATTTTACGGATGTAAGGGATGTGGCCGGGGCTATTGTCAGCGCTTTAACCAACGGAACACCAGGCATGGCGTACCTTCTAAGCGGTGAATGGATCTCCCTGGTAACCCTTCACCGGGAAATCCGCCGCATAAAAGGACGGCCGCTCACGCTGCCCGTACTGCCGCAGTGGCTTATATTCAGTATGCTGCCATTGGTAAGGATACTGGCCGCCATTGGCGGCGGACCACCGTTTTACACGCGGCAGTCGGTATACAACCTGGTGTACAGCAATAAAAAAATTGATCATTCAAAGGCTGCTACGGAACTGGGTTTCCAGCCACGGCCTTTTATGGAAACCTTACGGGATACTATTGACTGGTTCAGACAAACAGGCGCTATCAAATGATTGACTATTTACCACATCAGGGTTATGTTGTTTTTATCTGCTGCTGGATAGCCACCGGCATCGGGGCCGGCATTTACCTGTTACGCCGCGAAGCTCCCTACGGGCGCTACAGCAGCAACAACTGGGGGCCCATGATCTCCAATAAAACCGGCTGGCTGCTGATGGAAACCACGGTGCTCATCACCTTCCTCGTATGGCTGCCCCTGCGTACTTTTCAATGGCGTTCCCCCGCCGGCGTTATGGTATGCCTTTTCTTCCTGCATTATATACACCGCAGTTTCGTATACCCGTTCATGATACGTACCAAAGGGAAAAAAATGCCGGTGGTCATCATGCTCTCGGCCATGCTGTTCAATACGGTGAACGGCTCGCTCCTGGGTATCTGGTTCGCTGCATTTGCACATTACCCGGATAACTGGTTCTTTTCCCCGGCGTTTATAGCCGGACTATTACTTTTTGCTACAGGCATGTATGTTAACTGGCAATCGGATTATCATTTAATACAATTGAGAAAGAAACATGAAACCGGCTATAAGATCCCGCAGAAAGGGCTTTTCAGGTATCTCTCCTCTCCCAATCTCACCGGGGAAATAATGGAATGGGGCGGCTACGCCCTGCTTACCTGGAGCCTGCCGGCACTGGCCTTTTTCATCTGGACCTGCGCTAACCTGGTGCCCCGTGCAATGGCCAACCACCGCTGGTATCAGCAAGAATTCCCGGAATACCCGGCCAACAGGAAAGCATTAATCCCCTTCACCTGGTAACCTGCGGCATATGGCAAAAAAGTACAGTCAGTTCAAAGCAGCATTGGTAATGGCAAAAGCAAGCCTTATTGCTACCTTACGCAGTCCTACCTCCGTTGTTTTTGCCCTGCTGTTCCCGGTGATATTTGTAACGGTGTTTGGCGCTATGGTCGACAGCACCGCGGTAAAGCTGAAGATCAGGCTATCGCCGCAGAGCGACAGTACCAGCCCCATGTATGCGGCTATTAAAGCCGTCTCCATTTTCGACCTGGCCTATGGCAGCGATTCTGCTGCCATGCTATCGGACCTGAAAAAAGGAAGGATTGCCGCCGTCCTTTATCTTCACCCTCCTTTAGTTGTCAGCGGCGCTCCACAATTCAGGACGGATCTTCTCGGCAGCAGCGCCGTGGCGGATAAAATGCCGCTGATCCGTGCGGCATTACAGGCAGCCGCCGTGCAGGTGAACCGGCAGATATTACCCGGCCAGTCCGCCCCCGCTACGATCCGTGAAATAACGATCCCCGGCAGGATATACCGGCAAATAGATTTTATTTTACCCGGGCAGCTGGGATTTTCCCTGCTGATGGCAGGCGTATTCAGCTCTGCTTTCCTCCTGTTTAACCTGCGGCATACGCTCGTACTCAAACGCATATACGTAACGCCGGTGAGCCGTGCGGCGATATTATCCGGTGAACTGATCAGCCGTTTATTGTTCCAGGTGATCTGCTTTATGATCATCACTGCACTGGGATATTTTGCCTTTCACTTTACGCTGGTGAACGGGCTGCTCACTTTTATGGAAATGCTGTTGCTGTCTGTATTCGGACTGGTTATTTTTATGGGCATCGGTTTTATTATCAGCGGTATGATCCGCAATGAAAGCTCCATTGCACCGGTGGCCAACACGCTCACGGTGCCCCAGATACTGCTTTGCGGATTGTTCTTTCCAATAGATAATTATCCGGTATGGTTACGCAGTTTTTGTGAACTGCTGCCGCTTACTTTTTTTGTAGATGGATTAAGGAAAATTGCCTTTGAAGGTTTGCACATCTGGCAGATCCCCTGGCAACTGGGAGGACTTATTGTATGGGGAGTACTGATCGCAGCACTATCCATCCGGTCATTCAAATGGGAATAACAGGTTGTCGCGCCTGCCCCTTTTATTGTCGTATACAGCCACCTTTCAACCCCTGAAAGCGGCTTAACTTTATGCCATCTTCTTAAACACAAAAAAATAACATCATGGCAGCAGTGAATCCTTACCTGAATTTCAACGGCAACTGTGAAGAAGCCTTCAACTTTTACAAATCTGTTTTCGGCAAAGAATTCCAGACATTTTCACGCTTCGGCGTGGAACATCGCGCGGAAGGAGAAGAAAATAAAGTGATGCATGTGGCCCTGCCGCTGAGCAAGGGCTCCTTCCTTTTTGGCAGCGACCGGCCGGCACAATATGGCCCGGGCGAGCTGGGCAACCTGTTCTTCGTGGCTATTGAAGCGGAGAGCGAAGCCGAAGCCGATAAACTGTTCAACGGGCTTTCAAAAGGCGGCCAGCCTACCATGCCTATGAATAAGGCGCCCTGGAATGCCTACTTTGGTATGCTGACAGATCAGTACGGCGTATCCTGGCTGATCAACTACGATTATGCGCAGCCAAGCTGATAATTCGCTGAAGAAAAAGGCAGCCGGTTCAGTAAAGTGAACCGGCTGTTTTCGTATTATGTGACAGTCTGGGGTTGGTATTCACTTTTATGGATTGGCTATTAAAGTGGTAAGTTGTTTATCCAGCTGTTCCCCGCGCAGGTTCTTTGCAATAATTTTTCCATCCGGCGCAATCAGGTAATTGGTAGGTACGCCACGCACGCCGTATTTGCGCGCCACGGCATTGTCCCAGTACTTCAGATCGGATACATGCACAAAATCCTGCAAGCCGTCCTTTTCAATAGCGCCCAGCCAGGCCGCTTTCTTCCCGGGCTGATCCAGCGATACGCTTAACACCATGAAGTTTTTATCATGGAACTTCTTATAAGCCGCCACCACGTTAGGGTTCTCTGCACGGCAAGGGCCACACCAGGATGCCCAGAAATCCAGGAATACATACTTACCCCTGAAGTCGGACAATTTCACCGGCTTATCGTTGATGTCGTTTTGCGTAAAGTCAGGCGCAGGTGCACCGATGCCTAAGGCTTTTTCTGTTTCCATCGACTGGTAAAACTCCTGTCCGGCGGGGCTTTTCTTCAGCGCCGGCGTAAGGCTGTTATACATCGGGGTAAGCTCTTTCAGGTTCATATTATTCATCACCGCCAGCTCCTTCAGGGCTACAACGCTGAAAAAAGAGTTAGGATTTTCGCTGATAAACCTGCGCTGCAGCGCTTTCTTTTCATCAATAGCTGCATGGAAACGGGTATTCAACCGGTTGGTAAATACCGTATCGTTCCGCTGTGCATCGGTTGCACTGCCATAGTCTTTATTGATGCCTGCCATCGCTGAATCATACGCTGAAATAAACAATTTATACCGCTCAAACTCCTTGTTCACCGGCGATCCTGTGATCACGGCATCGCTGATATTGCCGCTACTGGCAACTGTAAACGTGGCATTATCCAGGTACAGCAGTCGACGGTCCGCATCCATCCCGTGGCTGCCAGGGCCTGCGCCGTCATGATCTACCGTAAGCATCACCAGGTAAGGGGATTTCAATGTGCCTTTAAATTCAAAGCTGCCATTTTTGATAACGGCAGAGTCGAGGAAAGTTTCCCCGTTCACCCGGCGGTCAAGATAGGCTTTGGCGCCGGGAGCTGTTTGTCCCACCTTACCTTTCAGTGTGTAGGCCTGCTGCGCAAAGGCCATCGCCGGCAACGCAAGCGCCGCTAATAGTATCCCTGTCTTCATAAATAAACTGTATAACGTTGGTTTATGAGATATAAAGCAGAAAACCTCCCTGATCTTAGCGTTATCCCGCTTTTTTTTATGCAGCCCGGCCGGGCGGGCATGAGGTTTAACAGTAGTTAACATTGTCATAATAAACTAATTAGCATTCTTACCGTCCAATAACCCGTAGCCAGCTACCGGATAATTATCGCCCGTTTTTGAACAATACAATTAAACGGATAGTTACTCATAGTACCTGATTGCTGTCTGTATTATTTAATGAACCTTAAAAACGCTATGAGCCGATCTACAATTGTACTTTTGCTGCTGGTATGCTGTGCCTGCAGGAACAACAGGCAAGGCAGTACAAAAAACACCGTAAAGCCCTACCCTGTTATCGTACTGCAACCCAAAAATGCCATCATCAATGCCGACTATCCCGCTACTATCCAGGGTATCCAGAACATTGAGATCCGCCCTAAGATTGACGGATATGTAGATGCTATTTACATCGATGAAGGCGCCACCGTTAAAAAGGGACAGCTGCTTTTCCGTATCAGCGCCCCGCAGTACGAACAAAACGTTAACACCGCCCAGGCCAATATCAAAATTGCCGTGGCAGATGTAAATGCTGCGCAGATGCAGCTCAACAAAGTAAAACCGCTGGTAGAAAAAGATATCATCAGTGCGTATGAACTGGAAGCCGCAGCCTATAACCTGCAATCCAAACAGGCCGCACTGGCACAGGCGCAGGCAGCGCTAAACAACGCCAAAACCAATCTTAGCTATACCACTATTTACAGCCCTGCAGATGGCGTAGTAGGTATACTGCCATACAAGATAGGTAGCCTGGTAAACAGTACCACCCCCAACCCGCTCACCACCGTTTCAAATATTACGCAGATCTACGCCTACTTTTCCATCAACGAAAGACAGGGACTTGATTTCTTCCTCTCTTCCAAAGGGGCTACCATGCAGGAAAAGCTGGCTACCCTGCCACCGGTAACGCTGGTGCTGGCCAATGGCGTTGTACTGCCCAGGCAGGGCCGCGTGGAAACTGCCAGCGGTTTGATCAATCCATCTACCGGCGCCCTCAATATGAGAGCTACCTTCTCCAATCCGGATGGCCTGGTACGCAGCGGCAGCAGCGCCATTGTAAGGATCCCGCAGCCGATAGACACCGCATTGCTGGTGCCGCAGAAGGCTACCTTCCAGATACAGGGTAAACTGTTTGTGTATGTGGTAGATGCAGATAATAAAGTAAGATCAGTAGACATAGGCTCCAATGCCAGCGCCGCCGGGCAGTCGTTTGTAGTGCAGCATGGCGTGAAAAAGGGCGATAAAATAGTGGTAGACGGGATCAGTAACCTGCGGGAAGACCAGGTGATCAATCCCCGCCCTGTAAACGCCGACAGTGTTTACAACAGTCTCTGATCCATTTAAAACAATATCATGTTAAAAAGATTTATAGAGCGGCCGGTATTGTCAACAGTAGTATCGATCATTATTGTTACACTAGGCATATTGGGACTGGTATCACTACCTATTTCCCAGTATCCTGATATTGCCCCTCCCACCATACAGGTACAAACTTCCTACAGCGGCGCCAATGCCGATGTAGTGCTGAAAAGCGTGGTAGTACCGCTGGAACAGCAGATCAACGGCGTGGAGAATATGGACTATATCACCTCCACTGCCGGTAACGATGGTTCAGCCAATATTACCGTCAGCTTCAAAATAGGCAGCGATCCCAATATGGCCGCGGTGAACGTACAAAACGCCGTAGCCCGCGCCACGCCGCTGCTGCCGCAGGAAGTAACCCGCTCCGGCGTTACCGTGCAAAAGAAACAGACCAGCAACCTGCTCATCTTTTCCATTTACAGCACCAACCCCAGCTTTGATCAAACATTCCTGCAAAACTACACCGACATTAATATCACACCGGTGATCAAACGCATCCCCGGTGTGGGCGATGCCTCCGCTTCCGGTAATATGGACTATTCCATGCGCATCTGGCTCAATACCCAGGCGATGGCTTCATACGGATTGGTGCCGGCCGATATTACCGCCGCACTGGCAGAACAGAATATCCAGGCCGCGCCCGGCCAGTTCGGGGAAAGCGGCGGACAATCCTTCCAGTATGTGATCAGGTATCCCGGTACACTCGTTGATACCACACAGTTTGGCAACATCGTGCTACGTAGCAACCTGCGCAGCCGGTTACTGCGACTAAAAGACGTAGCCCGCATTGAGCTGGGCGCTCTCAGTTATTTCAACAGCACCCGCACCAATGGATATCCCGCCGTTTCTGTAAGCGTGGCGCAGGTAGCCGGTTCCAATGCCCGCGATGTGGTCCGCGAAACACTGAAGGTAATGGAAGAAGCCTCCAAAACATTTCCCAAAGGCGTAAAGTACGTGGTGCTGCAAAACGTAGACGACTTCCTCACTGCCTCTATCGATAAGGTATTGCATACATTGGTGGAAGCATTCATACTGGTATTTATAGTGGTGTTCATTTTCCTGCAGGATTTCCGCTCCACGCTGATACCCGCTATATCCGTGCCGGTGGCTATTATAGGCACTTTCTTTTTCCTGAAGCTGTTTGGTTTTACCATTAACCTGCTTACGCTTTTTGCCCTGATCCTGGCCATTGGTATCGTGGTGGACGATGCTATTGTAATTGTGGAAGCCGTGCATGCCCGTTTGGATACCGGTTATAAATCGGCCCGCAAGGCAAGTATTGATGCATTGGATGAAATATCCGGTGCCATTGTTTCTATTACGCTGGTTATGTCGGCAGTATTTATACCCGTTAGTTTTATAGGCGGTTCCTCCGGTATTTTCTACAAACAGTTTGGCCTCACACTGGCCATTGCCATTGTGCTTTCCGCCATCAACGCACTTACCCTGAGCCCGGCGCTCTGCGCTATTTTCCTGCGGCCTCACGGGAAGGAACATACGAAAATGAATTTCCTCCAGCGTTTTTATAAAGCATTTAATGTGGCTTTTGAGAAAATGACCAGGCGCTATGCCAGCTCCCTCCGGTTCTTTGGTAAAAGGAAATGGATCCCGATCGGTATACTGGGCATCTTCTGCGCGGGACTGTTCATCCTCAGCAAAACAACGCCTACAGCGTTTGTTCCCTCGGAAGACCTGGGCACCATTAACTGCAATATCAGTTTGCCACCCGATGCCTCGCTGGAACGTACCGATGCAGTGACGCGGAAAATTGAAAAAATTGCAGGCACTATACCTGAAATCAATAACATACTGGCGGTTACCGGCCGGGGACAATTATCCGGTACGGGCAGTAACTACGCCATGGTGGTGATGCGGCTCACGCCCTGGGATCAGCGCAAACGGGATATCCAGCAGATCATTAAGGAACTGAATAAGAAAACAGCCGATATGACGGAAGCGGAGATCAAGTTTTTTGCCCCCAATACCATCCAGGGATTCGGCGCTTCCAACGGATTTGCCTTCCAGCTGCAGGATAAAACCGGCGGCGATATTGCGCACTTCTTTAAGGTGAGCAAAGACTTCCTCACGGTGCTGAATGAGCGGCCGGAGATCCAGTTTGCCACCACTTCTTTTGATCCGAACTTTCCTCAATACCAGATGGATGTAAACGTGCCAAAGATCAAAGACGCGGGCCTGAACGTAACCGATATCACTAATGCCATGCAGGGATATTTTGGAGGTATCTACGCTTCCAACTTCAACCAGTTTGGACAGCAGTACCGGGTAATGGTGCAGGCCTCGCCTGAATTCAGGATGACGCAGGAAAGCCTGAATGCCGTGTTTGTGCGCACTGCCGCAGGGATCATGGTGCCCATCACGGAGTTTGTGAGCCTGTCGCAAACCTACGGCCCGCAGGCGATCACGCGGTTTAACCTCTTCACCTCTATCAGTATTAACGGTTCTCCCAATACCGGGGTCAGCTCCGGCGAAGCGATTAAAGCCATTCAGCAGTCGGCCGCAGAAACATTGCCCACCGGCTTTGGCTTCGAGTTTTCAGGGCTTAGCCGTGAAGAGCTGGCAGGCGGCAGTCAGACCATCTTCATTTTCCTGTTGTGCCTCATTTTTGTGTACCTGCTGCTCAGTGCGCAGTATGAAAGTTACCTGCTGCCTTTCGCTATCCTGCTGGCCATCCCGGTGGGTATTTTCGGAGCTTTCCTGTTTGCGCAGCTCTTTGGCATCAGCAACAACATTTATGTACAGATCACCCTGATCATGCTGATAGGATTGCTGGCTAAAAATGCGATCCTCATAGTAGAATACGCCGCGGAAAGAAGAAGGGCAGGCATGAGCATTGCCGATGCAGCAGTAAGCGGCGCACAGGCCAGGTTACGGCCTATCCTGATGACCTCCTTCGCCTTTATCCTGGGACTGATCCCGCTGATGTTGTCTACCGGCGCGGGCGCCAACGGCAACCGCTCCATAGGCACCGGCGCTGTTGGCGGAATGCTGATAGGTACGGTATTCGGTGTATTCATCACACCTACTTTGTTTATCATCTTCCAAACCTTACAGGAAAAAGTAAAACGGGCGCCCGAAACAGAAGAGGAGGATGATGAAGAAAAGCAACCACCGGCCATCGCACCGGTATCTTAAAAAAATCTGCCGCAGGCAGTTATCAAAACAGGTAATATGAACGGTCGAAACAAGATATATATTCTACTTCTTTTCATCCTGGCAGGATGCATTACTGCCTGTCGTATCACGAAGCCTTACCAGCCTCCTTCCATCACAGATAATAACCTGTACCGGGACGTGAATACAACAGATACCAACAGTATTGCCAGGGTACACTGGAAAGAGATTTTTACGGACACGCTTTTACAACAGCTGATTGCTACCGGCATCCGTAACAACCTTGATCTGCAAGTGGCCTGGTCGCGCATGCGACAGGCGGAAGCCAGTTACGCGCAAAGCAGGCAGGCGCTGTATCCCGCAGTAAGCGGGAACGTAAGCGCGGCTTATGCAGGCGCTTCCAATCAACAACGTACAGGCAGAACCGTTATACCCCAGCAATATAACGCCGGCCTGACCGCCACCTGGGAAGCGGATATATGGGGCAAACTGCGCAGCAATAAACGCGCTGAACTGGCCGCTTTCCTGCAGGCTACCGCCAATGCCCGGGCTGTGCAAACAGGGCTTATTGCCAGCATTGCCACCAACTATTACAACCTTATGGCGCTGGATCAGCAACTGAAAATTACACAACAGACCGTGGTGAACTGGCAGGCTACCGTGGAGGTAATGAAGGAACTGAAAAAAGGCGATGTGGTAACCGGCGCAGCAGTGGTACAAAGTGAAGCCAGCAGGTATGCCGCGGAAGTAACGATCCCTGATCTGAAACAATCGATCCGTGAAACGGAGAACCAGCTGAACCTCTTGCTTGGACAGGCACCCGGGCCTATCGCCCGCAGCAGCCTGGACGACCAGCAGCCAGTAATGCTGCTGAAAACCGGCGTGCCTGCACAACTGCTGGCCAACCGCCCGGATGTACAGGCAGCCGAATATAATCTGCGCTACTACTACGAATTAACGAATGTGGCCCGCGCCTATTTTTATCCTGCGCTTACTATTTCGGCGTCCGGAGGTTATGCCAGTTACTTCTCGCTCACCGGTCCCGGTTCCTGGATCAGTAATCTCACGGCGGGTTTAACACAGCCCATCTTTAACCAGGGCATTAATAAAACGCGCCTCAAAGTAGCAAAGGAACAACAGGAACAGGCGGCGCTGGATTTCCGTACCTCGGTATTAACAGCCGGGCAGGAAGTATCCAACGCATTGTATTCTTATCAAACCGCTGTGGAAAAAGGCAACTCGCGGCGATTACAACTGCAAAACCTGCAGCTGTCGGTAGAATATACGCAGGAACTGGTGAGATACGGATTTGCCAACTATACGGAGGTATTGAATGCACAGCAAAATCTCTTAACCGCACAACTCAGCAGGATCAATGATCACCTGCAACAGTTGCAGGCGGTAGTGTTCTTATACAGGGCGCTGGGCGGCGGCTGGCAGTAGCTCCTGCCGGAATGCAAGAGCGGCGGGTATGGCGGCGGTACTGTTCAGTACTTCGTCTACCAGCCCAAAATCACGGGCTTCGGCGGCGTCCATGAAATGATCATTCCTGAAGGCATACGCCACTTCTTCCACAGAACGGCCGGATTGCAAAGCGATCAGCTGTGACAGTTTATCCTGTAACCGTCCCTGTTCATTAAAAGCGATCCGTACATCTTCCGTATATCCTTTGGCGCCGCCGCTGGCGGGATGCATATGAATAGTGGCGTTAGGCAGCGCATAACGTTGTCCGCTGGCGCCGGCCGTGAGAATAACGGTGCCCATGCTGCCGGTGAAACCCATGGCCGTTGTGGATACGGGCGACTTCAGCATTTTCATCGTATCATAAATGGCCATACCCGCGTAAATCACGCCACCCGGGCTGTTGATGTACATATTGATGGGCCGGTGGTTTTCACTGTCGAGGTACAGCAGCTGTGCCACGATAAGATTCGCCACCTGGTCGTCGATAGCCGTGCCCAGGAAAATGATCCGCTCCTTCAGGAGCAGGCTGTATATATCAAACGCGCCGCGGCTTTCGCCGTCGACAACCGTAGGAACTAAAAAAGCCATGTTATTTAAAAATAGAAGTGATGGAATGATTGAAAGAAGTATCCTGCATCAGGCGCTGGAAAAGCAGGTCCAGTTCCTGTCGTTTTTCTTCCCGCGCCAGCCAGCGTACCAGCTGCAGTGTTTTCCGCTGGTAGCGTACCTTCTCCCGCAATGCCGGCGCAGCCAGCATCCTGGCCTGGAACACCAGCCGGGAGGCCACAGGCATTTCCTGCAGCAGGTATTGTTCTATTTGCTGCGCTTCAGTTAACTGTTTCCGCATAATCCGACTGTTTAATCTGTTCCCTTACTTTTTCCAGGCATTTGTATTTCTGCACGCTGGCGGAATGTTGTGTTTTAAAATTAAAATCTGCTGCTATTTCCTGTATGGAAAGATGATCGTAATAAAATGCGCGCAGCAGCTGCAAACACCGTTTGCCGGCGGCTTTCACATACTCCAGTACCGGTTTGGAAACCGGTGGCGGCGCATAATAATCTGCGGGCACGCCGATATCGCCGTCCATATCATCCAG
>NZ_DATCRD010000422.1:0-76551 GCF_036569185.1 Chitinophaga sp.
TATACCGATCATCAAACCACGGCCTCTTACTTCTTTCACCTTATCAAAAGTGCGCAGGTTCTCCATGAGGTAATTACCTACGGTAGCTGCATTCTCTACCAGTTTTTCCGCCTGTATGGTTTCCAGTACGGCCAGGGCTGCGGCACAGGCCAGGTGGTTACCGCCAAAGGTGGTGCCCAGCATACCATACACAGCCTGGAACTTAGGCGCAATGATAATGCCGCCGATAGGGAAACCATTGCCCATTCCTTTTGCCATGCTGTAGATGTCTGCATTCACACCGGCAAAATCGTGCGAGTAGAATTTACCGCTGCGGCCGTATCCGCATTGCACTGAGTCTGCAATGAACACGGCGTTGTGCGTATCGCAGAGGCTCCTGATCTTTTGCAGGAAAGCTTCGCTGGCTACATTAATGCCACCTACGCCCTGTATACCTTCAATGATCACAGAGGATACTTCGTATTGCTGAAAAGCCTGTTCCAGTGCGGCCTGATCTTCCCAGGGCAAAAACACCACGTTGTCTGTTTCATTCACCGGCGCTACGATCTTCGGATTGTCGGTAGCGGCTACAGCCAGGGATGTTCTGCCATGAAATGCTTTTTTAAAAGCGATGACCTTCTTTTTACCATTGTAGAAAGAAGCCAGCTTCAAAGCGTTTTCATTAGCTTCTGCACCGGAGTTGCAGAGGAACAATTGGTAGTCTTCCTTACCGGATACCTTACCCAGTAAGGCGGCCAGCTCTTCCTGCAAAGGCATCTTTACAGAATTGGAATAAAAGCCTACTTTATGTAACTGGTCGGTAAGGCGTTTTACGTAATGCGGGTGCGTATGACCAATAGAGATCACGGCATGCCCGCCATACAGGTCCAGGTATTGCGTACCCTTATCGTCCCAAACATGGGAGCCGAGGGCTTTTTCTATAATGATATCGTTAACGGGATATACGTCGAAGAGTTTCATGCTGGCAAATAAAATTGAGAATGATAAAAACGTTTAGAACACGATGGACTTCAGTTTCAGTCCTGCCGTTTCATCCAGTCCGCACATCAGGTTCATGTTTTGCACTGCCTGACCGGAAGCGCCTTTCAGCAGGTTGTCTTCAATAGAATGGATCACCAGTTTGTTACCGGTTTTTTCCAGTTGAATCAAACACTTGTTGGTGTTTACTACCTGCTTCAGGTCTATCTGTTTATCGCTTACGTGTGTAAACGGATGACCGGCGTAAAAGTCTTTATACAGCTTCACAGCCTCTTCCAGCGATAAGTCGGTTTGCATATACGAGGTTACCCAGATTCCTCTCGGATAATCGCCACGCACCGGAACAAAGTTCACCTCACCGTTGTAGCCTGGCTGCAACAGCTGCAGGCTTCGTCGTATTTCTTTCAGGTGCTGGTGAGTCAGCACTTTATAGGTGGAAATATTATTGGCTCTCCATGTAAAATGAGAGGTAGCCTGTAAACTCTGTCCTGCCCCGGTGGAGCCGGTGATACCGGTGGTATGCACTTCTCCCAGCAGCCCCGCTTTCGCCAGTGGCAACAAGCCCAGCTGGATACCGGTGGCAAAGCATCCGGGATTGGCGATGTTATGCGCGGTTTTAATTTGTTCCCGTTGCATTTCAGGCAGCCCGTAAACAAACACTCGCTCCTTAACGGTTTCGCCTAAACGAAAATCCTGGCTAAGGTCAATCACTTTTATATGAGGCGCCACATCCGTAGCTTCCAGGAATTTCTTTGATTCACCATGGCCCAGGCAAAGGAACATCACATCGATATCGTTACTAAGATCGCCGGTGAACAACTGCTCTGTTTCCCCCAGCAGGTCGGCATGCACCGCATACAACGGGTTGCCCGCATTACTACGGCTATGCACAAACGAAATAGTAACATCCGGGTGGTTCAGTAAAAGCCGGATCATTTCACCGCCTGTATAGCCTGCCCCGCCTATAATAGCTACTTTTATTTTTGATGGTTTCATTTATGATTTATTGTGCTAAAAAGCTGAAAGGACAAAGCATAAAGCCCAAAGCTATTACAGCGATTGATGATGCTTTTATTCTTCTTTTTTAGCTCATGATACTCTTAAAGCTTTGATAAACGCTATTAACATGGCTTTTACTTCGTTAACCTTTTTGTTGAGATCAGTATAAACTGATTCATCCAAAAATTTCAAATCAAATGCCAGCAATGCGCAATATTCTACTTCATGTGCAGAACCCAGGGCATGATCAAGAAACCTCGCAAAATCTTTTTCTGTTGTTCTACCACATCCCTCAACAATATTTAGCGGCACGCTATAGGCAGCTCTCTTCATCTGGCTTACCAGCGCGAACATCTCATCCTTCGGCAATTGAACAACGACATCTTTATAAACAAATGTCGTCATTAAATGTGCCCTTTTCCAAACCTCCAGTTTCTTGTAATCTCTCATATAGTCCTAATTTAACATTGTAAAATATTTTAAACCGGACTATACTAAACACACAATCTGCTACTTAATCTCCAACACAATAGCTTTCAGCTTTACGCTTTCGGCTTTACGCTCTCCCGCACCTGGTGCCAGATCATGGTCTGGTTACCAAAAATTTTGCTGAATCCTCTTACATCATCGCCGCTCCAACCGGTGTTCATTTCACCGTATTTACCAAACTTGCTGCTCATCAGGTCGTAAGGGGAACTGATACCGGTTACCTGGAAACGGTACGGCATCAGGGTTACGAACACTTCGCCGGATACGTTTTCCTGGGTGTTTTGCAGGAAAGCTTCGATATCGCGCATTACCGGGTCCATGATCTGACCTTCGTGCATGTAGTTACCGTAGAACTGCGCCAGCTGGTCTTTCCAGCTCAGCTGCCATTTGGTTAACACATGTTTTTCCAGTGCATGATGCGCTTTAATGATCACCATAGGCGCAGCAGCTTCAAACCCAACACGTCCTTTGATACCGATGATGGTATCGCCTACGTGGATATCGCGGCCAATGGCAAACGGCCCGGCAATGGTTTGTAAATATTGAATGGCTTCAGACGGGTGACCAAAAGTTTTATCGTTCACACCGGTGAGCTCACCTTTTTCAAATATTAATTTCACGGGTTCTTCTCCCTGCTTTGTAAGCTGGGTAGGCCATGCAGCTTCAGGCAGCATGCCGTTGGAAGTCAGTGTTTCCTTACCGCCCACAGAAGTTCCCCACATACCTTTGTTGATAGAGTACATGGCTTTTTCAAAGTTCACTTCCACTCCTTTTGACCGGAGATAAGTGATCTCTTCTTCGCGGCTCAGTTTCATGTCACGGATAGGGGTAATGATTTCCACGCCGGGGATCATGATATGGAATACCATATCGAAACGCACCTGGTCGTTACCTGCACCGGTGCTGCCGTGCGCTACTGCGTCGGCGCCTACTTCCTTCACATATTCCGCGATGGCCAGCGCCTGGCTCATCCGCTCTGCGCTTACGCTTAACGGGTAGGTGTTGTTTTTCAGTACATTACCGAAGATGAGATATTTGATCACACCATCATAATAAGAACGTATTGCATTAACAGTTTTATGACTTTTAACGCCCAGGCTGTAAGCGCGCTTTTCTATTTCCTGCAGTTCCTGTTCAGAGAAACCACCAGTGTTTACGATCACTGAATGCACTTCATATCCTTTTTCTTCGGTCAGATATTTAACGCAATAGGAAGTATCAAGTCCTCCGCTAAATCCCAGTACTACTTTTTTCATTATGACATCTTTTTTTATAGATCCAGATAACAATATTGACAGCCCTGTAGTCAGAACAGGAAAAATTTCTTTTTAGAACCGGTGGCGCCACCTTCTTTTTTGCTTTTCAGCAAAACAAATCTTTTAAAACGTAACCAACGCTCATAGAGCTTTATGTTTCCTTTAAATCTGCGGCGGCGCCTGGCATGGTGCATATGACCGCTGGCGCTCACAGATAATTGTGGCTGTGGTTGCGGTTCTGCAGCAGCAGCTTTTTCAGCCATTGCCTTTTCTTCTGCTTCTTTCAGCTTCTCCAGCGGGTTGTACAGCATGGCGGTACACAAACAGTTCTTCCTGTTTTTAGCGGTGAGGATGTCGAAGTTCACGCAGCTTCTGCAACCTTTCCAGAACTCTTCATCATCGGTAAGCTCGGAATAGGTTACCGGCTCATAACCCAGCTCGGAATTAATTTTCATTACCGCCAGCCCGGTGGTTAAACCAAAGATCTTGGCATCGGGGTATTTCTCTCTCGACAGCTCAAATATTCTTTTCTTGATTGATTTGGCAACACCGTGCCCTCTGAAGGCGGGATTAACGATCAGTCCCGAGTTCGCCACAAATTTCTCATGCCCCCAGGCCTCTATATAACAGAAGCCCACCCAATCGCCCTGGTCGGTAACGGCAATAACGGCCTTACCTTCCATCATTTTCAGCTCCACATAATCAGGGGAACGCTTGGCAATGCCGGTTCCTCTTGCTTTTGCAGATGATTCCATCTCGTCTGTGATGGTATTTGAATAGTGAATATCGTCAGGAGTGGCTACCCTAACGATGATATGTTGATTTTCCAACTTTTAAAATTGAAATCGTGAATCAATAAACTAACTTGAAATTCCACTAATGGAAAGGTTCACCGGAGGATTGGGGAATCACGGTGCGATAGCGGTTATATCAGACAAGCGCTATCAAATTCTAGGTCGTCGGGAAAGGAATCTAAAGACATTGAACCCAACAGAATATACCCCTTTGTTTAAAGCGGGATGATATGCAGAGATGTTGGTATGAGTTGCGGTTTTTTCCAACTTCAGTTCAGCGTTAAATTGTTATAAATATTGTCTTTAGTTTAGATTATCGGCAAAGTTATAACAATATCTTTTTAAATAGTCGAATTTTTTTTGGGCGGAGAAGAATTTTAACAAACGCGGATTTTGTCTGACTCAGGATTAAACTGATTTCGCTGATTACGCTGATTATTCCGTGATTTTTATACTGATTATTAAAAGATTAGAGAAAATATCCATTGCATTTTATAATAATAAATCGGGGAGATAAAAATGGTATATCCATTTCTATCTCCCCGAATCTTTAAAAATCCTAAAAAATCAAATCAGCGTAATCAGCGAAATCAGTTTAATCCTGAGTCAGACAAAAATCCTGAGTCAGACAAAATCCGCGGCGGGCTTAGCGGGTAAGTACCCCCAGTTCCGCAATAGCCGCCTGCGCGTCGTTTTCGTCGGCCGGTGAGGTAGCTACAAAGCGGATATAGCGGGCGGTCGTTTTTTTGAACGCCACTGTTTGCTGCACCGGGTTGTTTTTGATATTGGCAAACTGGCCGCTGGCTACCGGGTTGCCCCAGTTTTTACCGTCGGCGCTGGTGTAGAATTCGTAGCCGTAAATGATGCCGCTGCCTGCAGGCGTATAGGTAAATCCTTTCAGGGAAAGGGTTTCGCCCAGATCTACCTGCAGTTCGTGCGGGTATTTGGCGGATGATTCTTTGCCGCCTGCCACATAAACGCTGGCGGTGTTACCATCAATCGCTTTGGCAGGGCCGTCGCCTTCTTCCGGGGAAATCACCTTCCATTTGGCAGGCGCCATGTCGAAGGTAGCGGTTACTGTTTCGCTGGCGGTTTTACCCTTGTCCAGGAAAGCTTTGGCTTTCACCACGCCGCCCCGGGGCAGATTGATCACTGTGCCGTCTGCCGTGTACTTCGGCGATTTCAAGGTGGGCTCGCTGCCATCCAGGGTGTAGTGGATCTCTGTATCGCCGGATTCGCTGTGGATCCATACCTGCCCATCAGCTTTACGGCCAATCTGTGGCAGGGTTAGCAATCCAGGCGCCTTGTACAGCTGCACTTCACTGATCACCGGCGCAGCTTTGGCCTCCAGGATATTGATCCGCACCTGTGTGGTGGTATAATCCTTTAAACGCAGGATACGTTTATGCCCTATAGTGGTTTCCTTTGCAATCTCTTTCCAGCTGCCATTTTCCAGGATCTCCACGCTGAAGGCTTTCACCCGCTGCCCCAGTGCAATGTATTCCTGCAGCACCACCCTGTTGAAGGTGATGGGCTGTTTGTAGCTCAGGTTGATCACCGTAGTGGTGGCATCGTCTGCGGTGGCCCAGTAAGTGGCATTGGTACCGTCATTCAGGTGAGCCACCTTTACATTTTTATTATTGCTGCGTGTATTGGTAGCTGTTACCGCTGCCTGTTTTGCCAGGTTATTTTTGAAAGATGCGTCCAGCACACGGCGCAGCTCCATCAGCCGGGTAGAGTCGTTCGGGTGGATGAGCCCATCCCGGTCTACCGGCACATTCAGGATCAGGTTACCATTGCGGCCTACAGAGCCATAATAAATATCGAGCAATGCAGACACTGATTTTACCTTGTCATTTGTTTCCGGGCTGTAAAACCATCCCGGCCGGATAGACACATCGCACTCGGCGGGAATCCATTGTTCGCCATCCTCATTACCCTCGTTGAGCGATTTAGTAGCGGGACCATTAGCGCCGGGAGAAAAGCCTTTTACATTCAGCGTGCTCCAGTTGGTAGTACCGGCAAAGCCATTTTCATTGCCTACCCAACGGCATCCCGGGCCCACGTCACTGAAAATAACAGCATCGGGTTGGTTCTTATACACCACGCTGTGGAACAGGTTCCAGTCGTACGGCTGCTTGATATTACTACCATTGGCACCGTCGAACCATTGTTCAAATACAGGACCGTAGCCGGAGAGCACTTCATTGAGCGTATTGGCAAACACCTGGTTATACCCGGGCTTACCATATTCAGGATGGTTGCGGTCCCACGGGGAAAGGTACACGCCAAATTTCAGCCCGTATTCCTTACAGGCGGCCGACAATTCCGCCAGCACATCGCCTTTCCCATCTTTCCAGGCGCTTTCACGCACGGTGTGGGTGCTGTATTTGCTTGGCCAGAGGCAGAAGCCATCATGATGTTTGGCGGTGATCACGATGCCTTTCATACCGGCCGCTTTGGCGGTACGCGCCCATTGCCGGGCATCAAGATGGGTAGGGTTGAACACTTTCGGATCTTCATCTCCATGCCCCCATTCCTTATTGGTAAAGGTGTTGGGCCCAAAATGAATGAACATATAGTATTCCATATCGTTCCAGGTCACCTGCGCCTTTGAGGGCAGCGCGCCATAAGGCTTGATCTCCTGGGCCATTGCCATATTAAACCCAAGCAGTCCTGCGAGGAGTAACGTGTTTTTTTTCATTGCCGGAAATAAAAGTTACGGATTAGGATGTCAGCGAAGATAGGGCAGATAATCAGATTGGTTCAATCTCAAATTCCCAATTAGTAATTGAATTTTAGCTTTATTCATGCCTTGAAGCAGCTTCGGGCCACCCATCTTTTACCGGTTTTTCAGTATATCCTGTAAAAAAGGTAGTAATAATCAGTAGATAACCCTTATCTTATAGATAACGCTTATATAAGGCTTACATAAGGGTTATATAAAGCTTATATAAGGGTTATCTCTGAAACCAACGCCCATGGCGGACATTATAAGGTACGACTGAGCAGGTGTTTGAATGGGCTTAATTGTCTTCCGCTTTGTTCGATGATGATTGCTATCCGGTTAAAACGGCTTTGAATGGGGCTTAATATGTCTTGCGCGACAGGAAGACTGCGGGATAAGTGAAGATTCCCCGCCGTTTATCACAAAAATGTAAGATTATTCGCAATTGGGTTGGTTTAGATAAATCAATTTTTATAAATTTAGTCCCTCCTAAGACGTATAAAGTATACGCTGATAAACTTTGAACAATGAATAAAAATCCACTGCATCGCAGAAGTTTTCTGAAAAACACGGTAGCAGCTGGCGTAGGACTTTCTATGCTCGGCTCTTCTGCCAAATTATTTGCCAGCGAAAAGAAACCCAAGGTAAGAATTGGCCTGATTGGCGTTGGCGCCCGCGGACTTGGTCACCTGAATTTCTGTCTCCATCGTGAAGATGCGGAAGTTGTTGCTTTCGCTGATCCCGATACCACTTACACCCTGCCCAAAGTAAGGGCAATGATCGAAAAGGTATACGGCGGCAAAAGAAAAGTAGCGGAGTACACCAATGGTCCGGAAGATTTCCGCAACATGCTGAAGCGCGATGATATCGACGCAGTGATCATTGCCACCCCATGGGAATGGCATTCCATCATGGCGGTTGCCTGTATGAAAGCAGGTAAAACACCAGCTGTGGAAGTATGCGGCGCGTCTGATATCCAGGAGTGCTGGGAACTGGTAAACACCAGTGAAGAAACCGGTATCCCTGTATTTGGTATGGAAAACGTATGTTACCGCAGGGATGTGATGGCAGTGCTGAACATGGTGCGCCAGGGCTTATTTGGTGAGCTTACTCACTTACAGGGGGGCTACCAGCATGATCTGCGCGCCGTGAAATTCAACAACGGCAAGCAATATTACGGCGGTGGCGTTGAGTTTGGTGAAAAGGCGCTGTCTGAAGCCAAATGGAGAACCAACCACTCTGTTCACCGTAACGGCGATCTTTATCCTTCCCATGGTCTTGGTCCTGTTAACAACTATATCAACATTAACCGCGGTAACCGTTTGGTGTCGCTTACATCCGTAGCCACTAAATCGCGTGGCCTGCATAAGTACATTGTGGATAACGGTGGTGAAAACCATCCAAACGCAAAGGTGCGGTTCAAACTGGGTGATATCGTATCTACCCTGATCCAGACCAACAATGGTGAAACGATCATGTTATCACACGATACCAACTCTCCACGTCCTTACTCGCTGAACTTCCGCGTTCAGGGAACCAACGGTTTGTGGATGGACGACCAGAAATCTATTTATGTAGAGAAGAAGAGCAAATACGACGAATGGGAAAAAACCGGCGATTTCAATGATCCAGACAGCTACTTTGGCAAATACGACCACCCGTTGTGGAAAAAATATGCCAACGATGCAGCAGGCGCCGGCCATGGCGGTATGGACTGGTTTGTACTGAACTCTTTCCTGGAGTGCATTAAACGCGGCGCTCCCTATCCGCTGGATGTATACGACATGGCTACCTGGTATGCCATCACTCCGCTGAGTGAGCAATCCGTAGCAGAAAGCGGCAGCGTTCAATTCATCCCCGACTTTACCCGTGGCCGCTGGATGAACAGGACACCGATCTTCGCGCTGAACGACGAGTATTAAGCGCGCGTAGAGCGCCTTCGGCGCTTTAAATTGTCTTGGAGCAGGATTAGGCTGATTTTACTGATTACCTTGATTTGATTAGGTTTTGATTTTTTAAATAGTTAAGGGAGATATAAGCGGATATTCGCTTTTTATCTCCCTTAATCATTTAAAAAATCTAAAAAAAAATCAAAGTAATCAGTAAAATCAGCCTAATCCTGCTCCAAGACAATTTAAAACGCCGAAGGCGTTTAGTCTATAACAGACACGCCTTCTTCAATAACCGTCACATATACTTCCGGCTCCTTACCATATTGATCCTGGTATTTTGATTTGATAAAGGATACATATTCATCCACCTTATCTGCTTTTACCAGGTTGATGGTACAACCGCCAAAACCGCCTCCCATTACGCGGGCGCCGGCCACTTCTGTTCTTTCCCTGGCAAGCGATACCAGGAAATCCAGTTCGGGGCAGCTTACTTCATACAGTTTGCTCAGTCCTTCGTGGGTGGCGTACATCAGTTCACCGAACTGCTGCAGATCGCCTTTTTTCAGCAATGCCGTGGCATCCTGTACACGTTGTATTTCAGCGATCACATAGTTACAACGGTCGTATACTTTATCAGGTAACTGCGCACGTACTTCGTTGAGCATGTTCATATCCGCGTCCCGCAGGGATTTCACCGCAGGGTGATTGGCCTGGATGGCTTTTACCCCCTCCTCACATTGCTGCCTGCGAACGTTATATTCAGAAGAAGCAAGAGAGTGGTGTACCATGGAATTGCACAGTACTATTTTATAATCAGGGAAACTGAAGGGGAAATATTCAAACTCCAGGCTGCGGCAATCCAGGCGCATTACCTGGTCTTTTTTACCGTGCAGGTTGGCAAACTGGTCCATGATGCCGCATTTTACACCGGGGAAAGTATGCTCTGCCTTCTGGCCGATGAGGGCCATCTCCATACGGTCAAGCCCGTATTTAAAGATGTGGTCCAGCGCTGCCACGAGGCCTCCTTCTACTGCTGCAGACGACGACATACCGGCGCCTACGGGGATATCCCCTGCCAGTACGCAATCAAAGCCCTGCACCTCCAGCCCCCGTTCCTGCAGCTGATACACTATGCCCATAAGATAGTTGATCCATCCCGGTGTTGGTTTTACATCGTTCAGCTGGAATGACACGGTTTCATTGTTAAAAACCGCGTGTACGTTGCATTGCCTGGTGTTGTTAAGCGCAATGGCATATACAATCTTTTTATCGATAGCTGCGGGTAAAACGAATCCGTCGTTGTAGTCTGTATGCTCGCCGATCAGGTTGATCCTTCCGGGGGAAACGACCATCAATGGCTCTTTTTCAAATAAGTGGATAAACTGCTCCCTGGTTTCTTGTATCATTAATGGAATATTAAACGTAAAATTTACACCTAAAAATATAAAAATGATTCAGAAATAAAAAAGGTTGTCCTGAAAAACAGGACAACCTTTTCAAATAATATCAGGAGTAGTTAATTCTTACCTATTTTATCGCCTACCAGGGCATAGAACAGGATATACAGGTAGCAGGGCACCATGCAGTACAGGAATGCATGCCGGAAATCGATGCTGCTGCTGTAAAGGCCGTTGAACATGCTGTGCTGGTCGAACATACCGCTGTAGATCTGCGGGATAACGCCCCCACCGGCAATACCCATTACCAGTAAAGCGGAACCTATTTTGGTAAAACGACCCAGCCCGTCGATCGCCATCGGGAAAATGGCGGGCCACATGAGCGCATTGGCCAATCCCAGTAAAGCGATGAACGTTACTGCGGAGAAGCCGGTGTTCAAATAAGCGGCTACTGTAAAGAGTACGCCCAGTACCGCCGAGATCTGTAGTCCTTTTTTACCGGTGAGGTATTTCGGAATGGTGGCAATACCTATTATATAACCTGCCAGCATGGCTACCAGGGTAAAGGTGGTAAAATACTTGGTGTCGTCCACGCTCATGCCGAGCGATTTTCCGTACTGGCCAATTACATCGCCGGCCATTACTTCCACGCCTACATAAACAAAGATACAGAGAACGCCCAGTACCAGCTGGGGGAACTGGAATACGCTTGTTTTACCGGTAGTAGCTGCTGCAGTAGCTTCATCTTCCGTATTCGTATCTATTTCCGGTAAAGAAGAACGTTTCAGGAGAAACGCCAGTATGGTTAATATGATGGCGATCGCCACATAAGGCCCGATTACGCGGGAGGCCAGGCTATCGAGTAAAGCATTTTTCTGTACGGCATCTACCGCTGCCGCGATGTCTTTTTCCAGCTTATCGGCGCCTTTCAGTACAATAGAGCTGAGGATCAATGGTGCAAGGGCGCCTGCGCTTTTGTTACAGATACCGAGGATGCTGATACGTTTAGCGGCGCTTTCCTTTGGCCCGATGATACTGGCATAAGGGTTGGAAGCGGTTTGCAGTAACGATAATCCTGCGCCCTGGATAAACAGGCCGGTGAGGAACATACCGAAGCTGCGCGCGTTGGCAGCAGGAATAAATACCAGTGAGCCAATGGCAATGATGAGGAGTCCTAAGGCCATCCCGTTCTTAAAGCCCGTTTTGTTCAGGATAAAGGAAGAAGGAATAGAGAGGAAGAAATAGGCCATATAAAAGGCCATGGTGACCAGCAATGCCTGGGATACGTTCAGTTCACACACGATCTGGAAAAACTGGATCAGTGTTCCATTGAGCCAGGTAACAAAACCGAATACGAAAAACAATATGCCGATGATGGCCATTGATTGCGCATACCCGGCCTGCTTGGAGGGTACATTCATTGTTACTGTTTGGTTGGACATAAGCTGTCAGAATTATTTTTTTTGATAAGCACGAACATAACTAAACTTCTCCTATATTTCTTGTATATTTCGCAATTATTTTTGCTAAAACGTTTTACCTATTTGCTAAATTGCAAGAATATTTTGACTTTTTAAAAAATTTTAAAAAAATAATTATACATTTAACCGGCAAAATTTCACCGTAACTTAACACGTTTATGATTCAGCAATCAAAACAAACCGCACAAAGCACTCATCCTTCGTTCTTTGTGCTTATTCTGGTTTTCTTTTTCTGGGGATTCCTGGCTGCATCCAACAGTATCTTTATCCCTTTCTGCAAATCTCACTTTAATCTTACCCAACTGGAGTCACAACTGATCGACTTCTCTTTTTACAGCGCCTATTTCATTGGTTCCCTGATCCTGTACCTGGCTTCCACAGCAAGAAAAGTGGATATCCTCAACAAGATCGGGTACAAAAAAGGGATCATATACGGGTTGCTGATTTCTGTGCTGGGCTCGGTGATCATGATTCCATGTGTGAATAAAGAAAAGATTGTTCCTATTAAAGAAACGGTAAGCGACATCAATAGCTTCCAGGCAGAGCAACAGCTGCAGACTTCCGACAGGCAGGTAAAAATCCGCCGCGAGAAAGATCCTGACACCTATTCTCTCCTGATCAGCAACAACGAATCTGCTGAAAAGTATACTACCAATACCCAGTTGCTTTCCGCGGTTTCAGGGGGCTTTACAAAAGATGAGGAGCATCACCAGTATGCTGCTACCTTCTCCAAAGCCAACCTTGAAAAAGTAGTGACCGTACTGGATACAGATTTTAAACAAACCGTTACGTTCGGATATTTTGCCCTTATCCTGATGGCCTTATTTATAGTAGCCTTAGGATTTTCACTGCAACAAACCGCTGCCAATCCATTCGCTATTTTACTGGGAGATCCTGCCAAAGGTACGCACCGCCTGAACCTGGCAGGTGGTATCAATTCCTTTGGTACTACCATCGGTCCTATTATCGTGAGCATGCTGCTGTTTGGCAACATTAAAGGCGGCGAAGTAAGCACCGATATCAGTAAGATCAACACTTTATATTTCCTGCTCATTGCCCTGTTCCTGATTGCCGCTGCTATTTTTGCTTTTGTAAAGATGCCGGAAAGCCAGGATACTGAAGGGTTTGAATCATCTCCCAAAGCCACCAGGTCATTACTGGGTATCACGCTGATGTTTATCTTCATTCTCCTGGGGCTGGTACTGAAATTTGAGCTGCCTATGTTCATTGCAGGTATTGTGGGTATTATCGGTATCCTTTTCTATACTAAAATGTCGTCTGCAAATAACAGTGAGGGATGGGGCGCCATGAAATACCCGCAGCTGATCCTGGGTATGCTGGCCATCTTTATTTATGTAGGGGTAGAAGTATCCATTGCCAGCAACCTTGGTGCGTTGCTGAAACATCCTGGTTTCCTTACGGTGAAAGGTTTGGCGGAATCGGAACTGGATCCCTATGTATCCCTGTTCTGGGGCAGTATGATGATTGGCCGCTGGACCGGCGCTATCAGCGTATTCAATGTTTCCAAAACAACCCGTAATATTCTCTGTGTAATTGTTCCGTTTGTAGCTTACGGCGTTATTCTCGGCGCCAACAGTATCAAGGGCAATGATATCAGTGTTTTATATCCATATGCCATCTGTATAGTGGTGCAGATCATAGGTTTCTTTGCCGGCCAGGACAAGCCCGCCAAAACCCTCACCATCTTTGGTTTGCTGGGAGTTGGCTCTGTGCTGATCGGTTTATTCACCACCGGGCAGCTGGCCACATTTGCCTTTATCAGCGGCGGATTGTTCTGCTCTGTAATGTGGCCAAGCATCTTCGCATTATCTATCGCAGGCCTGGGTAAATACACCGGTCAGGGTTCTGCATTCCTGGTAATGATGATCCTCGGCGGTTCCCTCATTCCTCCTGTACAAGGCGGTCTGGCAGACATTTCAAGCATTGGTATCCACGCGTCTTATGTTATTCCGGCGCTGTGCTTTGCTTATCTCGCATTCTTCGCATTTAGAGTTAAAACCATTTTAAAATCTCAAGGAATTGATTATGAGTCAGCAGTTAGCGGTGGGCATTGATATCGGGGGTACTAACACAAAATTCGGTATTGTAGATCGCAGGGGTAATATTATTGGTGATGGTCGTATGCTGACTAATCAGCATGAAGATGTAAACGGCTTCCTGGATGAATTACACGGGCACCTGTCTATTCTTATTAACGAAGCAGGCGGTATCGAAAACATGAAAGGCATCGGCGTAGGCGCTCCCAACGGGAACTACTATACCGGCAATATAGAATATGCGCCAAACCTGCGCTGGAAAGGCGTTGTGCCTTTAGCCAGTTTGCTGGAACAGAAATTCGGCTTGCCTACCGTGCTCACCAACGACGCTAATGCAGCGGCATTGGGCGAACTGATCTACGGCGCTGCCAGGGGCATGAAAGACTTTATCGTTATCACCCTGGGCACAGGCGTGGGAAGCGGTATTGTAGCCAATGGTCAGCTGATTTATGGTCACGACGGCTTTGCCGGCGAACTGGGACATTGCATTGTGATCCCCGGCGGCAGGCTGCATACAGGCACCGGCGCGCATGGTTCGCTGGAAGCCTATGCTTCCGCCACCGGCGTTACCAACACTGCCATCGAGTTCCTGGCCAACCGCCCGGATACGCCGAGCATGATGCGGGAACATACCAACGAAGAGATCAACTCCAAGCTCATTTATGAAGCGGCCATGAAAGGCGATCCGCTGGCTATGGAGGTATATGAGTTCACCGGTAAGATACTCGGTGAAGCCCTCGCCAATTTCGTCATGTTCTCCAGCCCTGAAGCCATTGTGCTGTTCGGCGGTCTTACCAAAGCCGGCGATCTCATTATGAAACCGGTGCGGGAACATATGGAAAAGAACCTGCTGCCTATTTTCCAGAATAAGGTTAAATTGCTGTTCTCTGAACTGAAAGAAAGCGATGCAGCTATCCTGGGCGCCAGCGCGCTGGCATGGGAAATGAAAGATTAACTTTCAGCGGGAGCAGAAAAGTATAAAATGCTTTATATGAGTAATAGAAGATCATTCCTGAAAACAGCGGCCCTCAGCGCCGCTGTTTTCTCTTTGGATGGAGTAACGGGAACGCCTGCACGTTCGCAGGGAAAGCGCGGCCCCGTAAAAGGGAAGCCCATTGTGGTATCTACCTGGGACTTTGGCCGTGCGGCCAATGCTGCTGCCTGGGAAGTGCTGAAGCAGGGCGGCCGCGCGCTGGATGCAGTAGAAGCAGGCGTAAAGATCCCGGAGGCAGATCCTAATAATCACACCGTTGGATTCTCCGGTTTCCCCGACCGCGATGGCCGTGTTACCCTCGATGCCTGCATCATGGACGAACATGGCAACTGCGGCTCCGTAGGCGCGCTGGAACATGTTACCCATGCTATTTCCGTAGCCCGCATGGTCATGGAGAAAACGCCGCATGTGATGCTGGTTGGCGACGGCGCATTGCAGTTTGCACTGGCCAACGGCTTCCGGAAGGAAAACCTGCTGACGCCGGAATCTGAAAAAGCATGGAAAGAGTGGCTGAAAACATCGGAATACAAACCGGTCATCAACATAGAAAACAAATCATACACTCCCACCAACGGCGCCACTGCTTTTAATCCGCTGATGCTGCCGGGGAATGTGTATAATCACGACACCATAGGTATGGTAGCCATGGACGCCGCCGGCAACCTGTCCGGCGCCTGCACTACCAGCGGTATGGCTTTCAAACTGCATGGCCGCGTGGGCGATTCGCCCATTATCGGCGCAGGATTGTATGTGGACAATGAAGTAGGCGCTGCTACCAGCACCGGTGTAGGGGAAGAAGTGATCAAAATAGTAGGCAGCCATCTCGTAGTAGAACTGATGCGCCAGGGCTATCCGCCTGAAAAAGCCTGTAAGGAAGCGGTGGAACGTATCGTGAAAAGAAGTCCCTCTAAAGCAAAAGAAATCCAGGTAGGTTTCCTGGCCCTCAATAAAAAAGGCGAACATGGCGCTTACTGCCTCCAGAAAGGCTTTAGCTATGCCGTATGCACCAGTGACACCAGCAATGTGTTAATTGACGGGAAACATTATTTCTAACAGGCAGGGATCAGTAGAAGCTGCTGCTCCCTGTACCTGCATCTTATCTTTAAAGTTGTTTTTTATGTCGTTCACCCTCGAAATATGCGCAGGTTCCGTAGCGTCCTGCATTGCTGCGGAAGAAGGCGGCGCAAACCGGATAGAGCTTTGTGACAACCTGCTGGAAGGCGGCACTACGCCCAGCTATGGCACCATTGCGCTGGCAAGGGAAAAAGTAAAGATAGACCTCTACCCTATTATCCGTCCGCGTGGCGGCGATTTCCTCTATTCCGACCTGGAGTTTGAAGTCATGAAACGTGATATTGAACTGAGCAAACAACTGGGCTGCAATGGGGTAGTGATCGGTATTCTTACACCTGATGGACGGGTAGATAAAAAAAGATGCAAAACACTCGTGGACCTGGCATGGCCTATGGGCGTTACTTTTCACCGCGCATTCGATATGACCGACAACCCGTTTGAAGCGCTGGAAGACATTATTTCCATTGGCTGCGAACGGATCCTTACTTCGGGAGCGCGTAATACCGCCCTGGAAGGCGCCGTGCTGCTGAAAGAGCTGGTGGAAAGGGCTAACGACCGCATCGCCATTATGGCCGGCTCCGGTGTGCGGGCCGCTAACATCGCGCAGCTGATCACTGCCACCGGTGTTACGGAATATCATACCTCCGCCAAAGCCTATGAAGAAAGCGGTATGATTTACCGCAACCCCAATGTGAGCATGGGCGGCATTCCCGGTGTTCCTGAGTATGGCATCTCCGCCACACAGAAAAAAGAAGTAGCATTAATCCGTGAAATAGGCGAGAAAACATTATTATCTTAGCCGTTGATGTTTAGCTGAAAACTTTATTGAAAACCCATTATTAATATAGCGGCCGGCACATACCGGTCCCAAAAGTGAACAACGAAATGAAAAAATTGATCATTGCAACAGGCTTGTTGCTTGGCGGATTCTTCGCGCAGGCACAGGTCAAAGGGGTAAAGCATGTTATCCTGATAGGCATGGATGGCTTCGGCGCTTACTGTTTCCCGAAAGTGGACAACCCCAACATGAAACAAATGATGCAGGACGGTGCATGGACCTTACAGGCCCGTAGCGTATTGCCTTCCTCCAGTGCGGTGAACTGGGCCTCCATGGTGATGGGCGCAGGCCCTGAAGTACATGGTTATACAGAATGGGACAGCCGTAAACCGGAACTGCCTTCCCGGGAACTGGACCAGTATGGTATGTTTCCTTCTATTTACACGCTGTTGCGCGAGCAGAAACCAAAGGCAGAGGTAGGCGTTATTTATAGCTGGGACGGTATCGGTTACCTGTTTCCCAAAGCAGCGGTTAACAAAGACTTTGGTACGCACGATAACGATAGTCTTGCTACTGCCGCATCTGTAGCATACATCAAGGAAAAGAAACCGGACTTCCTGTTCATCCATTTTGATGAACCCGATGGAACCGGGCATAATATTGGTCATAATATACAACCTTACTTCGACCAGGTAGCAAAGAATGATATGTTGCTGGGGAAAATTCTGCAGGCAGTAAAAGATGCGGGCATGTGGGATAACACCATTATCCTGCTTACCGCCGATCATGGCGGCATTAAGAAAGGACATGGCGGTAAAACGATGGAAGAAATGCAGATTCCCTGGATTATCCGTGGCCCCGGTGTGGCAAAAAACAAAGAGATCAAAAGCAGCGTGGTTACCTACGATACCGCTGCAACTCTTGCCTGGATCTTTGGGTTGAAAACACCGCAGGTGTGGACCGGAAGACCAGTAACGGAAGCGTTCAAATGATATTGATATGAAAAAAATGCTGCTTATTACAATGATGTGTGTGGCTGGTGGCGCCCTCTTTGCACAAACACAAAAAGTAAAAGTGCTCACCTACAACATTCATCACGGGGAAAACATGAAACAGGCGCTGGATCTCCAGGGAATTGCCAATGTGATCCTGGCCACCAATCCCGACCTGGTGGCGCTGCAGGAAGTAGACAGCGCTACCGGCCGCACCCACCAGTCGGACCAGCTGAAAGAACTGGCTTCCATCACCGGCATGTACACCTACTTTGCCAAGGCAATGGATTTCGACGGCGGGGGTTACGGCACCGGCATCCTTTCCCGTTTTCCCATCAGCAGCAACACCACCCTGTTATTACCTTCCACGAAAGGAAATGAGCCCAGGGCAGCAGGCATTGTTACCGTAAAACTGCCGGGCGACAGCTCCCTGCAGTTTGTGACCACTCACCTGGATGCAGGGAGAAAGGACGGCGACCGTATTGCACAGGCCAATGCATTGGCAGATTATTTCAAGGCAACAGCTACTCCTGTTATTATTGCCGGAGATTTTAACGCCATACCGGCGTCAAAAGAAGTGAACATCCTGAAAGAAATATTTACGGACGCCACCAGCCAGATGGGGCCTACCTTTCCTTCCGATTCACCGAAGATAAAACTGGATTATATCATGACTGCTCCCAAACACAGGTGGACAGTTACCGGTGCGCGGATCATTGAAGAAACCGTAGCATCAGACCACCGGCCGGTACTATGCGAACTGGAAATGAAATAAGAAAAAACAATCCATTATATGACAATGAAAAGCGTAATTCACGGGTGCTTACTGATAGCTGCAGCCGGTCTGTGGAGTTGTTCCTCCCGGCAACCGGCCGCTCCCAAAGGCAGCGTGAGCATCATTCCTATGCCTGCCAGCGTCAGCGAAACAGCTGATTCTTTTTTACTGGACAAGCAGACCGTGATTGTTGCCGGCAATGAAAGCGACAAAAAAACAGCCGCTTTATTCAATGCCTGGCTCAAAGAACTTACAGGCTATGAACTGGAAGTGAAAGCGCAGGGCGATAAAAATGCCATCCTCCTGCAAACCGGCAACGACGGTACTAACGCAGAAGGCTATACGCTTACTGCAGACCACAACAACATCATCATCAAAGGCAACAGCGGCGCCGGCACTTTTTATGGCGTGCAGACGCTGATCCAGCTGCTGCCTGTGGAAAAAGCGCGCGCCATGTATGTACCTGGCGTAAGCATTACCGATGCACCACGCTTTGCTTACCGCGGACTGCACCTGGATGTGGGCCGTCACTTTTTTTCTGTTGATTTTATAAAGAAGTATATCGACCTGATGGCGATGCACAAGCTGAATACTTTTCACTGGCATTTAACAGAAGACCAGGGCTGGCGTATTGAAATCAAAAAATATCCACGCCTGCAGGAAGTGGCTTCCAAACGGAAAGAAACAATGGCCGGCCGTTATGCCGACAATAAATTTGACGGCAAACCTTACGGCGGTTTTTACACGCAGGAACAGGTGAAAGAAGTAGTGCAGTATGCTGCCGATCATTTCATCACGGTGATACCTGAAATTGAAATGCCCGGACATTCACTCGCAGCGCTTACCGCATATCCTAACCTGGGCTGTACCGGCGGGCCGTATGAAGTAGGCACCCGATGGGGCGTATACGACGACGTATACTGCGCCGGCAACGACAGTGTATATCTCTTTTTACAGGATGTGCTGGACGAAGTAATGGCGCTGTTTCCCAGCAAATATATCCACATTGGCGGTGATGAATGTCCTAAAGTACGCTGGGAAAAATGTCCTAAATGCCAGGCACGCATAAAGCAGGAAGGTTTGAAAGATGAACATGCGTTGCAGAGCTATTTTATTCAACGGATGGAGAAATACCTGAACAGCAAGGGAAGGCAGATCATTGGCTGGGATGAAATACTGGAAGGCGGTTTGGCGCCCAATGCCACTGTAATGAGCTGGAGAGGCATTGAAGGCGGCATTGCTGCAGCCAGGCAAAAACATGATGTAATTATGACGCCGGGCGAATTCTGCTACTTTGATCATTACCAGTCGAGAAGCTCCAATGAGCCGCTGGCTATCGGCGGATTCCTGCCGGTAAGCAAAGTATACTCCTACGAGCCGGTGCCTGCAGAACTGAGCAGCGATGAAGCCAGGCACATCAAAGGCGCACAGGCCAATGTATGGACTGAGTACATCAACAACACCAACTACCTTGAATACATGGTATATCCGCGCGCTGCCGCTATATCGGAAGTGCTTTGGTCGCCCAGGGATAAACGTAACTACGACGCTTTTGCAGACCGCCTGAAAGTGCATGTAAAAAGACTGGATCTGAAGAAGGTAAATTATGCCAAACATGTTTTTGAAGTAACCGGCAAAGTAACGGATAACGGCAAAGGCGGCGTAGATGTAGTACTGAGCTCCAAACTGGACGATGGTAAAATATTTTTCACTACTGATAGTACTGCTCCTACCCCTCAGGCGACTCCTTACACCGCACCGGTACAGATCACGCATACCGGTACACTGCGTGCGCAGGTATACCTGGATGGCAAACCTTTTGGCAATGAATACAACCAGGCATTTTTGTTTCACAAAGCGCTGGCTAAAAAGATCAGCAGCATAACTGCCGCAGATGCAGGCCACCGGCCGGATACCAGCTTTGTGCTTGTAAATGGCATAGAAGGAAATGCCGCTTATAACGATAATGAATGGTTTGGCTTTAACGGTAAGGATATGGAAGCGATAGTGGAACTGGATAGTATACAGGATATTCACCTGGTAGGCATTAATACCATCAATGCAAAGGGCGACTGGATTTATCCGCCGAAACAGGTAGTGTTTGCAGTATCTGACGATGGTAAAACATTTAAGGAAGTATATAAGCAAAACACCTTTGCACAACAAGGTATCAACAAAGTAAGAGGCCATTTGCAGGCGGTGCGTGGAAAGTTTGTGAAAGTGGAGATGCAGAACTTTGGCAGGATTCCCGCCGGAGCCGCAGGAGCAGGCAATGGCGCATGGTTGTTTGCAGATGAATTTATCATCAATTAATAAAACAGAAAACCGTCCCGGCAAATGCGGAACGGTTTTCATTTTATGACTCCTACACCAAAAATATGTGATACGGCCTTCAACCGCTGTGCGCTAAACATATTAACGAGATCAAATATTAAATGGTTTATTACAAGCTAAAGAAATATAATTTAAATACTGCTAAATAATAATGCGCGATAGCAGTAAATTCTTTAATTTTCCGGCTCGTTTTTAAACCGCATCTAATCAAAAACGTTTACAAATGACGATTAATCATCAGGAAATCGAACTGATCGACAGCTTTGAACAAATTGCTGTGGAAATACATCCCTCTGCCAAAGAAGGTTCCAAAGCAGTAGCACAGGAAATTGCCGCACTGATCCGCGAAAAGCAGGCTGCCGGCCAGGATTGCATTTTAGGACTTGCCACCGGCTCCACTCCTAAATATCTGTATGCAGAGTTAGTGCGTATGCACAAAGAAGAAGGGCTTAGCTTTAAGAACGTCATCACATTTAACCTGGATGAGTATTACCCTATAGAGCCGGATGCTTTACAGAGCTATCACCGCTTTATGAAAGAACACCTGTTCAATCATGTGGATATCCCTGAAGGCCGGTACAACATACCTGATGGTACCATTCCAAAAGACCAGATCAAGAAATATTGCGAGGCTTACGACAAACGCATTGAAGACTTAGGCGGTATCGATCTCCAGGTGCTGGGTATTGGTAACAACGGTCACATTGGTTTCAACGAGCCTGGCGCCAACATTAATTCCCACACCCGTTTGGTGACGCTGGACAACAGCACCCGTTTGGCCAATGCGTATGAGTTCCCGAATATGAGCCAGGTGCCGCGCCTTGCTATTACCATGGGCCTCAGCAGCATCTTTAAGGCGAAACGTATTATCCTGATGGCATGGGGCTCCCATAAATCAAAGATCGTTCGCCGTTCCGTAGAAGGGCACAGCACCGACCAGGTGCCTGCTTCCCTGCTGCAGCAACATTCTAACTGCAAGTTCGTGATCGATGAACAGGCAGCGGCCGACCTTACCCGTTTCAATGAACCATGGCTTACCGGCGACTGCGAGTGGACCCCGGGCCTGATCCGCAAGGCAGTGACCGGCCTGGCGCTGAAGCTGAACAAACCTATCCTGATGCTCACCGATAAGGACTACAATGAAAATGGTTTGAACGACCTGATCGTACAATATGGTTCCGCCTATGAGCTGAATATTGAAGAATTTAACGCTATCCGTGATACCATTACCGGCTGGCCCGGCGGTAAACCCGGTCCACAGTTACCAAATCACCCGGAGCGTTCAGAACCTGCTAAAAAACGCGCGCTGATCTTCTCCCCGCATCCTGATGATGATATCATTTCCATGGGTGGTACTTTCATCCGCCTGCACGAACAGGGGCATGATGTGCACGTAGCTTACCAGACTTCCGGTAATATTGCCGTAACAGATGAGTTCCTGCTGCGCTTCATCGACTTTGCCGTAGGTTTTGAAGGCATGTTCGATATTGATAAAAGCAAAAGCTCCATGATCCTGGATGAAGCAAAAGCATTCATCCGCACCAAGAAGCCAAGCCAGAAAGATACACCTGAGATCCGCGCTATTAAAGGGCTGATCCGCCGTTGCGAAGCAAAAGCCACCTGCCGTTATGTAGGTATTCCGGAAGAAAACGCCCATTTCATGAACCTGCCTTTCTATGAAACCGGTTTGGTGGAAAAGAAACCAATGGGCCCTGAAGATGTGGCGCTGACCGTAGAACTGCTGCGCAAACTGAAACCACAACAGATCTTCTGCGCCGGCGACCTGGCCGATCCGCATGGAACGCACAAGGTATGCCTGGACATCATCTTTGCCGCACTGGAAATTGTGAAAACAGAAGACTGGGCGAAAGATTGCTGGGTATGGCTGTACAAAGGCGCATGGCAGGAATGGGATATCCATGAAATTGAAATGGCCGTTCCAATGAGCCCCGACCAGGTAATGCAGAAACGCCTGGGTATCTTCATCCACCAGAGCCAGAAAGATGTGGTGCCTTTCCAGGGAACCGATCTCCGCGAGTTCTGGCAGCGTGCAGAAGACCGCAATGCCAACACCGCCGACCTGTACGACCGCCTGGGTTTACAGAAGTATGCCGCCATGGAAGCATTTGTGCGTTATCATTTTATGTAAATAAAATCATACTTTTAGGGGGCTGTGATCACCATCGCAGCCCCTTTATTTTTTTATATGAATCTGAGCAGAGCGATCGAAATAGCTACTACCGCCCATAAAGACCAGGTAGACAAATACGGGCAACCCTATATAGGGCATGTATTCCGGGTAATGCAAATGGGACGCACCGAAGACGAGAAAATTGTAGGCGTACTGCATGATGTGGTAGAGGATACCGACTGGACCTTTGAGGCCCTTGAACGGGAAGGACTGGCCCCTCACCTGCTGGCAGCCCTGTACTGTGTTACAAAACTGGAGGAGGATGAAGACTACAACCATTTCGTAGACCGTACCCTCCAGAACCGTTTGGCCTGCATGGTTAAGCTCAACGACCTGACCGACAACATGGATATCAGGCGCATGACGGAAGTAAAAGAGCAGGATATAGCCCGCCTGAACAAATACCTGCATGCTTACCGCCGGATAGCGGCCGCCGTTATCCAGTAGAATATTTTTTCAACGCCTTCCGATTAAACTATTAAATTACAGTAGAAAACAGAATAGCCATCAATGGAAAACGACATCCTCATTGATTTTAGATTCGCTGCAAAAGAGAAGCCCAGGTTCGGTGAATTATTCTTAATCACAGGAGAAGAGCATCCTAAATTTCCAGCCAGGAACAAAGCATTCGCACAACTGGCCCCATTGGGTTTTGAACAGCTCGATGATTTTTTTGGTATCCTTAACAGCGAAGAATCCGGCGATGATGTGCTGATATGGCTTTTCCCCATGATCAACGGGGAGGAAGTGTTTCATAACAGCGGCCCGTTCGATGCCATACGGCTGTCTTACAGCGCCCTGCGCAATGCCCCCGCCACCATCAGCCTCCTGCAGGATTGCTTCCATGCGCTCAAAGCCCTGCCCGATGTGGAAGTGGAGTTTGAGGGCGCCGCCATCAGCGATTTCACTCCCGTACAGCAAAAAGCGGATGAAATTGTGGCCCACTGGCGGGCAAACCATATAGAGCCGGGATCAGAACAAAGTTTGCTGATTGATGAGGAAGATGAGGACGACGATTGGGAAGAAGATGAAGACTGGCAGGAAGAAGACGACTGGGATGAAGATACCGGCGATCACAAAGAAAAATAATACCTTGAATATAAGCAGGCCCGCAGCCTGCTTTTTTTATTCATATATTTTGTAATTTGAGCTGACTGTACCTAACCTGACTTACGCCAACGGATCATGACAAAACAAGCCAACAAAAAAGGCACAGCAGCATTGTTGCTGGTAGCCACCTTGATACTGGTATTGCTTATTTCCGGTATTCCATCTGCCCGGAGGGCTAAAAAGGAAAACTGTGCGCCTGTTTCCGGCGTAGTACAGGCAATTAAAAACGGGCCTCCCGGTATCATGATCCACCTGAAGCAGGACCCTAAAATTTATTACATCTCCCGTAAAACCAATACCGGTATCTCTTTAAAAACACTGGAGCAGCAACTGGCAGGCAAAAACATACAGCTTTATACCACGCAGGACTGGTCGCCCCTGGACCCGTTTTCCACTATGAAACAGGTGTACCGTTTGCAGATAGGCGACACCGTTATATTCACAGAATTCTAGGCCCAATCTTTGTGCAGATGCAGCTGGGATGGAGACCGGAGTACTTCTATCCCCATAAAACAGTAACTTTTATATGCATCTCAACAAACAATTGTCCTGCCTGCTGCTGGCAGTATTACTGGCATCGTGCAACCTGAATAACAAACCAAGCAAATACGACAACGAAGAAAATATAGCTGACAATAAAAAAAAGACACCTGCTGCCACTACCACCAAACCCGCCCGCAGCAAGGCTCCTATCATAGGCGAAAGAATTAACGGCGCTGCCGCCGTATTAAATAACCCCGGTGGTGAACCGCTGGTTACTTTGGTAGATTATATCCCGCTGCGCTGTGCACCTTTAAAAAAAGACTGGTACCCCGTGAGTATTGATTTTGATATTACAAAAGATGAATTCAGCAAACCCCTTTTCCACAAAGGCCGCAAAATAAAAGTAAATGGCGTGGAAGCAGGCGTGCTGCAACGCGATATCAAACTACCGGTAGCCACCAACGGCGAAAAGATGTGGGCTACCGTTAGCGGCTATACGCAGAAGAAAAATATCCGCAGCGGCACCATCATTGAATCTGCTTTAAGCAGCTACCTGAAACAACATAAAGGCAGAAGCACCGCTGATATGGATCCCTTTATCCACAATTTCAAACTGGAAGAAGAAACGGTGCTCAAGCCTTATGTGCTGTATTTCAATTATGAAAGCGGGATCGATGATCCCAGCCCGTTGTACCGGCTGGCCCTTGTGTTCCAGGGAAAACAGCTGATCGGCGTACTGCATGCCCGGCCCTTTCAGCTGGATGGCAGCAGTGAGCGCAGACTGCAGCGCGGCTTTACCGTTAACTATCTCAATGGTATTGATAAAAGCCTGAAAGAAGATTTCGCGGTGAAGTTCAACAAGTTCATTCTTTCTGTTGATTAAGCACATAACTTTTGGTTATCACCTATCACTTATAGCCATTTGACTCCGGTGGTTGTGATACGGAACTTTGTGATCAGTTACAAACGTTTCGTATATGCAACAACAGGATACAGCCACTGCCTGGCTACCAGCGCACACACAGAAAATTATATTCCTCACTGCAGCGGCTATCACCCTGCTGCCGGTGGTAACGCCACCCGTAGCTTTGCTGCTGGGCGTAGCACTGGCGCAATCCAGCGGCAATCCCTTTGCGGCAGTCACCCCGCGTATTACGCATTGGTTGCTGCAACTGTCGATCATAGGAATGGGCTTTGGCATGAATGTGCATAACGCGCTGCAAACCGGTAAAGATGGATTCCTGTTCACTATTGCCGCCATTGCCGGTACCTTGTTAACCGGCGCCTTACTGGGTAAACTGCTGGGGATCGATAAAAAAACAGCTCATCTTATTTCCTGCGGCACCGCCATCTGCGGTGGGAGCGCCATAGCCGCTATTGCCCCCGTGATGAAAGCAGGGGAAAAACAGGTGTCTGCCGCACTGGGCATCATCTTCCTGCTGAATGCCCTGGCGCTTTTTATATTCCCTGCTGTGGGTCATGGATTGCATTTAACCCAGCAGCAGTTTGGCCTGTGGAGCGCTATTGCTATTCACGATACCAGCTCAGTAATAGGCGCTGCCGGCAAATATGGCGAAGAAGCGCTGCAGATAGCCACTACCGTAAAGCTGTCACGCGCTTTGTGGATCATTCCCGTAGCGCTCATAACTACCGGGCTATTCAAAAGCAATACCGGCAACATCAGGATCCCGTGGTTTATTGCCGTATTTGCAGGCGCCATGGCCCTTAATACCTGGGCGCCGCAGTTTCAGCCAACAGGCCTCTTCCTCGTAAAAAGCGCCAAAACCGGTTTGTCGCTCACCCTGTTCCTGATAGGTACCCATCTAAGCCGTGAAGCATTGCGCGCTATAGGCCGCAAACCGCTGATACACGGGGTTATCCTTTGGGTAATGATCAGCGCCGCCACCTTACTGGCCATCTGTTATATGGCATGATACCGGGGAAAATCCCGTGATAACCCTATTCTCATTTTTACATATATTTGATCACTGATCCTTGTGATACTGGCAGCATTTATCTCAATAACCATGACGACCACACACCACTTATGAGCCGGTTTCCCGCCACCAAATCCGGTACTTACATGGCAGCATTCCGGGCAATAGAAAGTACCAAACCGGAAAAGGAGCGCTTGTTATATGATCCTTTTGCCGGCGCCTTCCTCTCAAAGTTCTACCAGCTTATACTGGCAGGTTGCATGGTTCCCTTCATCAGGAGAATAGTTACGGCGTGTATCCAGTTCCGTTGGCCAGGCAGCTTCACCGCCGCTGTTGCCAGAACAAGACTGATAGACGACATGATCATTCACGCCGTAAAATCACAGGGAATCAACCAGGTGATCATTCTCAATGCCACATTTGAT
Source organism: Chitinophaga sp. (assembly GCF_036569185.1). GTDB lineage: Bacteria > Bacteroidota > Bacteroidia > Chitinophagales > Chitinophagaceae > Chitinophaga. The sequence goes on from NZ_DATCRD010000422.1 coordinate 27,165, forward strand.
ACAAGGGCGCATCGCCTCAACGTTGGCGTACCGCTGCATTACGTGGAAATGGATCATCCCACGCTTCAATATACCAAGAAGAAAATCCTGTCGACCCTGGTAGGATTACCCGCTATCCATGTAGATTACGTGGAACTGGACATGAACCGCCAGCAGATTTCCGAAGTGTTCCCTAAACTGTTTTACGGCTCGCATTATAAAACACTGTTCCTCTGGGAAGGGCTTACCACCATACAGGAAGCCAAACAGGCAGAAACGATCTTTCATCACGTGAAGAATTTTCATCCGGGCACACAGATCATCTTCACTTATGTAGAGAAAGCAGTGCTGGAAAATCCAACCGCCTTTTATGGATTTGTGCGCATCAACCGGCTGCTGCGCCGTGCCGGCGAGAACTGGGATTTCGGCATCAGCCCGGAAGAACTGTATGCCTACCTGGAATTATACCACCTGCAACTGCATTATGATGGCGGCGCCGATGATTACCGCGCCAAATATTTCGGCGAAAAGAGCAGGCATATGAAAGGTTATGAATATTTAAGGGTAGTAAGAGCAGAAGTGAAATAGCAGCCGTATCTTCGGTGCATTATTTAGCGTTCTGCATATGCATATTCATTACTTTCAACATGTACCTTTTGAAGGATTAAGCAGCATTGCCGGCTGGGCTAACCATCACGGGCACACCGTCACCCACACCCGCTGGTACGAAAGCACCGATGCCTCTGCCCTTGCAGCCGCCGACTGGCTTATTGTCATGGGAGGACCGATGGGCGTATATGAACAGGACCAGCATCCATGGATGACTACAGAGATAGCGCTCATCAGGGAAGCTATCAGTCAGAATAAAAAAGTATTGGGCATTTGCCTGGGCTCCCAACTGATTGCCGCCGCACTGGACGCCAACGTATACCCGCATACGCAACCTGAAATAGGCTGGTTCCCGCTGGACGTAAGCTTCCAGGGACAGGCCGCCCCGCTGGAAGGCGTACTGCCTTCTCATTTCAATACCTTTCATTTTCACGGCGATACGTTTGATATACCGGCCGGCGCTACCCGCTTTGCGGCCTCCGCAGCCTGCAGTCACCAGGCCTTCATTTACGGCGACCGGGTAATAGGCCTCCAGTTCCATATGGAATTAACGGCAGAAAGTTTGCAGGAAATGATCCTGCACTGCAGCAGCGCTATTGCAGCAGGAGGACCGTTTGTACAAAGTGAGCAGAAGATCCTGCAGCACGCCAACCTGCTCACACAAAACACTGAAACCATGTACCGCCTGCTGGATTATATGGCAGCGCTGTAAATAAAATATGATTGTATGAATGCTGCGTTTGATGTATTGATTATCGGCGGCGGGCCTATTGGTCTTGCCTGTGGACTGGAAGCCAAAAGAGCCGGGCTGAGTTATATTATCCTTGAAAAAGGCTGTGTGGTAAATTCCCTGTACAACTACCCGTTGTACATGACTTTTTTCTCCACTTCCGAGCGACTGGAAATTGGGAATGTTCCATTTGTATCTATCAACCCGAAACCCACCCGGCCGGAAGCGCTGGAATATTACAGGCGGGTAGCCACCTCGCATGAGCTGAATATAAAACTGTTTGAAGAAGCAGAACAGATAACACCTAACGCCGGCGAATATACGATCACTACCAGCAAAGGCGCTTATCATGCGCGCCATGTGGTAATTGCAACCGGCTTTTATGATATTCCCAACCTGCTGAATATCCCCGGTGAAGAGCTTCCTAAAGTAACCCACTATTACAAAGATCCTCATTTCTATGCCACACAGGATGTAGTAGTGATAGGCGCACATAACTCCGCCGTAGATGCCGCGCTGGAAACTTACCGCAAAGGCGCCCGCGTTACCATGGTGATCCGCCAGGAAGACATTGGCTCCCGCGTAAAATACTGGGTACGCCCCGATATTGAAAACCGTATAAAGGAAGGCTCCATAAAAGCATGGTTTAACTCTTCGCTCACCGCTATCCGTGATAAAGAAGTGGACATTGCCACACCGGATGGTCCTATCACCATTGCCAACGATTTTGTTATTGCCATGACGGGCTACCAACCTAACTTCAGCCTGCTGGAGAAAGCAGGCATCGCCTTATCCAACGACCAGCTGAGGTTACCGGCTTATAACCCGGCTACTATGGAAACCAATATGCCACGCATTTACTTAGCCGGCGTGGTTTGCGGCGGGATGAACACCCATGTGTGGTTCATTGAAAACTCCCGCGACCATGCAGGGAAGATCATGGCGCATATCCGCGCCAGCGCGTAGGGAGCGCCTTCGGCGCTTAAATTGTCTTGGAGCAGGATTAGGCTGATTTTACTGATTAGCTTGATTTTATTTTCTGGATTTATAAAAAGAGAAAGGGAGATAAAAGCGATATGTTGCTTTTATCTCCCTTTCTAATTATCAAAAAAATCTAAAACCAAAAATCAAGCTAATCAGTAAAATCAGCCTAATCCTGCTCCAAGACAATTTAAGCGCCGAAGGCGCTCACACAATATTCACCTCGCGCTCCAGTTCCACGCCGAATTTGTCTTTCACGCTGTCCAGCACCTGCTGCGACAGGTGATAGATTTCGCTGCCCTTTGCATGGCCGTAATTCACCAGTACCAATGCCTGCCGGGCATGTACGCCTGCATCGCCGTTACGGTATCCTTTCCAGCCGCATTGTTCAATAAGCCAGCCGGCAGCCAGCTTGAAATGATCATCCGCCACAGGATAGGCTACCATGGCAGGAAAAGCGGCATGTAATTTTTCGTAGACTTCCCTGGTTACCGTAGGATTTTTAAAGAAGCTGCCCGCATTCCCTATTTCAGCAGGATTGGGCAGCTTGGAAGAACGGATGTTGATCACCGCCTGGCTGATAGCCTGGATAGAAAGCTCCTGCACATTCATACGCTGGAGCTCTTCATTGATAGCGCCATAGCTGGTATTGAAATGTGGTTGTTTGCTTAACCGGTAGGTAACAGATAAAATAGCAAACTGGTTCCTGTATTCTTTTTTAAAGATGCTTTCACGGTAACCGAAATGACAACCGGCATTATTAAAGGTGACGATGCTGTGATCGTTGAGGTGGAGGGCTTCCAGTTCATGGAACACGTCTTTTATCTCCACACCGTAGGCGCCTATATTCTGCATGGGGCTGGCGCCTACATTGCCGGGTATCAGCGATAGGTTTTCCAGTCCGGCCAGGTTTTGCGCAATACAATGCTGCACAAACCCGTGCCAGTTCTCTCCTGCCCCTGCTTTCACATATACGTAATCGTTATCCTCACCGGTAACGCTGATGCCTTTGATATTGTTTTTCAACAGCCAGCCGTTAAAGTCCTGTGTGAACAGGATATTGCTGCCCCCACCCAGGATCATCCGCGGCAGGCCATCCTGCTGCTGTTGCCTGGTAATATCCATCAGCTCTTCTACATCCGAAAAGGCGGCAAAATAGCGTGCAGTGGCATCGATCCCGAAAGTATTATATGATTTGAGCAGAACATTTTCTGATACCTGCATAATAGCTTAAATTTATAGTCAGCAAAGATAGCCGCAAATCATTTAGAAATCATAAATCCCATAATCAGGTTCCATGAATAAAACGGCAATTGTAATAGGCGCAACAGGACTCACCGGCACTCACCTGGTAGCGGCGCTGCTGCATGACCCTGCCTTCAGCAAAGTGAAGGTACTGGTGCGGCAGCCCTGGGCGCATGCCAGACCTAAACTGGAAAGCATTATCGTGGACTTTGATGATGAAGAGAGCCTGGCGGCAGCATTGCATGGCGATATCCTTTTCTGCTGTATTGGCACCACCATTAAAAAGGCCGGCAGCCAGGAAAATTTCAGGGCAGTAGATTATGACATTCCTGTAAAATGCGCCAGGATAGCAAAAGAACAGGGCGTTTCCCAATTCCTGCTTATGTCTTCCATTAACGCTAACCCTAATTCCCGTAACTTCTATCTGCGCACAAAAGGGCAAACGGAAAAAGCCATCGAGCAGGTGGGTTTCCGGAGTGTGAATATTTTCCGGCCTTCTGTGCTGATAGGCCCGCGTAAAGAATTCCGGTTAGGCGAATGGATTGGAAGATATCTTTTCCTGCTTTTTTATTTTTTATTACAGGGAAGATGGAAAAAATACCGGGGCATTAAAGCAGCAACCGTTGCCAATGCCATGATGATAGCGGCAAAAGAGAACGACGAAGGAGTGAGCATCTACGAATCCGATGCTATCCAGAGCATGGGGGAATCATGAAAATCCGGAATTGCATCTTATCTTTAGCACGTATGAAAAAATGGGCCCTTCTTCTGGCTGTTGCAGCTATTGCCATGCTGCCGTTATCTATGCAGGCACAGGTGAATAACTCCCTTCCCTGGATATGGGAACAAAATCCACAGCTGCATACTTCTCCACCCACCAATGATCCTTATACGATCCTGGATTACAGGATGGTCCGGGATTTTAATGTGAGCGCACGCGACAAAGTACAGGGTACCTCACATTACAGAATGCTGTACAAAAACATTAAGATCAATACACAGCGTGCGGCAGACAGTCTTACGCGCCTGGTGATGGAGATGGAACCCAGCGAGGCATTGCGCGGCCTGCGCATCCGCGTAATACATCCCAGCGGAGGCGTTTTGAACCTTAACGACCAGGTAAGAATGGTTGAATTGAGCCAGACACATAAAGCAATAGTTGTCAATAACCTTATGCTCGACGCCGGGTGCGAAATTGAATATGAACTGAGTCTCAAAGTACAATACGATTATGCCGGTACCGATTACCTGCAATCCGGTATTCCATGCAACCAGCTCAGTTATATGCTGATAGCTCCCAAAACACTTGATTTTGTGATAAAGCCCAGTGCCGGATTACCTCCGCTGCGCGACAGCATTGGCGGTAACAACCATTACTACTGGCTGAATATGCAACAGATGCCGGAACTTCCCGCCAGCGACCTGTTCTTTTACCTGCCACAGCTGAAACGAATTGATTTCGGGCTGAAACAGGCCATAGAAGGGAAAGACACGGTACGTATGACCTGGCAGAAATTTGGGGAAGATAATTATATTCCCATTGTGGCAGTGTCTAAAGCGGAATTCAAACAGCTGGAAAAAGAGGTGCAGAAATGGCCTTTTGTAAAGCAACGCCTTCCTCTTCCACAGATGATTTACCTGGTGGAACAATACATAAAATCCAATTACCGCCTGGTAGCGCCTTCTGAAACCCGCGAAACGGTAGACATCATTTCCATCCTCCGCAATAAACAGGCAGAAAAAGCAGGCTTTACCCGTTTGCTGAATGCAGTGTATTATATGCTGAACATTCAAACGCAGGTGTTATTCACTACCTCGCGCGACAGCCTGCTGATGGACAGCCAGCTGGTATACCGGCAGCTACCCACCAATGTGTTGCTGTATTTCCCGGCAGTGCAACAGGCGCTGGCCCCAACGGAGATGGTTACACGCTTTCCATGTTACCCGTCGTTACAAACCGGTATTCCCGCATTGCGCTGTCGCGATACACTGGTGGGTACGGAAAACAAAGTGCTCACAGACTTTATTCAAACACCGGCACCGCCGTATACGCTCAGTAACATCACCCTGGAGGCCACGCTCCGGTCCGTAAAAGACCCTACCTGGGAGGTTAAACAATCCTTTGGAGGTTACCCCGCCTCTAACCTGAAAACGGCCTTTATGGGCACCGGCAGCACATCGGAAGGCAGGCTGCAGGTGTATAACGCCATCCTTCCTTTTGAGCCCGGCGCCAGGAAGCCCCTGGAAGTAAAACCGGAAAACGAGGTATTTAACAACCGGTCCCTGGATAAGCCTGTATTACTGAACAGCACATTGCTTAATACATCTTCCGTAGAAAATAAAGAAAACAGTATAGTGATCCACACAGGCCCTTTACTAGGGAATAACCTGACTACGGATATCCCCCTTCCGCCAGGCAACCTGCCGGTACAGATCAATTTTCCCTACTACCAGGAAAAACGTATAGTCATTCCCGTTCCTGCCGGTTATAAAGTGGCCAATAAAGAAGATTTTTCCGCAGAGATCAATGATAAAGAAGGGGCATTAGGCTTTAAAATGCGGTGCGAGCAGGACAGCGGCCAGTTGCGGATTTTTGTGCTGGAGTGGTATAAACAAACCGATTTTTCCGGCAGTAGTAAAGCCGCCTTCGGACAGTTGCTGAAGAGGATCCAGGTACTCCAGCAACAGGACCTGGTACTGGTGAAAGAATAATTTTTATACGCCGTCTACATCCGGGATAATGACCACGGAACGGAATCTTTTTTCCGTTTTAAGCTGGATAATGAATTCCTGCAATACTCTTTTTACATGAGTGATCAGCCTTGCTTCACGGGGCAGCTTGATCAGCATTTCCTGCAGGTAATTATTACGTACCCTTGCTACCAGTGGCGCGGCGGGCCCCACCAGTTGCGCACCGATATGCGGCTGCAGCCAGCTGGCCAGGATCTGCGCGGCCTGTTCGGCAGTTTGCTGGTTTTTATGGCGGATAGTCAATTTCAGTAAACGGAAGAAAGGTGGATAACCAAATACCTGCCGCTCGGCAATTTCCGCTTCAAACATCGCCTTATAATCGTGCGCCATTACATAATGCAATACCGGGTGCCGCGTATTGCTGGCCTGGATCAGCACTTTTCCCTGCCCGTTTTTACGGCCGGCGCGCCCGCTTACCTGTTCCATCATCTGGAAAGCCCTTTCATTCACCCGGAAATCGGGGAAGCCCAGGAGATTGTCGGCGCTCAGGATCCCTACCAGGTTTACGTTTTCAAAATCCAGTCCCTTTACCACCATCTGGGTGCCTACAAGTATATCAATACTGCGGTCTTCCAGCAGCTGGATCAGTTTATTATGACTGTCTTTATTTCTCACCGTATCCACATCCATGCGGGCAATGCGGGCTTCGGGAAACGCCGCCTGCAGGTCGTCTTCTATTTTTTCCGTGCCAAAGCTCTTGGGCTCAATGGTTTGAGAGCCGCAGGCTGCGCAGGTATGTACATAGGGATATCTTGTACCGCAGTAGTGGCAGTGGAGCTTATCCTGGTTTTTATGATAAGTGAGCGATACATCACATTGCTTGCAATGCGGTATCCAGCCACAGGTAGTGCATAGCAGGAAAGGCGCGTATCCGCGGCGGTTCTGGAAAAGGATCACCTGTTTTCCGTCTGTTATACTTTGCGAGATGGCAGCTTTCAGCGCGGAAGAAAAATGGCCGTCCATGGTTTTCTCCGCCATTTCCTTTTTGATATCCACTATTTCTATGGCGGGCATTTCCACGCCACCGAATCGTTCTTTCAGTTCAACCAGTCCATATTTTCCCTGTTGGGCATTAAAATACGATTCCAGGGAGGGTGTGGCAGAGCCCAGCAGCACTTTGGCTTTGAAAAGGCCGGCGTAATAAATGGCGGCATCCCTTGCATGATAACGGGGGGCGGGGTCCTGCTGTTTATAGGACGTGTCGTGCTCTTCATCCAGGATGATCAGGCCCAGGTCCCGGAACGGCAGCAGCAGGCCGGAACGGGCGCCCAATATGATGCGCAGCTCGCCTGTTTTTACCTTGTTCCATATTTCCACGCGCTCATTGTTATTAAACTTTGAGTGGTAGATACCAATGCTGGCGCCGAAATGTTTCTGCAACCGGCGGATCACCTGCGCGGTAAGCCCTATTTCGGGCAACAGGTACAGCACCTGTTTACCGCTGGCCAGGCAGGCTTCCATCATCTTCACGTATACCTGCGTTTTACCGCTGGAAGTAACGCCGTGAAGCAGGGTTACCTGTTTATCTTTAAAATGCGTTTGTACTTCTTCCAATGCTTTTTCCTGTGCAGGGCTCAGGTCAAAATCGATCTGTGCATCTACTTTGCCGGTAGCGATACGGTCTACCGTGCGTTTCTCCACCCACAGGATATTTTTATCTACCAGGCCTTTCAGCTGGGCCGCTGTAGCGCCGGACTTCTTCAGCAATTCTTTCTGCAACACAGCGCCCTGCGTTTTCAGCAGGTGAAGGTAAGCGAGTAGCAGTTCCATTTGCTTTGGCGCGCGGCCCATGTCGTTGAAGAGGGCCGCCAATTGCTCTTCTTCCTGGTAATGGGCATGCAACTGCACATAATTTTCCTGCTTCTCCTTGTATACTTCTTTCAGTTCCTCGTATACCAGCAATACTTTTTTCTCTATCAGTTTCTTGATAACGGAGTATACTTCTGATTTATCGAGGATCATCTGCACTTCCTCTATGCGTAGCTCCTTGCGGATATGCAGGGCTTCTGCGATGAGGTATTCATCATCGTCGAGGGAAGTAAAGTCATCGCCGAAGGCATCGTTGAAAAGCAGGAGCGTTTCGCTGGAAAGCTTGAGATGGGCCGGCAGTGCGGCATTCAGCACCTCCCCTTCCGTGCACATATAGTAGCTGGCCACCCATTCCCAGAAGGCTAACTGGGTGGGATATACGATAGGCTCCGCGTCCAGCATATCCAGCAGGGGTTTTGTTTTATACAGCGGCGCCTGTTCGTGGATAGCTTTCACGATACCGGCGTACTTCTTTTGTTTCCCCAGCTGCACGGCTACCCGGCATCCTACCTGGAGGCCGGACATATTTTCAGGAACCGAGTAGGTGTAATTTTTTGGTAGCGCCAACGGCAATATTACATCTGCGTACTTCATCCTATTGGCTGCAGGGTTGGGTATTTATGATATTTACGTAATTCGGTGTCCATCGCATCAAACACCTTTTGTTTGAGGGTATTGATATCATCGAGCGTCATTCCCGTAACAGGTATTGGCGGAAGAAACACTACGCGGCATTTACCAGGGGAAAGGTGCATAGGTCCTTTATGTGGCAAGCGGTGGCCTGCATCGAGGTAGAGCACCGGTTTAATGGGTTTCTGCAGTTCAATGGCCATGCGGAATGCGCCGTTGTGGAAAGGACGTAATGGCTGATCGGTATCATTGGTGGTGCCTTCCGGGAATACCAGGATGGAGATGCCTGCTCTGAGGGCGGTCATCATTTCCCGTACACTGCGCGCTCTGCCGGCTGCGCTGGAACGGTCGACCGGTACTACTGAATTTTTATAGATAAAACCGAAGAAGGGGATCTTCGACATTTCCACTTTGCCCAGGGGGCGGAAGGGAAGCCGCATTACCTTTACGGCAATAGCGGCATCGAGATAAGAGCGGTGATTTACCACGTAAATGCAGGGTTCATTGTCGCGCTCGCATAAATATTTGCGGGTTACCCACATACCTACCATCGGGAACCAGGCATGCGCCCAGAAACGGAGAAAATAAAATATAATGTTACCCCCTTTTTGCCTGCCCAGCAGGGAAGCCAGGAAAATAGGCGGCAATATCAGGAACATGATGCCCAGGAAGACAGCAGCGGCGTATATCACATAAATAACACGCAACGGTTTCAGTAAAAAATTCATAGACGCCTCTGAAGGTTTAATATGGCGGAAAACTACGAAGAAAATTACGAATTACACGGAAAGAGGCGTTGAATTAATCGCAGTGACAGGTCCATTCCTTATCAAGATCTATACAGGTAATTACTTTAGCGTGCTGCGAATCGCAGGGGGCAAAAACGATCCGGAGATGCTGTCCTTCTCTGGAATAGCCTTCCAGTGCATAGGTTGGACAGGGCTGATCGTTTGGGTTGGATTTTTCGGGGTTCACCTTCCCTTCGGCAAGGATTTCCTCCACTTCGGCCCTTGTCACCTGTCGACAATCCATCCGACAGATGGCGTGTTTCGTATATTCAAGGTGGGCGTGCCTGTTAATCACCTCCCCTTCAATAGCGGGGCTGGCGGAATTACTACGGGCCACAACGGGGCGGCTGCCGGTAGAGGAAGGAGCGGGTGTACTTTTCCACCACTTCTGTTGCCAGCCGGCCAGCAACAGCAGGGTTAAGAGGAAAACGGGCAGGTATTTTTGCATTGATTTCATAAAGCAACAGAACGGCGCGCAAAATAGTTAAAAATTCCTTACCTAACTATGACATAAAAAGTTCCTACCTTTGCCTCCCTTTATGGAACAGGTAAAAACAGTAGCATTTCATACACTCGGCTGTAAGCTGAACTTTTCAGAAACCTCTTCAATCAGCAGGTTACTGGAGCAGGATGGGTTTGTAAAAACGGATTTCGACGGAACAGCAGATGTATATGTGATCAATACCTGTTCTGTAACAGATAATGCCGATAAGGAGTGCCGTATGCTGGTACGCCGCATACAGCGCCGGGCGCCGGGCAGCATGGTAGTGATCACCGGCTGTTATGCCCAGCTGAAACCTGAAGAAATTGCTTCTATTGAGGGGGTGGACCTGGTACTGGGCGCTGCAGAGAAATTTAATATCGCCGAGCATCTCAAAACACTCACCAAAGGAGACAGCGCAAAGATCTGTTCCTGCGACATTGAGGAGGTGAATAGTTTTCATGCTTCCTATTCGTTGAATGATCGTACCCGTACCTTCCTGAAAGTTCAGGATGGCTGTGACTATACCTGCGCCTTTTGTACCATTCCCATGGCCCGTGGCAAAAGCCGCAGCGACAGTGTTGCCAACGTGGTGAAACACGCACAGGACCTGGCGGCTACCGGCGTAAAGGAAATTGTGCTCACCGGTGTGAACCTGGGCGATTTCGGGAAAGGCTTTGAAGGCGGGAAAAAAAGGGAAGAAACCTTTTTTGAACTGGCACAGGAACTGGATAAGGTAGAAGGTATTTCCCGTTACCGCATCTCATCTATAGAACCCAACCTGCTTACCAATGAGATCATTGAATTTGTAGCCAACAGCCGCAGTTTCATGCCTCATTTCCATATTCCGCTGCAAAGCGGAAGCAACGAGATCCTGGGGCTCATGCGCCGTCGCTACCGCCGTGAACTGTATGCGGAAAAAGTAGCCCTCATCAAACAATTTATGCCGCATTGCGCCATTGGCGTAGATGTGATTGTAGGTTTCCCCGGCGAAAGCGATGCGCATTTCCGCGAAACATACGACTTCCTGCATGAACTGGATGTATCCTATCTTCACGTGTTCACTTACTCGGAACGCCCCAATACCGCTGCCCTGGATATCAAGCCGGTAGTGCCTGTGCATACCAGGAACGAGCGCAACAAAATGCTGCGCAACCTCAGCCACAAAAAGCAACAGTTCTTTAATGAACAACACCTGCATCAAACCAGGAAAGTGCTGTTTGAATCACTTGGGAAAGATGGTATGATGGAAGGCTATACCGATAACTACATCAAAGTAACTACTCCTTTCCGCCAGGAATGGCATAACCAGCTGATCGACTGGGACCTGCGCTAACCGGATTTCCTCCGGAGCAGGAAACCCCGGAAATGTTCGTGCCATGTGATCAGGTTGCCTATCAGGAAATAATCTTTCAGGTTATTTTTAATACTGCTGCGCATTATGCGCACCACAATATTTTTCCCTACTTCTCCCTTTTCCGCTACCAGCAGCAACAGTTCCAGGGACATCAGCAGCAGGATAGCGCTGATGAGGAACAGGAAGTTCCATTGATGCAAGGCCACCAGGTGCAAGGTTTTTGTAGTATGCGGGCCGGTGAATATTGCATCTACCTGTAAATGTCTTGATGAAAAAAAATCTGCCAGGTAACCACCTGCCAGGGGCGCCAATGCAGAAAAAACAGCGGTAATAATATTCCTGGTCGATAAGTATACCACTGCATCCTTTACGGGGGCCAGTTTCAGACCGATATTAGTTATTGAAAGATTGATGCCTGCGTTGGCAATACCGGTAAAAATATGGATCAGCACCAGCAATATCATATTGGCATACATCTCCGAATAAATTCCCACAAAACACCAACCTACCACACAGGCAATGTATAAGGGACCGCTGATAGCAAGGATGGTTTTATTGCTGTACCTGTCTGCAAATACGCCCCACATACGGAAAGTAAATACCCCTGTAAGCTGGCTTACCATCAGCAATATGGTAATAACAGAAAGAGACAGGTGCATGCCCTGCATCATGAATACCGTAAAGAACGGGGTAGCTATATTCAGCGCAAATACCCAGGCGGAGTTGAAAACCAGCAGGCGCAGAAAGTTTTTGTCCTTCAGCGGGCGTGTAAGTAACCTAAAGAAATTCTCTTTGTCCATGTAGGATTGCGGCTCTGCTGCGCCTGCCAGTATAAATGCGCCTGCAATGCCTGCAACACCGGCAGCAATGAACATACAGTAATAAGTAGTAAGCTCATAGGCAGGATAATACCGCCGGATATAATCCACGCCGAAAGCGGCCGCCAGGCTTAATATCACATTCAATCCCTGTGTGTAGCTGCTTCTTTTGGCGAAGTAGCTTCCCATGATCTGCTCAGGGATAAGATCCTTTATCCAGGCGTTCCAGCTGGGCCCGGCGATAGAGCCGAAGAAGTAAAAAAAGAAAAGAAAGAAGATCAGGAAATTGATATTACCTGTTTGGGGAAATAACAGGGGAATGGCGCCAATTAGCAATAACGGGATCCTGGCGAGGAGAGAGCATAGCACGGTTACCAGTCGCCTGTTATTGCTGCGACGCACCAGCCAGATGGATATTAACTGGAACACGTTGGTGAAAGTGGGGAGGCCGGACAACAACCCGATCTGCAGGTTATTGGCGCCCATGAGCAGTGCCATTGCCACCAGGAATGCCCCGCCGGTAAGCGTGATCATGGCTTCCGCGGCCAGCCCGTCGCCAATGATCAGCTTCATGCCGCGGGCCCTTTCGGGTTCGGTAATGTCGGTGCGCGGTCTCAGATTCATATTTTCAGCTTTCCCTATGAACAGATACCCGTGCACCGGCAATGATTATACCATGCCAAACAGCAGGGGTGGCTGTTACTTCGGGAAACCCGGGTCAGCCTTTACTTCCTCCAGCTGTTGTGTGTGGCGGTTGGTGTGCGCGGCATCCAGCAGTAACAACTGGTAGGCATCGATCGGGCCGAGCGCCGGGTGGTCTGTGATATGATCACGCAAAACGTCCTGGGTGTTGGTTACGTATTCGATGAGCTTATCGCGTTGCGCTGTAAATGCTTTAATTGCGTCCGCATTGGAGGAATAATTGTGCTTCGGAACCCCGAACTCAGGCGCCTTTCTTTTGTGGCTGCGGTCTTCCACATTTTTAATGATCTGTTCATCCGTGGTTTTGATGTCTTTCCTTCTTTCAGGATTGGCTGGTTGCTGCACCAGTTTTTGCTCTCCTTCCATGATGGCTTTTTCGATCAGGGTGATATGCTCCACGCATTCAATCACCGACCAGCGGTCGGCCGCGGGTTTGTACTCCAGTTGTGCATCTGTGAGGCCCTGCACATCTTTCAGGAGCTGATCCTTTGTTTGCTGCAGCTGAGTGAGGAGAAGGGATCTGTCTTCCTTTACGCCGGATACCGGGCGGAAGGCGGTGACTGCTGAAAAAACGGTTATTGTCAGCAGTAGCAGTAACTTTTTCATCGTGGATAAAATTTAAGTGCCAGGAAATTGGAGTTATTGATCAGAAGATAAGCAAATTACGAAAAGCTGATGATCTCCAGAAATTCCTCCCTGGTAATAAATCCTGCACCCAGCGAGGCCAGATGGTCAGTATGCACCTGGCAGTCGATCATCTGAAGCTCCTGTGCATAAGTTTGCACAAAAGTAATAAAGGCTGCTTTGGAAGCATTGCTCACGGTGGCAAACATGGATTCCCCGAAAAAGAAAGGACCTGTTTTAACACCGTAGAGCCCCCCTACCAATTCATTATGCTGCCAGCATTCCACCGACATGGCATAGCCTGCCTCGTGCAGCCGGATATAAGCTTCCTGCATTTCGGGTGTAATCCAGGTGCCGGTCTGGCCCGGGCGGGGAACGCTGCTGCAGCGGGCAATCACTCCTGCAAAATCTTCATTGAAAGTGATCCGGAATTGCTTTTTACGCAGCACCTGTTTCATACTGGCGGATACTTTCAGTTCATCAGGGAATAATACAAAGCGGGGATCGGGGCTCCACCACAGGATAGGCGGTTCATCGTACCAGGGGAAAATACCGGAACGGTAAGCCAGCAGCAACCGCTCCACCGACAGGTCCCCTCCTACGGCAAGTAATCCGTCGGGCTCGGACAGCTGAACAGGTGGAAAAACCAGTTGTTTATTAAGACGAAAAACAGTCATATCGGGAATCAGCTGCCTGCCATTTCTTCAATAGTGGCACTTAGTCCTCTCTCCTGCAGGGCTTCACAAAGGGGACGAAGCTTGAGATATTCGCCCTGTTTAACAGCATACTTTCCATTAAAATGAATGATCAGCGCGCACTGTTCGGCCTGCTCGTGCGTATGCCCGCAAACCTCCATCAGTGAGGAAATGACCCAGTCGAATGTATTCACCTCATCATTCCAGACTACCAGGCTGAACGGAAACTGTTCATCTTCCGCCACCAGCACATCTATCTCTTCCTCCGGTAATCCTTTTGTACTTGTATGATCGCTCATCTTTAATAAAAGCTTTATGCAAAATTACATGGATTATTCGTTAATTTATCCATATTTAGCAGAGATCTGCGGATTTCAGGATGCTTCGAATTTAAAAAATGGTTATGATGAACGGACTGGTTTTACTGATGGATACTAATTTACCACTGAAAGATCCCGTGCCGATCTTTTCGCTGGTCTTGTTTATAATACTGCTGGCCCCCATCCTGTTGCGTAAGCTGCGGATCCCCAGTATTATAGGGTTGATCATTGCCGGGATGCTGATCGGTGATCATGGTTTTAAAATTATACAGAAAGACAGTATTGACCTCTTTGCCAAGGCCGGGCTGCTATACATTATGTTCCTGGCGGGCCTGGAGCTGGATATGACCGAATTCCGCAAGAACCGCTACCGGAGCATGGTATTCGGCGCCTTTACCTTCTTTATTCCACTTGCAATGGGGTACGTGGTATGCACCTATGTGCTGGAGTTCAACTTTATGGCCACGCTGCTGGTATCCAGCATGTTTGCCACCCATACGCTGGTGGCTTATCCGCTGGCGAGCCGGCTGGGCATCACTAAAAATGAAGCCGTAACCGTGGCTGTGGGCGGCACTATTATTACCGACACAGCAGTACTGCTGATACTGGCAGTGATCACCGGCGCGCAGGCGGGCAACCTCAATACTTATTTCTGGGTACGGCTGGGCATTTCACTGGCCATTTTTGCCGCTATCATCCTCTGGCTGATGCCTATGCTGGGCCGTTGGTTTTTTAAAAAGATAAAAGACGATAAAACCTCGCATTTCATTTTTGTACTGGCCCTGGTATTTGCTTCCGCCTTCCTGGCGGAACTGGCTGGTGTGGAAGGTATTATCGGTGCGTTCCTTGCGGGACTGGCGCTCAACCAGCTGATCCCTCATACATCGCCGCTGATGAACCGCATCGAATTTGTAGGCAACGCTATTTTCATTCCTTTTTTCCTCATCAGTGTAGGCATGCTGGTAGACCTGCGGGTATTACTGAAAGGCCCCGACGCACTGATCATTGCCGGCGCGCTCACCCTGATGGCCCTTAGCAGCAAATGGCTGGCAGCCCTCTTCACACAGCTGGTTTTTAAATACAGCCCCAATCAGCGCAAGGTGATCTTCGGGCTCAGCAGCGCCCATGCCGCCGCTACCATCGCGGTGATACTCATCGGGTATAATATGCATATCGTGGATGAGCATGTGCTGAACGGCACCGTAATACTCATCCTCATTACCTGCCTGGTGGGATCTTTTGTTACAGAGAACGCAGGCCGCCGGCTGGCGATACAGGAAGCAGAAAGTAAACCTGAACCGGACGATCAGCCGGAACGTATACTGGTGCCTGTTTCCAACCCCGACCGTATTGAAGCGTTGCTCGACTTTGCCGTGATGATCAAGGACCACAGCGCCCCCACGCCTATTTACCCGCTGGCAGTAGTACAGGATAATGAAGAGGCAAAAGAAAAGATTCATCTCACCAACAAAATGCTGGAAAAAGCAGTGATACATGCCGCCGCCACAGAAAGTGATGTACAGGTAGTGACCCGTATTGACCTCAACGTTTCCGATGGCATCACACGCGCTACAAAGGAACTGCTGATCAGCGACGTGATACTTGGCTGGACGGATAAAACAAGCACCACCGACCGCTGGCTGGGCAACATTTTTGGTACCACCATGGACAACGTGCTGCAGCGGGTATGGGAAACAGTATATGTATGTAACTTCCATTCACCGCTGAACACTACAAAAAAAATGGCGCTGATCCTACCGCCCAATGCAGAATACGAACTGGGCTTCCTGCATTACATGCAAAAAATGTTTATGCTCGCCAAACAGGCAGGCGCCAGGTTACTGGTTTTCTGTAATGAGAAAACACAAACCATTACCACGGCATTTGCGGAGCAAACAAAAATGAGCGTGGACCTGGGCTTCCGCCAGTTTGATACCATCGAGGATTTCCTGGTGCTCTCCAGGGAAATAACCAGGGACGACCTGGTAGTAGTGGTTACTGCCCGTAAAAGCACGCTTTCCTATCATGCGTATATGGATGGTATCCCCGCGAAGCTGGAGCGTCATTTCAAGGATAATAACGTGATCCTTTTATACCCGGAACAGAGAGAGTTTGATTCACTGGAAGCAGGGCTGCAATCGGAAGACCTTACGCTGGCGCCTATACAGGAACAGATTGCCAACCTGAATAAACTGGGCAAAGCCGTAAAACGGATATTCAAGAAATAATGGTTACTGCCGATGGCTGGTAGCTAAACGCAAAAAGGTCCCGCATTTCTGCAGGACCTTTTTAATTGTGTGTAGCGTGGGAGCTACTGGATTCGAACCAGTGACCCTCTGCTTGTAAGGCAGATGCTCTGAACCAGCTGAGCTAAGCTCCCTCTTTGTTTCTTACCTATCGTCCCTTTCGTTCGATTGGATCGCAAAGGTATAAACTATTTTTATTCTACCAAATATTTTTTGAAAAAACGCGTGGATCGCCTTCGGCGATGCGAATTTTGTCTGACTCAGGATTACGCTGATTATACTGATTACCTTGATTTTTACGCTTTGATTCTTTTGAATTTTTAATAATAATTAAGGGAGATAAAAGCCGATATTCCTGCTTTTATCTCCCTTAATTATTACAATATCTTTTACAAATCTCAAAAGTATAATCAGTAAAATCATCATCGTCCCGAGTCAGACAAAATCCACATGGATATCTTTTAAGTCCTTTATAAAATCAAAAATAAAATCAAACTAATCAGTATAATCAGCGTAATCCTGCTCCAAGACAATTTTCATCGCCGAAGGCGATCCTTATTTCTTTTTCTTCTTCTCCACCTTCTTTGCGAAGCCGCCTTCGAAGAAGCACTTGATACCGCGGTAAGCGCCGCAACCGCCTATTTCACGGATGCTGACACGGTTACCGGTAAACTGGAAAGCAATGCCGCAGGATGATTCTTTGTCTTTATACTCTCCCCTGTTACCGCCAATATAATGTCCTTTTCCGCTCAGTTCTCCTTTGCAGTTACCGTTATCTTTTGAAAAGGTGATAAAGAACTGGAATGATTTGGGATCATCCCCGTCGCGGATAGATACAATGTTCATATCGCCGGAGGTATAGTCGCCGGAAAATTTATGCTTGCGTGGCAAAGTATCGATCGGGTTAAAGATCTGCCCGGCATTCGTAGGCCCGTTGGAGTTAGTCATGATCAGGGTTACGGTTCCATCGGGATTTACCATGTAAAAATCTTCTTTCAATGCGCTGCGGCTGCCCGACAGTTTCTTTTCACTGCTGATCTTTACTACGTTTTTGCTGTCTATCACCAGGGAGGTGACCGTTCCATCCGCACTACCGGTACTGGCTACACGTATCCTGTTGAGATATTTACCTTTTTTATCCAGGAAGCAGAGATAACCGACGGATTGCGATCTGCCGGCAGCCTTCACTGTCATATAATTCACTGCACTGCCGGAGATCCGCTGTAACGGGAAATACTTCACCGGTTCACTTTTGGAGAAATCACCCTTTGTGAGGGTATCTGTCAAAAACCGCATGGCGGCAGTATCCAGCCGTAATGAATCCGGCTGTTTCAGCTGGAGCGTATCCGGAGTAAGCCTGTAAGGCAGGGCGCCAGGGGTAAACAATGCCTGGAAGTCTTCAAATGTCATGGGCTCGTTGCCATCGCCCGTTTTCTTTTTTGATTTGCAGGCTGCCAGCATACCGATGGCCAGTAATAATAAAAGGAAACGCTTCATTACAATAGTTGATTCTGGGCGAAAAGTTATATATAATTTTTATATGTGCGCGTTAAAAAATCAAAAAACATACCGGATAGATAAATGTTCAGATTTATTATTTAGATTTGTCTAAATAATATTTTAGATAACATGAATTTATCGATCGCAGAGGAGAACCATATTAAGTCGATTTACAAACTGCAGGAAGGCGATGCGGTAGTTACTACCAATGCACTGGCCTATGAGCTGGATACAAAGCCCGCATCGGTTACAGACATGGCTAAAAAGCTGAAAGAGAAGAAACTGATTGAATATGAGAAATACAAGGGCATTACCCTTTCCGCCGACGGCAGGAAAGCCGCCCTGCAGATTGTACGCCGCCACCGCCTGTGGGAGTGCTTCCTGGTGGATAAGCTCTCCTTCAGCTGGGAAGAAGTGCATGAACTGGCTGAAGAGCTGGAACATGTGCGCAGTGAAAAACTCACCAACCGGCTCAGCGAATTTTTGGGTAACCCGGTAATAGACCCACATGGCGATCCTATTCCCGATGCCAATGGGAAACTGGTCAAACCCCGCCCCCAAACCTCGCTGGACCAGGCCAATGCCAAACGGCTGGTGGTAACCGCCGTAACGGACCAGTCGACCGCCCTGCTGGCCTTTCTTAATGCCAAAGGAATAAAGCTCGGCACCCAGCTGGAAATCATGGCCCATTACGAATACGATAATTCCATAGAAATAAAAGTAAAAGGGCAATCTCCCATCACCATCAGCGAGCAGGTGGCAAAAAATATTATGGTCAGACCCCTGTAATCATCAGCATATACTATGAGCATCGAACATATACATTCATCAGCATCATTAAGTGAGGTACATCAGAGTGTAGAAACAAACGGAAAATCCAGGTGGAAAAAGTTCCTCGCCTTCTTTGGCCCTGCCTACCTGGTGAGCGTGGGTTATATGGATCCCGGCAACTGGGCCACCGACCTCGCCGGCGGCAGCCAGTACGGCTATAAATTATTGTGGGTATTGCTCATGAGTAACCTCATGGCCCTGCTGCTGCAAAGTTTGAGCGCCCGGTTGGGTATTGTGCGCGGGCGCGACCTGGCGCAGGCAAACCGGGAAACCTATCCACCCGTGGTGAATTTTATCCTGTACATACTGGCGGAAATCGCAATAGCCGCTACCGACCTGGCGGAAGTATTGGGAATGGCCATTGGTATCCAGCTGCTCACAGGGCTGCCACTGGTATGGGGCGTGAGCCTGACCGTACTGGATACCTTCCTGCTGCTCATACTGCAGCGTTACGGCATCCGTAAAATGGAAGGATTTATTATCAGTCTTGTTGCCATTGTAGGCGCCTCCTTCCTCGTGGAACTGATCCTTGTAAAACCGCAGATGAATGAAGTGGTGAAAGGCTTTATTCCTACTATTCCTGACAACACGGCCCTGTATATTGCCATCGGCATTATCGGCGCTACCGTGATGCCGCATAACCTGTATCTTCATTCGGCCCTGGTGCAAACACGGAAAATAAAACGGGATGATACAGGGATCAGGCAAGCCATTAAAATGAATTTCATCGACAGCACCATTGCCCTGAACCTCGCCTTCTTGGTGAATGCGGCCATCTTAATACTGGCTGCCGCCGTATTTTTCAAAAGCGGCAGAACAGATGTGGCGGAAATACAGGATGCGCACCGGTTACTGGATCAGCTGCTGGGCAGCAAACTGGCGCCTATCCTGTTTGCGGTGGCATTGATTGCAGCCGGGCAAAGCTCTACGGTAACCGGTACACTGGCCGGGCAGATCGTAATGGAGGGCTACCTGCGCCTGCGTATCAATCCCTGGCTGCGGAGGCTCCTCACCCGGTTACTGGCCATCGTTCCCGCCCTGTTGGTGATCCTCATTGCCGGCGATGAAGAAGTAGGCGCACTCCTGGTGTTCAGCCAGGTGCTGCTCAGTTTGCAGCTGGGCTTCGCCATTATCCCCCTCATCCATTTTGTAAGCGATAAAAAAACGATGGGCGCTTTCGCGATTAAGCCAGTCACTAAAATTTTCAGCTGGCTGGTCACCAGTTTATTGGTGTACCTTAACATGCGGATGGTATTATCAGAAGCATTTGATTATATGTCTGGTACCGGGAATATTTTTGTAGATGGACTGATTATGGCCGGCTGCATCGGTTTCGTGGTGCTGCTGCTCATCACCATTGTATACCCGCTGCGGCGCCGCTACCGCGAAGATGCAGCCGCCGGTATCCATACTACACAGGTATCGCTGGGGGAAATGGAAAAGCCCACCTATCAATGCATCGCAATGGCCCTGGATTTTTCACAACGCGATAAGGATATCGTGACCAACGCCATTGCTCACGGTAATGAACACACGCAGTATATCCTGATCCATATCGTGGAAAGCGCCTCCGCCAAATACTTCGGGAAAGAATCGGACGACCTGGAAACACGTCGCGACCAGGAACAGCTGGACACTTATATCGCCCTGCTGAAAAGCCGCAATATCAACGCCAAAGGCGTACTTGGCTTCCGCAGGCGGGCCCGTGAAATTGCCCGCATCGTGCACCAGGAAAAGGCCGACTTCCTCGTACTGGGAGGGCACGGGCACCGGGGTTTCAAAGACTGGCTGTATGGAGAAACCGCTAACCAGGTAAGGCACCAGGTGAAGATCCCGGTACTGGTGGTGCAATAAAAACATTCCTAACTATAACGGGTAAACGATAACAATATGCTTTCCATATTCAAACCGGGAGATACCAGGCATTTCAGTCGCACCGTGCGGCAGGAAGACTGTGCCTCCTTCGACAGCGGCAATGTTCATCCGGTATATGCCACCTTTGCACTGGCGCGGGATGCAGAATGGTGTTGCCGCCTGTTTGTACTGGAAATGAAGGAAGCGCATGAAGAGGGTATCGGCACCCGGCTCACGGTAGATCACCGCTCCCCTGCCGTGGCTGGTAGCCAGGTGGATTTTACAGCAGTAATTACACAAATACACCGCCACGAAATTACCTGCAGTTACGAAGCCGTTTGCAATGGCCGTGTAGTGGCTACCGGAGTGCAGGTGCAGAAGATTCTTCCTAAAGAAAAACTGGAACAACTCTTTGCGCGGTGATCGCCTTCGGCGATGCGGATTTTGTCTGACTCAGGATTAAACTGATTTTACTGATTTCCTGGATTTGATCATTTTTGATTTTAATGGATTTGGGGAGATATAAGCGAATGAAATAATATCCGCTTATATCTCCCCAAATCCATTAAAATCAGTTTAAAATCCAAAAAATAAAATCCGGAAAATCAGTAAAATCAGTTTAATCCTGAGTCAGACAAACTCCGCTACAATCCCAGCGCCGCCTTCAGCCGCGGGTAACCGGTTTTGCTCACCAGTACCCTTGCCCCGCTGCGCAGGATGGCCAGGTGGTTTTCCTTTTCATAGGGATCTATACGGGTTACCTGGTTTACGTTGAGTATATAGGAACGATGTACCCGTGTAAACTGTTGCGGGTCCAGCATTTTTTCGAAAAATGACATCGTTTTATTCTTCAGGAAGCTGCCTTCCTGTGTTACTATTTTCACATAGTCATCTGCTGCTTCCAGGTAATGGATATCCTGTACGGGGATGATCTTGATCTTCCCGTTGATCTTTATTACCACGCGGTTGCTCTGCAAAGGCGTTGCTGCAGCGGTTTCCAGCAGTGCCTCCGTATTGGCGGTGGGTGTCTGAAAATGATCCAGCCATTTTTGTACTGCTTTATCAAAACGATCGGCGGAAAAAGGTTTCAGCAGGTAATCAACCGCATGTACTTCAAAGGCCCTGATAGCATGTTCTTCAAAGGCGGTGGTAAAGATCACGGCGGGCATATTTTCCACGAGCTCCAGCATCTCAAAACCGGTGATCTTGGGCATCTGAATGTCCAGGAAAACGATATCCGGCTGATGTTGTTGTATGGCCTTTAATCCTTCAAACCCATCATTACATTCCTGTACTACTTCTATCTGTGGAAAGTTTAACAGGTATTCCTTTACCACTTCCCTGGCCAATGGTTCATCGTCAATTAATACTGCTTTTATCATGCGATTGTGGTACTTTAATAACGGTAGTAAATTTATTTTCAACGGTGGAAGTTTCCAGCAGGTCCTGGCGTGCAAACAGCAGGTAAAGCCTGCGTTGTATTGACGACAAGCCGAAGCCGGTTCCTTTATTTGGTTGCTGCAGTTCGTTGTCGAACGGGTTTTGCACCGCGATGTACAACATATTATCTTCCAACCATGTTTTTATGCTGATGGTGATATCACCAGTGGTATCGTATAATCCGAATTTAATGGCATTCTCTACTACAGGCTGCAGCAGCATGGGCGGCAGCAGCATTTTGTCGGCCTCCTCATAGGTAGTAACGTTAGCGGTTAAACGATGTCCGAAACGTACTTTTTCTATATCCAGGTAGAGCTGCAGGTAGTTCAGTTCTTCGGAGAGTGTGATCCATTGATCATCTTCGCGCTTCAGGGATCCTCTCAGAAAATCAGAAAGCTTCAATACCATTTCGCGGGCTTCTTTTGGCCGCAGCATGATCAGTGCGTTAATGGAGTTGAGGCTGTTAAACAGGAAATGCGGCTGCAATTGCTGCCGCAGTTTAAAGAGCTCTGCTTCTCTTACTATCTTCTCCGTGGCTTCTTTACGTTCGCGGTATTCCTGCTGCTCTTCCGCATCGTACCACATCTGGCTCCGGTAGCCGATGCCTGCAATCAGCATCCATCCAACAAGGGCATGAATGGGG
This sequence comes from Chitinophaga sp., assembly GCF_036569185.1. Lineage (GTDB taxonomy): Bacteria > Bacteroidota > Bacteroidia > Chitinophagales > Chitinophagaceae > Chitinophaga. Next base: position 50,198 of record NZ_DATCRD010000422.1, read on the forward strand.
ATTGCATTATTCAGCCAGCTGACATAGTTCGGATTGCCGGGAAAGGCGGAGGTGAGGAGCCAGCGGCTCAGGCATACCCACAATACAGACAGGGCAAAGCTCACGATAGACACATAGCCAAACTTCATGGTGCCGTCTGCCGGGCGATAATAAGCCACGTTATGGCTGATTATAATACCGGCGGCTCCCAGTAGTATTACGTGTACTGCGCTGTCAGTCGCAGATTCCAAAATGGGGAGGTCGTACCAGTACCACAACAGTCCGCCATATAAGAGCAACCATATAGCGAATGGAGTGAGGAAAGTCCACCAGGAATTGCCTTTCATCAATTGTTTAAGCAAAGGAGCCGTTTTTTTTGTTATACGTTAAGCTCAAAATACTGTTGGCCTTGTAACTGGGCCGATTTCATCTGTAGCCAGGCGATGTAGGAATTCGGATCTCCCGGTTCTTCGATGCGGGAGTAGAGTTCCATACCATCTGTCAGCTGGTCCAGGGTATATACTTCCGGTACATTGATGAACTTCCACTGTACCAGTTCCTGTTGCTGATTCTTAAAAGCATATTGTTCCTGCATACCAATTTCGCGGGCTTTATCGCAGGCGTCTTTCTTGGTAACAGCGCTGATCAATCTTAATTGTTCATCAAACTGCGGGGTATGATTGCCTTCGCCACAGATGATCTGGTATACAACTTTCGCAACAAACCAATGCATAAAATTAAATTTAAAAGTTGGAGAAGATAGAATAAAGGTTGAGATATGGATATTTTATGATCAGAAGCTTTTTATTTCCACGCCGCCGAGTAAACAGGTTCCTTTCAGGATCAGCAATTTCTCAATTGGTCCGTTAGGGATCTGCTGGCCCATGTAACGTTTATCTTCCACACCGCCCAGGATAGTAGTGATATCTACCTGTACTTTCCAGTTGGCCGGCACAATGATTTCACATCCGCCAAACACCGTGGTGATGTCCATTACAGCCGCGCCGTTGATATCTGCCTTCATAAAATTGAGTGTTGCGCCCCCGAAAATAGCGGTTACATCGCCTCCCTTAAAATTTTTAGACATTATCGCTTTATTCACACTGCCGAAGATGGCGGTAGCATTCAGTACATCTTCCCCGGTAGAGAATTCCTCACTGGCGGCGAAGCTCTTTTTTCTGGATGGCCATTCTGCCTCCGGATAATTTTTTTTAACGATCAGCATAATACCCACCAGGATCAATACAACCGGCCAGATAAACTGGGCAGTGGCGTATGGCAGATCAAATATTTCGTTTACCAGGAAGATTCCGCCTACCAGCACCATCACGATCCATCCCCCGGGCCTGAAGTTATGCTTAGCTCCAATAACGATACCCACAGCTATCAGGATCATTTCCCAGGAGAACAGCCAGTGGGGCAGGTTCAGATCCAGGCGTTGCAATAACAGGCAGGCACCAACGATGATAAGAACTGCACCGCCTACAAAGCGGCCTTTTCTTCTTGATGCTTCAATATCTTCGTTTCTCATTTGTTTTATTGTTTATGATACAAATGTAGAACGGCGCCTTGTTATTGAAAACAGGGTTTAGGCTAATAAAGCACCCTTACCGGTAAAAAGCAGGAAATTGCCGGTGAAAATGACGGGTTATATTTCTACCGTTACCAGGGCATCGTTTCCGGCCAGTTTTACCAGGATGGCTTTCAGCTGCTGCACCATAGGATCGGGGCCACAGATATAGAAATGCTGGTTAAAGTTCCGGATCTTCTCTTTCAGGTAGCGCTCATCAATGGTATGATGATCGTAGCCGGGTACCTCTTGTGCAGTGAGGGTATTAATAAAGCGGGGGCCCAGCATAGCTTCAAATTCATCTTTCAGGATAATATCCGCCAGGGTTTTATTGGAACAGATCAGCTGGTTGCTGCCCAGCTGGCCTTTTTGCTGCAGGTCGCGCAGAATGGCAATAAAGGGCGTAACGCCTGCACCACCCGCAATGAACACGCCTTCGCCATTATAGTGAATGGTGCCCCATACATCGTGCAGGATAAGTTCATCACCTGCTTTCAGCAGGCCCAGTTCATGGGTAACGCTGTTATGGTCGTCATAGATCTTAATGGTGAACTCCAGTTGATCCCATGAGGTGAGGCTTGTAAAGGTAAAAGGGCGTCTTTCTTCTTCCCATCCGGGTTTGTTGATAGCTACTTCTGTGGCCTGGCCAGGCACAAAGGTATATCCTGCGGGCTTTTCCACGGTAAATTGGCGAACGTTGTGCGTTACAGGGGTAATGGCCAGGATTTTTACGATATGGCTTTCCATTTGTACAGGTTTTCTTGAATATGAAAGTAGGGTATTTTTCGTCTCAGCGCAATGCCTGCAGCAATAAAGGCAGCAATGCGGCCGCCCAGCGGCGGTAGTCTTTCCCGGAGGGATGCAGCCCGTCGGCCGCTACCAGTTCCGGGTCCTGCGGGGCTTCCCGGGTAAAGTGCGTGATATCCAGGTAAGGCACCAGCCATTCCCCCGCGATGGTTTTATTAACCGCATTGTAGGCATCTATTTCCCGGCTGATCTGCTCCCGGTCGCGGTTTGCCGCGAAGGGAGTTACGCCCCAGTCGGGGATAGACAACACTACCACATGCGCAGGATTATTACCTGCAAAGGCAATGGCTTTTTGCAGCAGCGCGGTAAACTCACCTGCATATTCCTCCACGGAACGACCGCGGTACTGGTTATTTACACCGATCAGCAGGGTTACTATATCGTAAGTTTTATGTATATGAGCGGCGGCAATACCGGCTTCCAGTTCGTCGGTGGTCCAGCCGGTGGTGGCTATGATCTGCGGTGGATCTACCGCTATGCCCTGTTCCCGCAGCAAAGCGGCGGCCTGTACGGGAAAACATTCAGGATAGGCAACCTGTTCACCTATGGTATAACTATCGCCAAGGGCGAGATACGTAACTGGTATCATGCTGGTAGCTGAGATTTTGTTGCTGCAAAAAAGTGTGCAGCAAAATAACATTAATCCTAACATAAGCAAAAAGTTATATGCGGGTGTTAAATTTGCGGAATAAAGGGCAAATCTTCCCACTGCGTAAACTGAAAAGCCTTACCTTTGCACGCGATTACAACAATTACGTAACGCATAAAGAAACCGTTTTATGCCGGCAGAAAAAATAACGATGAACAATGGCCTGTTACAGGTCCCTGCACAACCCATCATCCCATTTATAGAAGGCGACGGAATAGGTCCGGACATCTGGAGAGCCAGTGTACGCGTATTCGACGCGGCTGTAGAGAAAGCTTATGGCGGTGATAGGAAAATCGAATGGAAAGAAGTACTGGCAGGTGAAAAAGCCTTCCAGCAAACAGGTGAATGGCTGCCAAAGGCTACACTGGATGCACTGAAAGAATACCTGGTATCTATCAAAGGTCCCCTGTCTACTCCCGTTGGTGGTGGTATCCGCTCCCTGAACGTTGCTATGCGCCAGGAACTGGACCTCTATGCCTGTGTAAGGCCTGTACGCTGGTTTAACAAGGTGCCTTCCCCGGTAAAACATCCGGAAAAGGTGGATATGGTGATTTTCCGCGAAAACACGGAAGACATCTATGCTGGCATTGAATATATGACGGGTACGCCTGAAGCAAAGAAACTGCTCGATTTCCTGCAAAATGAAATGGGCGTTAAAAAGATCAGGTTCCCGGAAACCTCTTCCCTGGGTATTAAACCGGTATCCATTGAAGGTACAGAAAGACTGGTACGCGCTGCAATTATCTATGCCCTGGAGCACAAGCGCCCATCGCTCACCCTGGTGCATAAAGGCAATATCATGAAATTCACCGAAGGCGGTTTCAAAAACTGGGGCTATGCACTGGCAGAAAGAGAATTCGGTGATAAAGTATACACCTGGGAACATTGGGAAAAAACCAAGAAAGAACTGGGTGAAGAAGAAGCTAACAAAGAGCTGAAAGTAGCCACCGCAAAAGGAAAGCTGTTGATCAAGGATGTAATTGCGGATAACTTCCTGCAACAGATCCTGCTGGCGCCGCAGGATTACTCCGTGGTAGCTACCCTGAACCTGAACGGCGACTATATTTCCGATGCACTGGCTGCCGCTGTAGGCGGTATTGGTATTGCTCCCGGCGCCAACATCAACTATCTTACCGGCTATGCTGTATTTGAAGCCACCCACGGCACCGCGCCACGCTTTGCCAATACCAACACCATGAACCCGTCTTCAGTGATCCTGAGCGGCGTAATGATGCTGGAATACATGGGCTGGAAAGAAGCTGCCGAAATTATTGTTCACGGCCTCAGCACTGCTATCATGCGCAAACGCGTTACCATCGACTTCTACAACCTGATGGATGATGCCACCCTGGTAAAAACCAGCGAATTTGCGGATGAAGTGATCAAGCAAATGCAGCACTAAGCGCGGATTTTGTCTGACTCAGGATTATGATGATTATAATGATTAGCCTGATTTTATTTTATGGATTAAGCTGATTAAATTTTTTATATAATTCGGGGAGATAGAAGCGGATAGAACCGCTTTTATCTCCCCGGTCTGTTTTAATTAATTATTAAAATATCCGCGTAATCGTCAAAATAAGTGTAATCCTGAGTCAGACAAACCCCGCTCCCATCTCCCAATTCAAAAAATAAAATCAAGCTAATCATTATAATCATCATAATCCTGAGTCGGACAAATTCCGCGAAATTTTGTTTTTTTCCCAGCTATTCGTATTTTTCGTGATTATCCCAATTGGGACTCGCTTGAATAATTGTTGTGAAAAGCTTTTAATCTAATTTTAAAAAACCCGAAATGGCAGAAAAAATTAAAGTTGCTAATCCGGTAGTTGAACTGGATGGTGATGAAATGACACGGATCATCTGGAAATTCATCAAGGATAAACTGATACTTCCATATCTGGATGTTGAGATCAAATACTTTGACCTGGGCATGGAGCACCGCGATGCTACCAACGACCAGGTGACCATTGATGCAGCCAATGCTATCAGGGAAGTAGGCGTAGGTATCAAATGCGCTACCATTACACCGGATGAAGAGCGTGTAAAGGAGTTTAACCTGAAACAGATGTGGAAATCACCCAACGGAACTATCCGTAATATCCTGGATGGCACCGTATTCCGTGAGCCAATAGTGACCAAGAATGTTCCGCGCCTGGTGCCAAACTGGACTGCGCCGATCTGTATTGGCCGTCATGCTTTTGGTGACCAGTACCGCGCTACCGATTTCGTTACAAAAGGAAAGGGTAAACTGACCATTAAGTTTGAAGGCGAAAACGGCGAAGTGATTGAACATGAAGTATACAACTTCAAAGGCGATGGCGTTGCATTGGCCATGTACAACACCGACGAATCTATCAAAGGCTTTGCCCGTGCATGTTTCAACCAGGCACTGATGAAAAAATGGCCTTTATACCTGAGCACCAAAAACACCATCCTTAAAAAATATGATGGCCGTTTCAAAGATATCTTCGAAGAAATCTATCAACAGGAATTTAAAGCTGAATTCCAGGCCAACGGCTTAACCTATGAGCATCGCCTGATCGATGACATGGTGGCCAGCGCACTGAAATGGCATGGTAACTTTGTATGGGCCTGTAAAAACTACGATGGCGACGTACAGTCTGATACCGTTGCACAGGGCTTTGGTTCCCTCGGCCTCATGACTTCCACCCTCATCACTCCTGATGGTAAAACAATGGAAGCAGAAGCCGCTCACGGTACTGTAACCCGTCACTATCGTGATCACCAGGCTGGTAAACCTACTTCCACCAACCCTATCGCTTCCATCTTCGCATGGACACGCGGACTGGAGTTCCGTGGTAAACTGGATAACAACCAGCAACTGATCAACTTCTGCCAGGCACTGGAACAGGTTTGTATTGAAACTGTGGAAAGTGGTAAAATGACAAAAGATCTGGCTGTTTGTATCCATGGAAATAAAGTAGAACATGGTAAACACTACCTGTATACTGAAGAATTCCTGGAAGCGCTGGATACCGCACTGAAAGCGAAACTGGCTTAATTTACGAATAATAAAAAAGCAGCGGGATGAATATCATTCCGCTGCTTTTTTATTTAATGAGATAAAGACTTTTACAACTTCATCTTCTTCCTTAATATCTTATCTTCTCCATAAATATCATCATAGAAAACAAGCTCCCCGTTTTTTCCTTCTGCAGTAAAATACCGTAGATAGATGGGAATATGTTTAGGCAGATCTATCTGTTTCTTTTCCTCCCTCGCCAGCCATACCCGGATACTATCACCGCTGTGCCTCAGGCTATCGGCCCGCACCAGGTACTGCGCCAGGCTATCCCATTGCTGCACCCGCACGCAACCATGGCTCATGGCCCGCATAGAGTTCTTAAACAATCCGCGGTTATTGGTATCATGAAGATATACACTGTATTTATTCCTGAAATTAAACTTCATGACGCCCAGTGAATTATCGATGCCATCCATCTGCCGGAGCACATAAGGGAAATGCCCTTGCTTGAGCTTTGACCAGTCGATGGTATATGGATCCACTGCATTGCCATCCTTATCAATTACTTCCAGGTTTTTCTTAGCGAGATAACCGATATCTTTTTTTATAGCAGGCAGCATTTCCTTAAACACAATGCTGTAAGGCACGCGCCAGTAAGGGAACATCATAAAATTGGTCATATAGGAATTGAGCAGCGGTGTGCGCGTACGCGGCGCGCCTACAATTACACGGGATTCCAGCACCACTTCCCCGCTATCCACCACTTTCAGGTTATAACCCGGCAGGTTCACGAGGATATACCTGGAAGGCAGTGTATCCGGCAGTTTACGCCAGCGATCAAGGTTTACAGCGGCTTGCATGATCCAGTCGTGCGCAGAGCGGTTCATGGCCATTACTGTTCTCTTCCCGGCCACACCATCGGGATAGATATTGAACTCTTTCTGAAATGCTTTTACACCTGTTTTCAACAGCGCTGAATCCAGCTCACGGCCAGTGGTATCAAGATGCCCGCTTTGTACCAGGCGGTTGAACACCAACTGGCGGAAACCCAGTGTGTCCGTATAATTAAGCGGTAATGTATCCCAGTGGTAGTCTGCGTATTTGGCTTTGAAAGTTTGAATCCCTTCTTTCAGGGCAAGGTATCCTTCATGGGTAGGCTCCAGTGAATGCAGGATAGCTGTCACATTTTTCTCTTCGAGCGCCTGCCGCAACCGGGCAATAAGCTCTTCATCTGTAAACGCTGAATCTTTCCTGAGCGTAACGCTGTCGCGCGGCGCAACGCCGTAGCGCAGGTCCGACGCCATTTTCATGAAAGCGTCTGTCATCAGTACATCTACCTTCGCCCATAGGGCGGCGTCTTTTTTTGCAGTAGCATCGCTGCTGATCTGCTCCCATGCAGCGGTAAGCGCCGGCTCATGATATTGCGCCGGCAGCAGCCCCATATCTTCCGCATGCTGGATCATATACAGCATGGAATCGGCAGCAGGATTGGTAGTCCCGTTCTTTGACCATTGGCTTGCCGGTTTATCAGCGCCATAAAATTCCTGTATTGCTGAAGGTCGGAAGGACTGCAAACTGTCTTCCAGTTCGCCTTCGTTATCTTTCAGGGCCGACAATCGTTCAGTGATACTCTCGGTGATCACTTCGTCTAACTGTCTGATGTTTGCTACAATCTGTTTTTGTTTTGGGGCGGTATGCTTTTTTTTATTGACGCAGGCTAACAACAAGCATACTCCAGATCCGCATAACAAACTGATAATAAAAATTTTGTTCTTCATCTGCAGTAAATCGCTATGGTAAAGATAGGGATTTACAAATACTGTGCTGAAAATTTTTATGGAACAAGGCGGAAGATCTGCATAAACGCGCTTATCTGCAGCAATCTTTCTTCACAAAAAGCGACTGTATAAACTTTAATATACCAACAACTACTTTCTTCATCTCCGGATTTTTTAAAAAGAGAAGCCACGGTGTGCAGCAGCTTCTCTTTAAACTAAAACTAAAACAACTAATTTTTATTTCTTTACCGGGCGTATTCAGATCTTATCCAATGATATACGCTCAGGTGCCTTCAATTGTTTAAATTTACTGGGCGTAAGACCTGTTACTTTTTTGAATTGCGCCGACAGATGCGCTACGCTGCTGTATCCCAGCTTGTAACTGATTTCACTTAAGCTTAATTCGTTATATGCCAGTAGCTCTTTCACCCGCTCTATTTTCTGTTGAATAATATACTGCTCAATGGTAGTGCCTTCTGTTTCAGAAAAAAGGTTACTGAGATAATGATAGTCTTTCTGCAACTTTCCTGCCAGTAGGCTGGAAAAGTTCTCCTTCATCTCATCCAGCTCCGAGTGATGCACTGCCTGTACAATAATACTTTTTATACCTGCAACCAGTTGTTGTTTTCTATCATCTATCAGTAAAAATCCTTCCTGCTGAAGCGCTACCGATAACTGCTGTAATTGTTGCCCGGAAACGGTTCCATCTACAATTGCTTTACCCAGCTGTATTTCCTTAATGCTCAGTTGCTGCGCGGCAATGGTATTAGTAACCACCTTGATGCAGCGCGGACAAACCATATTCTTTATAAACAGATCTGTTGTAGCCATCGGTTACTTTTTGATATTAAAAATATTATGCTCCACCCTGATTAAAAAAGAGTTGGAGGAATTCCTCGGCATACTCCCGGTTAACTGGGTGCGGTAAGACAGGTCCAGTCTTGTAGTGCTGTTAAAAATAAACTGCACTGCGGGAGCAATGTCCAGGTAAGAGCCTTTGCCTGCCGCATCTGTATTGGTTTTACCCAACAGCTCCAGGTAGAGGTTTAGATTGGTTTGCTGAAAGCTTTTATACTTAACAGGCAACACCAGGTACCCGGCCGACAAGCTATAATTCACCGCATTCCTTGAAAATTCATCCGGGATATTGTCCTTTATATTGTTCATATAACGGGAATATCCCAACGTTGTGGATAAAGCCAGTTTATGCAACAATTGTGTGGCAATAATGCCGCCGTTTACGCCTGAAGTAGCGCCTTCCAGGTCCAGCTCCTTATTGTTGTACGGACGCATAGAGTGAGCGCCATCCGGCATTACCGGGTAATATGGGTTATTGATCACAGCGCCCCGTACATAGGCAGCCATGCGGAAGTGTGCATGCTGCTGATCCAGCGACAGGAAGCGGTACTTAGCGTATACACCGCCACCCTCCAGCTTTACAGAGGGCTGCATCATATTGGAAGCATATCCCAGCACATGTAACATGAGCTTTCTATTTACCCCCCACATCACTTCCGGTTCAAAACGCATCCCGTTGTCGCCGGAATGCTTCATGTCAAAAAACTTGTTGGTAAGCCTGATGCCCAGCGAGTTGGCGGGCATATTGCTCGCCGGCTCTGTATTTACATACAATTCCTGGGCAGCTGCCATATCATAGCCGCCTATGATAACCAGGGCGGTTAATAAAAATCTTTTCATATACCGGTCCGCTGTTAAATGGTGACGTGATAAATTCTTTTGGAAGCAGCGGCTCCGTCAGATTTACAGCAGTCGCCCATCATACCTGTTTTATAACAGGCCATAGTGGTTTCGGTACTGAATTTTTTAAATTGTTTGGCAGAAATAAAGTCCTTGTCAATCACGGTAAGATCTTTATCCCCTGATAATACCTGGTTCTTCACATCCATAAAATGCAGGGTACTGCCGGCAAACGGCACATGCGCATCATTCTGTACGCTTACCCCGTTAAAGCTGGCAGTCATTACCAGTTTACCCACAGAAAAACCGGCATCTTCCACTTTTTGTTTGATGGCGTCGATGCTCACCGGTACCCCGGTTTTAAAGATCAGCACAAAGGTGGTATTGTCAAGATCGGTATCTATTTTATCAACAAAAGGCAGTGTTTCCAGCGCTTCGTAGGTAGCCTTTGAGCACATGGCGCAGGTAAGACCTGTAGCGTGAACGCTTGCTTTCTTAAATTGTGCATTTGCGCCGAAAGATAAGCCCAGCGCGAGCAATATGATGGATACTATTTTCATGATCTGATGAATAAAATTGAATAAAACAATAATAACAGTTACGGCAATAAGGATGCTGTATGACAGCAGCCAACACTACATTAAAAACTGTATCAGACCAGGAAAGTGCAGTTCCGGAGGAAAATAGGAGCAGACGGAATGTCTGGCGGATCATGGGGGCGGCCGGTAATAAGCATTTCCTGCACCGGCAAAACAGAAGCAGGTAAGATCCTTACCGGCAGCTGCATATCTGTGGAAGGGCCAAAATCGGGTTGCAGCGCTTTTGCAGCCTGGTGTGTTTCGGTCACCTTACAGAACTTAAACTCATCTTTACAGCAGTCCATGCCTTTTGCCGTTTTTCCGCATTTATTGCAGTGGTCCGCCGGACCTTCCTGCAGGTTTACAGAAGCCAGCTTACCCATGCAGTAATGCACGTTTACCGCAAACCCGCTGGTAAGCGTGATATACAGTGTGGCAAATAATATGGCAAAAAATTGCTTCATGATGATTTACAAAGATACATAAAAAAAATGACCGGTATCGTGTTGCCACCATACCGGTCATCATATAGTTATATATAACGGCTAGTTAATAAACCACCACCTGAGCCCCACCCTGAAAGCGAAGTTGTTATAAGGGTACAGCGGGCCTGCATAGTTATTATTGCCAATGAAAGTATTCAGGTTTTCTGCGCGTACATAGGCAGAAAAAGACTTGATACGGAAGTTGGCAAATGCGGCAATATCCGGAAGCGGGTTGCTGATCTTCGTGGTATTCTGGTAAATAAACTGCCCGGTGAGCGGGGAATAATCGTCCGCATAATAACCGGTGTTATAGCGCAGTTCGATGCCGGTCATAAGGTTCAGGTTCGTATATAATCTTTTCTCAAAGGCAAACCGGTTGCGGGTCCAGAAAGTGGGCACATTGATCGGCCCATTGCCATGCAGTTGCTGGAAGGCAATATCCAGGTACCACGAAAATGGTTTTATGTTGAACTTCTTGCTGAAGGTGATCTGTAACAGGTTAAACAGGGAATTATACTGATCGCTGTGATAAAAATCCCTGAAATAGGTGTAATTCGTAAAGAGGAAGTAATTGGCTGCCAGGGTATAATCCAGCTTTTTATTTTCGGTGGCAAACTGCAGCTGGGTAATATTCTCCTTGGACAGGCTGGTATTGTACCAGGCATCATTGGTACTGGCGAAATACTTGAAAACGTAAGATGGTTCCTTATTTACGTTGCTCACCGACAGGCGCACATCTCCCAGGAAGTCATTGATATGTCTTTTTAACATCCCATAAAATCCATAATCACCGATATTCTGTCCTACTACATAAAACTCTCCTCTTGCAGAGAAATCCCATTTCTGGTTACGGGTTTTATTACGGTATTCGCCATGTACGGCCAGGTTGCTGAAATTGATATCCGCATCCAGGAAGGTACCGGTAAGACTTTCAAACCTCGCGCCTATGTTAATAAAATGTCCCAGGTTGCCGAGCACGGGGAACTGGACCAGCGACAGGTCGTTGGAGATCATTTTCCACTGGTGCTTAGCCGATACGGTATCACCTGGTAAAAAATTATAGTGGGTGGGATAGAAAGTAGAATCCGGGGCAGAGTCGAGGAACTCGTAGTTATTGTTCTGGTAATTGAACGTGTACTGCACACGGAATATCGGGTCGTACTTATAATAATCGGTGGTATCGTTCACATGGATACTGTCGCCCCGGCCCCAGTCGTACTGCTGCTGGATAAGGAATCCTGTTTCCCGGTAATTGGATTTCACCGGGATAGTGCCCCCGAAAAAGGCATACGTTGTAGATGCACTGTTGCCGAGGTTTACCGGGATGGTTTTCCTTTGCTTGAAAGTGCTGTTGGTCATGAACGTATCGCTCCTGATCCCCCCGTTTTCCCCTCCGTTGATCTTATTATAATAGAAGCTCAGGTAGGTATTGGCGCGTTTATTTTTGCTCTGGTACCGGGCGGTAAAGCGGTAGATATCATGATTCGTGTTTTGCGAACGATAGTATCCCGGCGCATTTATTTTGCGATAGTCGAAAGCAAAGTTGAAGCGTTCCGTCCGGTTCTGGGTATGGGAAAGCCCTATCACCTGCTCCTGTTTGCTGCCTACCAGGTATTGCAGCTCCGTATAGGGGCGGGTAGTATAGTAGAAACGGGCATCCTTATGGGAGTTGGAATATACGTCGTAAGCATGAAAACCTGCATCAAAGCCGGGTTTCATGCGTGGTGTAAAGATCATGTTATAGGCAGCGCTACCGGTATTTCCGAGCGTGGTGTAGGAAGAAGGAACTTTCAGGTAGTTGGTCTGAAAATCCGATATGGACGAGTCGAGCTTATAATCGGTAGGCTCACCGAGGATGCGATAGGTTAAGGTCAGCGTATCCGGTTCATGCTCATGTTTGGAGGTATCCCGCTGCATTTTGCTGGTACCACCGCCACCGCCGCCCATGTTACCGAAGCGTCCAGAGTTGAACTGGGCCATTAATTGATTCCCGCATAAGAACAGCAGGGCTATGGAAATGAAAATTTGCCTCATCCGAAAGTAACAAAAGCGTTTATAGTTGCCGGATTAATTCACTAAATATCAGCGTAAGCTTAGGTTCTGCCGCTTTCGCAGCTGCCAGTACTTCTTCATGGGTGATCACATTTTCTTCTTCACGGATGCCGATATCGGTGATCACACTCATGGCAAATACTTTCAAACCGGCATGTGCCGCTACAATTACTTCAGGTACGGTGCTCATTCCTACGGCGTCGCCACCGATGATGTGCATGTATTTGTACTCTGCCCGGGTTTCAAAGGTAGGTCCCTGAACCCCTACATATACGCCGCTATGTAAAGATATATTGTTGGCTGCAGCAATTTTACCGGCTGCATCTATCAGCGTTTTGGCATAGGGCTCGCTCATATCCGGGAAACGGGGGCCCAGTGCGTCCTCGTTTTTACCGCGCAGCGGGTGCTCCGGCTGCAGGTTGATATGATCCCTGATGATCATCAGATCGCCTACCCGGAAGGATGGATTCATTCCCCCGGCGGCATTGGAAATAAATAAGGTGTGGATACCGAGGGCTTTCATTACGCGAACAGGAAAAGTTACCTGCTGCATGGAAAACCCTTCATAAAAGTGAAAACGCCCAGCCATGGCCACTACCGGCTTTCCCTGCATATGCCCCAGGATTAGTTTGCCTGAATGCCCTTCCACCGTTGATTCGGGGAAATGGGGTATGTTGCTGTATGGAATTTCAATACTATCCTCAATTTCCGCTGTCAGGTTGCCCAGGCCGCTGCCCAGTATAATCCCTGCCACTGGCTTATGCTGCCAGAATTTGCTGATATATTCCCCCGCTGCTGTGATCTTTGCTGTTAGTTCACTCATTTGTTTATACGTTAATTAAAAGCCTGCTTTAAAAAACAAACCCGCGCAAAGTTATTTTTTAATTCACAAATGACTGCAGTTTTATATTTAAATCATAATGACCTATTTTAGCGGCAAATTTTATTCCGATGAACTTACACGAGTACCAGGCTAAAGAACTGTTGAAAAAATATAATGTACCGGTACAGGAAGGTATTCCGGTGGATACCCCTGAAGCGGCTGCGGAAGCATATAAGCAGCTGAAAGTGCAATTTGGTAATGAATTTGCCGTTGTAAAAGCCCAGATTCATGCGGGTGGACGCGGAAAGGGTAAGATCCGTGGTACGGAACAGAGAGGTGTGGCAGTAGGAAAAAATGCAGAAGATATTAAAAATATAGCAGGAAATATCCTGGGAGGCACCCTGGTAACCATTCAAACCGGCGAAGCTGGTAAACTGGTAAATAAAGTACTGGTGGCACAGGATGTTTACTATCCGGGCGCTAACCCGGTAAAGGAATTTTACCTGTCTATCCTGTTGGATCGCGCTAAAAGCCAGAATGTTATCATGTATTCCACAGAAGGTGGTATGGATATCGAAGAGGTAGCGCACAGCACTCCTGAGAAAATATTTAAAGAGTGGGTAAAACCAAATATGACCCTGCAGCCTTTCCAGGCGCGTAACATCGCCTTTAACTTCGGTTTGAGTGGTGAAGCGTTTAAAAACATGGTGAAATTTGTGACCAACCTCTATAATGCATACGTAGGACTGGATTGCAGCATGCTGGAAATCAACCCGCTGTTCAAAACCAGCGACGACAAGATCATTGCCGTTGATGCCAAAGTAAACCTGGACGACAACTCCCTGATGCGTCATCCCGACCTGGAAGCACTCCGCGATATTTCCGAGGAAGATCCTACAGAAGTAGAAGCCAGCAAATACAACCTGAACTTTGTGAAACTGGACGGTAACGTAGGCTGTATGGTAAACGGCGCCGGCCTGGCCATGGCCACCATGGACATGATCAAACTGAGCGGCGGTGAACCGGCCAACTTCCTCGACGTAGGCGGTACTGCCAACGCGCAAACCGTGGAAGCAGGCTTCCGTATCATCCTGAAAGATCCAAAGGTTAAAGCTATCCTGATCAATATTTTCGGCGGTATTGTACGTTGCGACAGGGTTGCCCAGGGTGTTATTGACGCCTATAAATCGATTGGTAACATCAGCGTGCCTATCATTGTTCGTTTACAGGGCACCAACGCTGCAGAAGCCAAAGTACTGATCGAAGAAAGCGGTCTGAAAGTACAGTCAGCCATCCTGCTCAGCGAAGCGGCTGCGCTGGTGAACAAAGCGGTTAGCTGATCGCCTTCGGCGATTTAAATTGTCTTGGAGCAGGATTAGGCTGATTATACTGATTAGTTTGATTTTATTTTCTTGATTTTAAAAGGATTTAGAGAGGATATAATTTAATAAAATAAGGGAGATATAAGCGATTCGCATATATCTCCCTTATTATTTATAAACATTGATTTTAATGATAAAAGGAGATGAAAGCGTAACTACTTCCATCTCCTTTTATCATTTAAAAAAATCTCTAAATAAAAATCAAGCTAATCAGTATAATCAGCCTAATCCTGCTCCAAGACAAAGCGCCGAAGGCGCGCCCTACTCTCCTTTCTTCGGCGCAGGAGCTGGCATAGTAGCCTTTGGCTTGTTTTCCTTATTGTCTTTATTCTCCTTGTGCTCTTCCTTCGGCTTTGCCGGAGCAGGTTCCTGGCTGTCGGCGCCAGGTGTAGCGTAATCGCTGGCATCGCCGGAGCCATAGTCGTCCGCGGACCCGTTGCCTACATTTTCTGATTCGGCGCCGGGTTTTACATTGGAATCGTAATTCATGTAAATATCGTCTTCACTCATATTCGGCGGCACCGGGAAATGATCATTGGAGCTGATCTTCAGGGTAGGGTCGGCATATACCTTTTGCATGAAGTAGCCCCAGATAGGTAAGCCGGTATTGGCGCCCTGTCCAATGGCCGTGGTGCTGAAGTGGATAAAGTTGTTTTCGCAGCCTACCCATGCACCGGCCAGTAACTTCGGCGTATAGCCCATAAACCAGCCATCGGTATTATCGTTGGTAGTACCGGTTTTACCGGCTATTTCGCCCTGGATGTTGAAACGGGAACGGATACGCGCTCCCGTACCTCCCGGCGCTACCACGCCTTCCATCATCTTCACCATGGTATAAGACTCTCTTTCACTGATCACTTCACGTTTTACCGGTGCAAATGTTTCGAGGATATTGCCGTTCCTGTCTTCAATACGGGTAATATAAATAGGTTTGGTGTTGATCCCCCTGGCTGGGAACATGGTGTATCCCTGCATCAGTTCATAAAGCGATAATTCCACGGCGCCCAGTGCAATAGCCGGGTAAGCAGGGATATCGCTGGTGAAGCCTACTTTGTTTTTGGCAAAATCGGCAAATGGCTTGGCGCCAATCTGTTTGATCAGGTAGGCAGCCACCAGGTTCAATGATTTTGCCAGCGCGCCGGCCATGGTAATGGTACCACCGGTGCTTCCTTCCGAGTTATGCGGCGTCCATCCATTGATGGAGATGGGCTCGTTGGGCAGAACCGTATTGGGCGACATGCCATTCATGATGGCGAAGCAATACAGGAACGGTTTAAAGGTAGAACCAACCTGGCGGCGGGTTTTAGCCACGTGGTCGTTCTTAAAGTAACGGAAATCCGGTCCGCCTACCCAGGCTTTCACCTCACCGCTTTCAGGATCCATTGCCATAAAGCCTGCCTGTAAAACAGCGCGCATATATTTAATGGAATCCAGTGGGGTCATGGTAGTATCTATTTCATTCAGATCCGGCTCAGTGGAGCTTCTCCAGCCAAATACCTTCATACGCACAGGCGTGTTGAACGCCCGGGCAATGGTAGAATCGTCTGCCTCATCATCTTTCATAGCCCTGTACCGGTCAGATTCTTTCATGTACTGATCGAGGTATTTGGGCCATTTCTTCCAGACGCTGCCTGTTTTCACATCGTTTTGTGCAGAAAGCGACTTTTGCAGTACCGCCAGGTGTTTAGCCACCGCTTCTTCTGCATATAACTGCATTCTCGGGTTGATGGTGGTATATATTTTCAGGCCGTCGCGGTAGAGGTTATATTCAGAGCCATCGGCTTTCTTATGTGTTTTACACCAGCCCTTCAGCTCATCCCGCAGCACTTCCCTGAAATAAGGAGCCAATCCCTTGTTATGGTCTATTTTATTATAATGCAGTACAATGGGCTTGCTTTTGGCGGCTGCTGCCTCTGCGGGAGTAATAAAACCGGCTTCCTGCATATTGCTGATAACGGTATTACGGCGCTGGAGGGCATTCTGCGGATTCCTGCGCGGGTTATAAAGGGTGTTGCCTTTCAGCATTCCTACCAGGATGGCGGCTTCTTCGATAGATAAGTGCCCGGCGTCTTTACTAAAAAAAGTCCTGGCCCCGTTTTCTATTCCATATACGTTATCCCCGAAAGCTACAGTATTAAGATACAGGGTAAGGATCTCCTGTTTGGTAAAGTTCCTTTCCAGCTTTACAGCAATGATCCATTCCTGTATTTTCTGGAAGGCCCTGCCAATAGGATTACCGGAGCGCGTTTTTCCCAGGTTATCTGTTTGCAGGTTCAGTGCCAGCTGCTGGGTAATGGTACTGGAGCCGCGTTTCTTTCCTATAAGCAGGTAAAAAGGGATGGCCAGTGTACCTTTGGGATCAATACCGGAGTTATCATAAAAACGGGTTTCTTCCGTTGCTATGAGCGCGTTGATCACGTTTTTGGAGATCTCGTTATAGTCGCTGCTGGAGCGGTCTACCTGATAGTATTTACCCAAAATGGTTCCGTCATCGGCAATCACCTCTGCGGCCAGTGCTGCCCGCGGGTTTTCCAGTTCCTCCAGTGAAGGCATACTGCCAATGATCCGGAAGTTAATGAGTAAAACTAACAGAACAAGTAATGCCAGGATACCAAAAGCCACCCGCCACAATATTTTCACCGATTTTTTCATGCGCTAGTTAATTTGTTTAATGGCCAGATTTGCCCGAATTCTTTTATATGAAATAATTTATTGCTATCTGTTGGCTATGATTTTTCAATAAAGTCAATACGCAATAAACAAGCCTGTTTTGTGACAGTCTGACCGACAAAGCTATTTAAAATTCCAAAAATACTTACTGGGTCACATAATTATCTGTAAAAAACTTACGGTAACCAGAAAGGTCTTTGGTGCTGTTTAATAAGATGAAATTATCCCTGGAAATCACAAAGAAATTGTATTCTGTGGGCCTGATCCGGGGGATGATATTCGAAGCGGCTTCATCACGGATCTCATCAAAATAGGCAAGGGCCTTATCTTCATTTGGGAAAAGCCGGAATATCAGCATCACATCATTGGGAGTAAGCACAAAACTGCCCACTTCGATTTTGTCAGCTGCATGTTTGGCGGCATTATACCGGGTGAACTGGTTCAGGCCTTCATCCATCAGTTCCTTTGACACACGCTGAAAGGAGAGCACCACGAAAAACGGGTTATCAGCTGTTAATTTATAGGGAGTTACCGGTTTTGGCGGGGCCACGGTAGCCATTGGAGCCGGCAGGGTGCCTGTTACCCCGGCGGCTATTTTAGCGGAATCCACCGGCGCTTTAGCCGTGTTAATCCTGTCGGCCAGCACCGGCTGCGGATTTTGCCAGGGGTAGCGCATAGTAATATCTTCATCCAGCAATACGCCGTTGGCGTCTTTTTTCCTTACCTCCAGTTTGGCGAGATAATCGGTCAGTTCAGCGCGGTGGTTCAGGGCATCCATAAGGGCCTGGGCCTGGTTGCGCACCGCCTCGTCTGCCGCGTATTTGGTTAATACGGCCTGCACCGCCTTACGCGACAGCTGCAGGGTATCTTTAGCCCGCAGGCTGTCTGCTGCGAACAGGGTATCGGTTTTTACGATCAGCATGGCTTCCAGCAGGTCAAATTTAGATTGCAGGTAATTGATGCCAAAGGTGCTGTCGGCCTGCTTTTTCATGGCCATGGATTCCGCATAGTTGCCATGGCGGAAGGCTTCATAAGCGGCGTCATAGGCTGCGCTGATCTCTTTCTTTTTCTGCGCATCAATATCTCTCAGTCCGCCGGAACGGATGATGTCTGCAAAGTTGGTATTGCCGTATTGGTTCAGCACCATTGCTTTATAGTGATTGGCCTGGGCGGTATGGTTTTGTTTTCCATGCCATACATACAGGGAATATAATACTTCCGGTTTACGCGGATGATCCGGGAAAAGGATCAGCAGGGAGTCGTAGGTTTCTATTCCCAGGGAATAATTTTCCAGCTTATCATAATACAGTTTACCCAGGTCGAACCAGGCGTCCTGCACTGCTTTCCGTGACGCAGCCAGTTTTTCAGGGGTAAGTGGCAGGCCTGCCGCCAGCGATTCCGTGCTGACACTGTCTTGTGGCACTTCTCCCAGGGCTACGGATTTTGTTTCCTCTGTTATTTCTATGGGACCTCCACTGTTAGTGGCGTTTACCACGCCATTCTGGCTGCGGCGCCAGTTATCTACCGGCTGACGACTACCCCATCTGCGCTTGAATTCTGAATAACCGGCCGATTTACTGGCTGCATTGTAGAAATACCAGTCGCCTGCTTCCTCTTTTGGCGAATAGGCGGTGCCTCCCCCACTCATGCTGAAAGCGGCAGGGTTTTCCTGGGGATTGGCTGCGGCCAGTTTGTCCTTCTTTTTCTTTTCAGCAGCTTCGCTCTCCATCAGGGCTACCATTTTCGACAACACTATGTTCCGGTCCGATGGCGACATAGCGGCCAGTCGCTGCAGGCTGTCTTCCCGGTGGATCGTTTCCAGCCGGGTCACCACTTCACCAAGCACATTTTTGCGGGTTTCCACGGTAGCCGCATCCACAAAATCTTTTGTCATCACGCCGGCGGTGCTGTCATAATATTTTTTTGCTTCGGTATAATTACGCAGGTCGTAGTAAATATCGGCCATGCCTTTATAAGTAATGGCGCGTTGCATGAGGTTATCGCTGGGTATTTTCAGCGATTGCTTCATATAGTTGAGGGAGGCCTCCGGGTGATCGGGATATTCAAGCACGCCCATGGTATAGTAGATCCCGTCGCGGAAGCGCTCGAACCGCTGCTTCCGGAGCATTCGGCGCAGCCCCGCGATGCTGGCGGCC
Organism: Chitinophaga sp.; assembly: GCF_036569185.1. GTDB lineage: Bacteria > Bacteroidota > Bacteroidia > Chitinophagales > Chitinophagaceae > Chitinophaga. Next base: position 69,814 of record NZ_DATCRD010000422.1, read on the forward strand.
ACATTACCGGTAGTTTGCGCATTGGTTCTGGCAATCTGTAACCGGGCCTGGAAATCCATCATAGGATCGGGCTTCATGCTGATCACATGGCGGAACTGGTCCAGCGCGGAATCCGGGTGTTGCTGCTGCAGGTAGAGCTGCCCCAGAATGTACGACATCCTGGCTTTGGCTACTTTATCGTGGCTTTTATCGATGGCAACTTTCAGCGGTTCTATTGTTTCGGGATATCTTTTCTGGATGTAGTGGCTGTAGGCGCGTACTTCCGCCAGGTCGCCATCGAGGCGGTGGGGGAAATTCGGATCGGTATTGAGGATATTCAACAGCGCCTGTACTTCATCATATTCCTTTTGTTCCAGCAGGGTACGGGCTCTCCAGAGGAAGGCGTCGTTACGTGCTTTGGTATGTTTGAGGCGGCCAAAAAAGCCTTTTCTTTTTTCCTTGGTGGCGATGGAGATCTGGTCATTTTCATGCGCCCCCACCACTGTTTTGTATTCCGACTTCGTTTTCGGGGCGAAGGCAATGTTGATATACTGGAAGGTTTTATTGGCATTTTCCAGGTCTCCCTCGTAGAAATAGGCGCGTCCCATGAGCAGGAAGCAGTCGTCTATCCATTTACCGCGGGGATCGTGGAGCTGGATGGCCATGTTTGTTTTATCGATAACAGAATCCAGTTCTCCTTTGCTGAAACCCTGGCTCTGTAGGCTGAACGGATAAAATGGCAGGAGGATGTTATAATTGTCCTGTCCGTCACGGTTAGCGGTTTTCACTACCCTGTCGAGCTTCACTCTTGCATGAAAGTAATAATTGAACCGGGTGGCCATGTTCTGGAAGAATTGTCTTTTCCAGGTCCACTTCTTTTTTTCCAGCATTACTTCGGAAGGGGGACGGCGATCCTGTACCCGTTGTTCGCGTGGTTTAAAAAGGGGCTTGGCAACAGGCCTTTGCTGCTGTTGCTGTTTATTGGGGGCCTGGCCCTGGGAGTTCGTCTGCTGAGGCTGATTTTGAGGCTTATTTTGTGCCCGGGCAGCCGGCAAAACCAGGCAAAATGACAATATTATTATTCCCAGATATTTTAGTAGCAGTTTGATGCAATTCATGGATGCCAGGGTGTATAGGCTAAATATATATAACTTACAGTTTGGAAAAATATTTTAAAGATAGGATAAAATAGTTGATTGAATATGAGTGCAGGAGAAGTGCTACCGACTTTTTTCCAATAGCGGGTATATTTTAACCCGCTGGTTTTCAGATAAAAATCCTTCTTTCAGCCGGTAATCCATAAAACACTGTTTCCTATTTTACAATAATGATTAACTTTAGCGCTCCTTAAAAGAAACAGTGTTCTTTAAGAAGTACCACAAAACATGGCCAAGAAGGGTAATAAAAACAACAGACGAAACCTGGAGAAACTGAGTCATAAATACCGCCTGGTAATTATGAATGATGATACCTATGAAGAAGTGACCTCGTTCAAACTTTCCCGGATGAGCGTGTACATTGCTTTCAGTACCCTTTTTGTATTATTGGTGGCCATTACTGTGGCTACCGTAGTGTTTACGCCTTTACGGTATTATATACCCGGCTATGGAGACCTGAAGCAACGGAAAGAATTTATCCATCTCAAAATGAGGGCTGATTCGCTGGAAACCGCTATCAATGCCCGCGACCAGTACCTGAACAATATCAAACAGGTGATAAACGGCGACTTCAACGGCAAAGTGGATACCACTATGTTAAAAGTGCCTGCTGTAGATAACAGTACCTATTAATATATAAATACAAAAAATTTATATATATTTATTTAAATTACACACTAAACTTGAAAAACCTGACTCCCTATGTTTAATAACAATCAGAAATCGAAAGGCGACAACAAGGCCATGCTGCCTACATCAACTGTCAATATTATAGGCAATGGTACCTCTATCCAGGGTGATATTGTATGTGAAGGCGACATCAGGATCGACGGCCAGGTAAACGGGCTGGTATCTACAAAAGCCAAAATAGTGGTAGGTCCTGAAGGGGAAATCACCGGCGACCTGGTATGCCAGAGCGCTGATATACTGGGTAAGGTAACAGGTATTATCAAGGTAGATGAATTACTGTTCCTGAAAGGGAATGCTTTGGTAAAGGGCGATGTATACACCGCTCATTTCGAAATGGAGCCTACTGCTAAGTTCAATGGCCGTTGCTACATGGACGATCAGCAGCCGGCTGACAACCAGAAACATGGAAAAACCGTCCTCCAGGAAGCAGAATAACCGGAATCCGCTGTTACGTTACGCCGGCCTGGCCTTCCAGATGATGACCACGCTGGGTTTGGGTGTATTTGCAGGATATAAACTGGACCACTGGATAGGCTGGCGGTTCCCGGTTTTCCTGATCATTTTTTCTTTAGTTGCATTAGCCATACTTTTGTGGCAAATTATAAAAGACACCCGACGGAATGAGTGATAGATTTTTTATACGGTTATTCGCAGTTTTTGGAATTTTAAACGGACTTATTATCATATTCAAACCCAGGTTGCTGGACCTTGGTACGCATGTGAATGTGCTGATGGCCGGTAACCTGATCATGGCTGTTATTTCCCTGGTGTCTTATCTGATGAGCCGCCGGGGACTTGCTTCTTCCAACCACAACGCCTTTATCAGGGCCGTTTATGGCGCCACTCTCAGCAAACTTTTTCTTTGCGTTATAGGCATTGCTGTTTATGTACTTATTTACAAGCCCAACGTAAGCAAGCTGACTATTTTCATGCTGTTGTTCCTGTACCTGGTGTATACTGTATTTGAAACAATCAGCCTTTTCCGGCTGACGAGGCTAAAAAAGTAATCTATTTGAAAAAAGAGGCGCCTTTAAATGCATTAGCGGCCTACTTACCTGAAGGAACTTTCGGACAGGTAATGGATTTTCTCACTACCTATAAGGTACACCTGACTGTTACACGCGAACGGTCCAGTATACTTGGCGACTACCGGCATCCCGATGGCCAGGGTAAAGGGCATCGCATCAGCGTGAATGGCTCCCTGAATAAATACGCCTTTCTCCTTACCCTGCTGCATGAAATTGCACATCTCACCACTTTTAATAAATATGCCAACAGGGTAGCCTCGCATGGCAAAGAATGGAAACAGGAATTCTCTTTTATCCTGCGGGATTTTGTAGGTAAGAACCTGCTGCCGCCCGATGTGGAAGCCGCCGTGCGCCAGAGCATGGCCAACCCCGCCGCCAGCTCCTGCGCCGATGAAAACCTGATGCGGGTACTAAAAAACTACGACCGGCAAAAGGAAAATCATTTCTTCGTAGAGCAGGTGCCGTTACACGGGCTGTTTAAAACCAAAGACGGGCGCGTATTCCGCAGGGGAGAGAAAATAAGAAAACGCTACCGCTGTGAAGAGATAGCGTCAAAAAAAATATTCCTTTTCAGTCCCGTATACGAAGTGGAACTTGTTTCCTAGCTCTTCTCCCCTACATAATGCAACACCGGGTAAGCCATGGCGCGGTTAATCAGCTGGATTTCCAGTTGCAGGATGTCCGCTTCGGCTTTTGCCTGGAGCTTAGGCGCATCATCAGTAGGCTTGTGGTAATCATCATGGCCACCGGTATGAAAAAACATCACCGGCACTCCATTTACATAGAAATTGTGATGATCGGAAGCGCCTTTCCCGGCCGCATCTGTAAAGAACTTAATACCGGGTTGCTGCACTTCCTTAAACACGGCAGGCCATTCTTCCGCACTGCCATAACCACCAATACCGATTCCTCTTTCAGGGTTATAACGCCCTATCATATCCATGTTAAGCATGAAATGCATATTATCCAGCGGCATCAGCGGATGCGCGGTGTAATATTTTGATCCCTGCAATCCCAGTTCTTCCCCGCCGAAAGCAATAAAGAGAAAGTTAAACGGCTCTTTGCCCTGGTTCTTCACATAATGCCTGGCCAGTTCCAGCAGGCCGGCTACGCCGGAAGCGTTATCATCTGCACCATTATGGATTTCGCCAACAGGGTATTTACCGTCAAATAATGCGGCCGTTCCCAGGTGATCATAATGTGCGCCAATGATAATCGTACGTGCGGCCCCGTTATCCAGGTACCCGATCACATTGCGGCTGGGAATGTTTTTATGCGCTTTCCTGTCGAATGTAAAATCCTGGAAGAAACTCTTGCCATTCACCGGTTGCAGGCCCAGTTTTTTAAATTGTTTGGCTACATAGCGGCTGGCGGTTTGTCCTCCTTTTTCCGCGGTGCCCCTGCCTTTCAGCTTATCAGCGGCCAGGTAGTTCACTATTCCCTGTATCCTTGCGGCGTCAGGAATAGTGTCCTGTGCCTGTGCAGCCAGGATTGAGCCGGCAGCGCACATCAATAAAATCCATCTCTTTATCATATCCGTCCAAAAATAGAGAAGGCTTCCTTAAGGGGAAGCCTTCTGCGAAAAATTATGATTGAAATGTTCAGATTGTATTAATCCTACTTTTTCTTCTGTTGCATTTCCTGCTGGCGTTTCTGGACTTCTTCCAGTTTTTCCTGCCATTTGGATTTGGTTTTTGGCTTCTTCTTATTTTCCTGGATCTGTGCGTGAATTTTATCATGGTTAATGATAAACTTCTGGATCACAAACTGTAACAGGATACTGATCACGTTAGACAGGAAGTAGTAGAAGGTAAGCGCCGCAGCGAGGCGGTTAAAGATGCCCAGCAGCATTACCGGCATTACATAAGGCATATACTTCATCACCGGGTTGCTCTGATCGGTCATTCCACGGTTGTAGAAGGCCAGGATCAAACTGGTGATGGTCATGAGGATGGTGAACAGGCTCACGTGGTTGCCATAGAATGGTATGTTGAAGCCGAAATTCAGGATAGAGTCGTAAGTAGACAGGTCTTTTGCCCACAGGAAACTTTCCTGGCGCAGCTCAATAGACGACGGGAAGAAGCTGTACATCGCCACCAGGATAGGCAGCTGCAGCAATGCAGGTAAACATCCGCCCAGGGGGTTTACACCGGCGCTCTTAAAGAGTTTCATCTGTTCCACGCCGAATGCCTGCTGATCGTCGCCGTATTTTGCTTTCAGTTCATCAATTTCTGGCTTCAGCACTTTCATCTTCGCCTGGGAAACATAGCTCTGGTAAGTGAAAGGAGCTATCAGCAGGCGGATGAAGATGGTGAGCATGATGATGATGATACCGTAGTTGCCGATAAATCCGCTCAGGAAGTTAAACACCGGGATGATAATAAAGATGTTTACATACTTCACGAAAGCAAAGATACCGGTGCCCAGCGGGATGATCTTCTGCAGACCAATATCAAAAGATTTCAGTGTTTTATAGTGGTTGGGACCATAGTAGATTTCTACAGGGAAGGAGAAATCATTGGCGCGGTTATATGGGATCTGTATGGTACTGAAGGTTTGTCCTACGATATTAGGGCTTACCGGAACTTTCGTGTTTACATCCACATTATTGAAAAGTTCTTTCTTAGCAATCAGCGTGGTGTTGAAGAACTGCTGTTTTACGCTTACCCATTTCAGTTTGTTATCCAGTTTTTCATGGCTGGTACGGTTCAGGGTAAAGTAGTCATGCTTGTCATTCTCCAGCATATAATGCACCTGGTTGTTCAGGCGCTCGTTCTCCATATCATGCTCCTGTTTATCTTCCTGGGTATTCCACTGGAGGCTCAGGTAATTCTGGTTACCTGGCAGGAGGTTTTGCAAACCAACCGCATGGATGGTATAATCTACCACATAGCTGCCTGGTTTCAGGGAGTAAATAAATTCAAGGTAAGCAGCAGGATTGCTGGTATTAAGACGGTAAGCGATGGTTTTTACGCCTCCCGGGCCTTCCTGTGGCTGTCCGGCAGTGAAGAACAGATCAGCGCTGTTCAGCATTTTTGTTGTGTTGGCAGGCACTTCTACCGAAAGACGGTTGAAGGAACCTTCCACCAGCATCAGCGGACCACCATCGTAAGTTTTGTATTGTTTCAGTTGTACACTTGCCGGTTGGCCTCCTTTATTGGAAAAAGTGATCTTTACCACATCGTTTTCCAGTACTGTATTTTGCACATTGCCGGTAGCGGCAACGGCAAATGCGCCGAATTCACCGTTTAACAGCGCCTGGTGGGCTGAATCCAGCTGGCCTCCTGCAGCAGCTGCTGCAAGGCTTACAGTATCAGCTAAAGGTGTTTTAGGCTTGTTAAGCTCTGCGATGGAATCTTGCCTGGCTTTTTCCCTTGCGGCTCCTGCCTGTTGTTTCTGGTTGAAGAAGATATATCCTACCAGCAAAACGCCCAACAGTAAAAACCCAATGACCGAATTTCTATCCATGAAATGCAATTAAAATTTAGGCAGCAAAGGTAAGCAGGATTTTATGAATTGACCATGCTTTTTAGGTGAAACCCCTGTTAAATGCGGTTAAAATAATAAATAAGTAAAGAGAATGCGTATTATATTGAGGATCAGAGCGGAGATGGTCGCCTTTGGCGATTGCCGCGGATGTTGTCTGACTCAGGATTTTGATGATTTCGCTGATTACACTGATTTTATTTTTTTGATTTTAAAAGATTGGGAGATATAATAAGATATTTTATTATTTATTATCTGATCATAAAAAATAAATCAAAAGGCAAAATTCGCTTTATATAAATAATTAAGGGAGATAAAAGCGAATAATCCGCTCCTATCTCCCTTAATCTTAAAAGAAATCCAAAGAATAAAATCAGTGTAATCAGCGAAATCATCAA
>NZ_DATCRD010000423.1:0-9351 GCF_036569185.1 Chitinophaga sp.
ATCGCAGCAGGCATTGAAAGCGCAGCCGGATTTCATTGACCAGCAGCTGTTGCTCGCGCGGTTGTATATGCTTACCAAACAATATGACCTGTCAAGAAAGTATATAAAAGAAGTACTTGTTAAAAATCCACGCTACCGCGATGCTTATTATTATGCCATCAATGTAGAGCTGACCACCGGCAAATATGCAGAAGCAGAATGCTACGCAGATGAAGCGCTGGCCTACTTTCCGGGTAGCCGCGAATTTATGCTGAAGAAGCTGGGTATACTGGACCTGCAGCACAAAGTATACCGCGGCAATGAGCTGGCCGAAACCATTATGAATAAATACCCTGAAGATACTACCGTTCGGAATGCTTACGTAGAACATTACCTGCAAAGCGGCAAATATTACCGGCAGTTGGGGAATAACGGCATGGCGCGGCAAAGCTACGACCGGGTGCTCCTCGCAGATCCGCGTAACCAGGAAGCCCGGGAGGCCAGTCTTGGTGTGGCATTGAAAGGAGGAAATTACCAATCGGCCCTGGAACAGGTAAATGATGAACTCACGCAACATCCCGGCAGCTACGACCTGCTGATGCGTAAACTGGGCATACTGCAGGATATGCATGCTTATACAGAAGCCCTGGGCACCTTACAGGAAATACAACGGCGGTACCCGGGTGATGCCAAAGCCCGCACAATAGAGACGCCCCTCCGTATGGAAGCTGCCGCCTACTATGCTAACATGGACCCCTATACGCTGTACGGCAGTGTGCTGGAAAAAGATCCCGGGAACCGGGAAGCGCTGGATAAAGTGATAGGTTACAGCATGGCCCGGGGCGCTTACCAGGAAGCCCTGGCGTGGATTAACCGTGGTCTGAAAGCTAATCCTCATGATACCCGCCTGCTGTCTTTAAAAATGGATGTACTGGAAGGCGACCGTAAGTATGCCAGTGCCGCCGCCCTGGCAATGATCCTGTATCAGCAGGCACCCAGTCCCACGCTTAAAGAAAGACTGGTACAACTGCAAACTGCTACCGGCCGCGAATACCTTGCACAACAGCAATACGACCTGGCCCTTGCTTCTTTTGAATCTGCCCTGCAGGTAAGCCCGGCTGATTCTTCGGTGCTTCATTTGCTTGTCAATACCTACATCTCACAAAAAAATAGTTCCGCTGCATTAAAAGTACTGGACCAGGCACTCTCCTACTATCCTTCCAATGAAGCTTTCCTGCTGAAAAAATCCGGCGTGCTGGCAGATGCGGGAAGGTATGAAGAAGCAGCCGCCATTGCCGGGGAACTGGCTGCACGCCATCCTGCTGATGAGCGTTTCAGCAACAACTTTGCCGACATGCGTTTAACTGCCGGCCGCAATTTAATGAGAGCAGAAGAATATGACCTTGCCAAACAACAGTTTGAACAGGTGCTGAACATAATGCCTTCCAACCAGGAAGCGCTTGACTATATGATCAACATGCAAAGCGCCACCGGCAAGCAGGACAGCGCCCTGTACTTTGCAGATAAAGCACTGGGCTATTATCCCGGCAACCGTGATTTCCTGCTGAAAAAGGCCGCCATACTACAGGACATGCACGCATATAGCGAAGCTGCCGCTATTACCGGCGACCTGGTGAACCGGTATCCTTACACGATCAGATATAAGAATGCGCATATCACCAGCCTGATGTCTGCCGGTACAGATTACCAGCGTAACCAGCAGCCCGACAGCGCGCTGGCAATGTTTAACCAGGTACTGGCACTGCAGCCCAAAGATTCAATGGCGCTGCTGTACAGCATCAATATCCTTAATGGGCAGCAGCGGTACGACAGCGCCCTGGCCTATACTGCGCAGGGGATAAAATATTATCCCGGCAATGAAACTTTCCTGATGAAACGCGCCATCACCCTGGAGAATAAAAAGGACTTTGCTGCCGCCGCACTGGTAGCGGATTCCATAGTAAAACTGCAACCAACGGCCGTGAACACCGATTATCATGATTACCTGGAAAGCAAAACGCTGAAGAACCAGTTTGGATTGTATTATCTCAACTCCAGCTATGACTATATGCCTGATAAATACAACATCGCTACAGTGGAGTACCGGCATTTCATGAAGCGTGGATCTTATGCCCTGCAGTTAAACTATGCAGGCAGGAAAACCGGCAATGGCCTGCAGGGATTGGCGGAAATGTATTACACACACTCCTCTAAACTTTATTCTTATGGCATGCTGGCATATTCTAATAAAACCGTATTCCCCCAGTTACGCGCTGCTTACTCCATATTTAAAACCTTTAAGAAAGAAATAGAAGTGGAACTGGGCGGGCGTTACCTGAACCTGGACAGCACCACCAGCTTTTCCGGCGTGGTTTCTGTAGCTAAACCCTTTGGTGATTTTTGGGTGAACCTGCGCGGGTATGGTATCAGCGAGTCTTCAGACTTTTATACCTCCTTTAATCTTACCACCCGTTACTTTATGAACCGGCGGCAGGATTACCTGCAGGTAGTAGCAGGATTGGGCACGTCGCCGGACGACAGGAGCCGGCTGATCAACTTCCCCAATCTTACCGGGTTGCTTACGCACAGCATTGGTGCAGGTTATCAGAAGGTGATCCGCTACCGGACCACGCTCGGGCTTTTTGGTACCTGGATTAATCAAAAGATCAGCGATAGCGGGTACCAGAACCAATATGATATTTATGTAACGCTTCAGCGGAAATTTTAATGGAACTACAATGTGCAGAATTATGAACAGCTTGTTGTTAATGATCACTACGTTGTTATACAGCGCCTGCCGGCCTTCGGCAGAAGAGATCTCACTGGTAAGCCAGGGGCGCAGTGAATATGTGATTGTGCTGCCGGAGCAGGCCACCAAAGCAGAAAGCAAAGCAGCCGGTATTTTCAGGGATTATATCCTGCGTATTTCCGGCGCTGCATTACCCGTAATAACCGAAGCACAGTATAAAGAGCAGCCTGCAGTGTTCATTGGGAACACCAGTCATAGCGTCGGACCTGCTGAGATCCGCGGAGAAGGCTTCTTTACCGGCAGTAAGAACGGTCATTTTTTTATCAGGGGCGGTAGCGGTCAGGGTGTAGTGTATGGCGTATACCATACCTTACAAACGTATATGGGTTGCCGTAAGGACGACGGCGGGCCGGCCACTGTGCCTACGGCAAAGGATATACGTTTAAATGGTGCGATCTCCGATTTAGAGGAACCCGCCTTCCTTTACCGGGAAAGCTACTACCCTCCTTCCATGGATGCCGAATATCTCGCCTGGCACGGGCTGCACAGGTTTGAAGACCTCTGGGGCCTCTGGGGGCATTCTTTTTTTAAGATCCTTCCGCCGGATACTTACTTCAAAGAGCACCCGGAATATTACTCAATGGTAAACGGGAAAAGACAGCCGTTGCAACTTTGCTTAAGCAATGAAAACGTATATACGTTAACGGTAGAGTGGTTTAAAAAAGCGATTGCCGCTAACCCGGATGCCATGTACTGGTCCATAGCCCCGCAGGATGGCGGCGGTGGTTGTACCTGCGACCTGTGCCGCAAGGCCGATGCAGAGGAAGGCGGGCCCCAGGGCTCACTGATCCGCTTTGTGAACCGGGTAGCCAAACAATTCCCGGACCAGCGCTTTACTACACTGGCATATGGCTATACCGCCAAAGCGCCGTTGAAAACAAAGCCCGCCGCCAATGTTTATATCATGCTGAGCACTATCGATGCTTTTCGCCAGGAGCCCTTGTCCCAGGCATCTTCGGCGGCAGGGTTCCGCAAAAACCTGGAAGACTGGGAAACTACTACCGGCAACCTTTTCATCTGGGATTATACCACGCAGTTCACCAATTACCTTAATCCATTTCCGGATTATGGCAACCTGGCAGCCAACCTTCAATACTTTGCCGCACATCATGTAAAAGGCGTGTTTTCCCAGGGCAGTGGCGAAACCTATGGAGATATGGCAGCCTACAACAGCTACGTACAGGCTTGCCTGTTATGGCAACCGCAGGCGGATATAAAAAAGATCAGCGGCGACTTCCTGCAAGGATATTATGGTCCCGCAGCCGCGCCAATGGGCCAATACCTGGATGCGCTGATAAACGCAGTTAAAAGCACACACGCTGTACTGGACATCTACGGCAATCCCATTTATTCGTCAAAGGATTATTTATCGCCGGGGCAGATAGACCAGTATTCCGGCTTCCTGGATAAGGCCGAAGCTGCGGCAGGGAACAACCCGGTTTATCTCAAACGGGTATACGATACCCGCCTGTTCCTGGAATATGCAGTGTTACAACAATCCCGTTTTTATGGGGCCGATAAATATGGCTATCTCCAGCCTGACGGAACCGTGAACCCGCGGTGGCCGCAACGGGTACAAAAATTTGTAGCCCAATGCAAAACCGCCGGCGTAAAAGAGCTTTCCGAAGGGGGCTTGTCCCCCGATGCCTACGCGCAGGAATGGCAGGAGCTGTTTTCCCGCAAATGGGTGAAAAGCCTTGCATACGGCGCTTCTGTTTCACTGGTTAATCCCTACACCCCGGAGTATACACCCAAAAAGGAACGTACGCTCACCGACGGGCTCACCGGCGGCAACGATTTCAGCTACAACTGGCTTTTCACTTATGGTAAGGATATGATAGCCACCATTGATATGGGCAGCAATAAAACGGTACACCAGATCGGGATGAATTTCCTGCAGGATGCACGCCATTATATATTCAATCCTGCACAGATAACAGTGGAAACCTCCCTGGACGGAAAAACCTATACTCCTGCCGGCGTAAAGGAGATCCCAGCCCCGGAAGAAGACTATGCCGTGCATATCAGTCATTACTCATTCACGCTGGCCGCTACATCCGCCCGGTATATCCGGGTTACTGCCCAATGCCCGGCAGCGCTGCCGGCGTGGCGGCTGGTGGAAGGTAAAAAGCCCTCGCTTTGCTGTGATGAAATAATGGTGGAATAAAAGTGGCTGCAACCGATAAGCTCCCGTGGGACTTAAAAATAATAACCGCTACAATGGCGGTAGCTGTCCTTCATCTCCCCGGCCTAAAAAATTAATTTGGAAAATAAACACCGTTCAGTATATTTGCACTGTAAACAATTCAACGTGGGCATAACAGAAAGAAAAGAGCGGGAAAAGGCAGAAATGCGCAGGCGTATTGTAGACGTGGCAATAAAAATGTTTGTGGAAGAGGGATATGAAAAAGTATCTATCCGCAATATTGCCGACAAAATAGAATATAGTCCTGCAACTATTTACCTGTATTACAAAGATAAAGACCAGCTGCTGTATGATGTACAGACAGAAGCTTTCGCTACGCTGGCCAATGAGTTTGCGCAGAAAATTACGCATAGGGAGCCGTTTAAGCGATTGCAGCAACTGGCAAAGGCATACATAGAGTTTTCAAGGGATCATCCTGAGTTGTATGACCTGATGTTTATTATTAAGGCGCCGATGAATGCCACCCATGAGGAAGAATGGAAGAATGGGGATCCTTCATATGATGCGCTGTTTCACCTGATGGAGGAATGCATAGCAAAGAAGCTCGTGAAATTTAAGGACGCCACTATTGCTACGCTATCTGTCTGGGCTTTTGCACACGGCTTCATCAGTCTCTACCTGAGAGGACGATGCAAGGTATCCGCCGTATCACAGGAAGAAATGCCCGGGGTGATAGACGAAGCAGTAGCCGAATACCTGCGGATGATCAAAGCATAAACCAGTAAAAGCCATTGCGGCTTTTTTTTAAGACCGCAATTAAACACTGTTCAGTATATCAACATCGATTAACAAAAGCCTGTGGCTTTTATTTTTTCGACACCAATAAACACCGTTCATTATGTACACGTCAATCACAAAAGGAGCATTGTTAACAACCTTGCTGACAGCGGGATTCAGCTCCTTTGCACAAAGCTCCGTACTGGATCAATACATACAATCCGCCTTCGATAATAATAAAGGTCTGAAGGATCAAAACTTCCAGCTTACCAGGTCAATGCTGGCATTACAGGAAGCCAAAAGCCTGTTCGGTCCAAATGTTTCGGTGCTCGGCAGTTACACCAAATCGGCCGGCGGGCGCACCATCGACTTCCCCATCGGCGATATTATGAACCCGGTGTACAATAGTCTTAACCAACTTACCAACAGTCATAATTTTAAAAATATCGACAACGTATCCGTACAGCTGAACCCCGATAATTTTTACGACGCCAAAGTAAGGGCCAGCCTCCCACTGATCAATGCAGAGATCTATTACAACCAGAAGATCCGCAAAGAACAGATCACACAACAACAGGCAGCACTGAATGTATACAAACGGGAACTGGTGCGCGATATAAAAACAGCCTATTACCAGTATTACCAGGCCGCACAGGCAGTAGCTATTTATAATAACGCATTGTCGCTCATCAATGAAAACATCCGGATCAACGAAAGCATGGTACGTAACGGCATTCGCAACAATACCGCCCTGTATCGCGCGCAAACAGAGAAACAAAAAACAGATGCCGATATCAACAAAGCCATTAATGCCCGGCAAAATTCAAAAGCCTATTTTAACTTCCTCCTGAACCGCGGACTGGATGAGAATATTACGCTTGACAGCACCCTCCTCCAGGTGCCGGCCCAACTGCCCGGCAAAGACATCAACGACCGGGAAGAACTGGCGCAATACAAAAGCGCTACTAACGTATACCGGTTAAACGAACAGCTGCAACGCTCCTACCTGGTGCCCAAACTCAGCACCTTTATTGATCTCGGCTCCCAGGGCATGGGCGCACGCTTCGATAAAGATACCCGCTATTATCTCTTTGGCGTAAACCTGGAATGGAACCTGTTCGCATCGCATAAATACAAATACAAAATTAAACAGGCTGCCAATGAAGTAGCCACCATCACCAATGCCGCCGATCAAACAACACAGCAGCTACGGTTACAGCTATACGAAGCGGTGAACAACTACCAGACATCCCTGCTGAACTTTAAAACCGCGCAAAGCCAGTTGTCTTTTGCAGAAAGGTATTACCGCGACCAGATGAAAGTATATAAAGAAGGGCAACTGCTTTATATAGAACTACTGGACGCACAGAACCAGCTCACACAGGCCCAGCTGCAAACCGCAGTAGCACAGGCCGCCGTGCAAACGGCCTACGCTTCGGTGGAACGTGCACAGGCATCTTACGATATCACTAACAATCACAACAACCAATAAACACATACTCATGAAAAATACATTGCTCCTGCTTCCCCTTTCCGTACTGCTGTTTTCCTGTGGCAGTAAACCGGCGGCAACCGCCACTGTTTCTGATACCATCCCGGTAAAGATCATGCCGCTGGAAAAACAGGGAACCGCAGTTACTATCAATGCTTCCGGGCAGTTTACTACCGACGATGAAGTATATCTCTCCTTCAAAACCAACGGCATCATCAGCAGTATCCTGGTAAAAGAAGGCGATAAGGTACATAAAGGACAATTACTGGCAACGCTCAATCTCACCGAAATAAATGCACAGGTACAGAAAGACCAGCTGGCCTTTGAAAAAGCCCAGCGCGATTACCAGCGCATTGTACGGCTGTATAACGACAGCGTAGCTACACAGGAACAACTGGAAAACAGTAAAACCATTATGGACCAGGCCCGGCAGCAACTGAGCACCACCCAGTTTAACCGCAGCTACTCCGCCATCCACGCCACACAGGATGGTTATGTATTGCATAAACTGGTAAGTAGCGGGCAAATGGTGAATGCAGGTACACCGGTACTGCAAACCAACGGCGCCAGCAGCTCCCACTGGCTGCTTCGTGTAGGCGTAAGCGACAGGGAATGGGCACAGGTGAAAAATGGTGACAAGGCCAGTATTGAAGTATCAGGTGTTCCCGGCGACACACTCACTGGCATGGTTACACGTAAATCCGAAGGCATCGACGCACAAAGCGGCACCTTCCTCATTGATGTACAACTCACCGGCAACAAGCCCGCCGCTATCGCGGCCGGCATGTTTGGCCGTTGCCATATTCACGCCGGCGCCGCTACCGGCGGCACCGCCTGGAGCATTCCTTACGCCTCCCTGCTGGACGGCAACGGTAGCAGCGGGTTTGTATTTGTTACCAACGATAATAAAACCGCACAGAAAATACCCGTTACCATAACAGGTATGGAAAAAGAAAATGTGCTTATCAGCTCCGGCATGGAACAGGCAAAAGCGCTCATCATTTCCGGCAGCGCTTACCTGAAGGATCAATCACCTATCCGTATCATCCAATAACAACAGCCATCATGAAAATAGCCAGATATGCCGTAAAAAATTACCAGTTCACCCTGGTAATATTTATAATGATCATCGTGCTGGGCATCACCACCATCCTGAATATGCCCCGCTCGGAAGATCCCGAAATGAGAGCCCCGCAGTATACTGTTATCGTAGTATACCCCGGCACCAGCCCGAAAGACATGGAAGACCTGGTGGTAGATCCTATAGAGAAGGAGATCTACGGACTGGATGATATCAAACGGGTGCGTACCTCCATCAGCGATGGCGTGGCCGTGATGCGCGTGGAATATAAATACAGCTCCAACGTAGACCAGAAATACCAGGAGCTGGTGAGAGAAGTGAACAACAAACGCCAGGAACTGCCTGCCGATATCTACAGCATAGAAGTACAAAAACAGGAGCCCTCTGATGTGAACGTACTGCAGGTAGCGTTGATCTCTGAAAACGCTTCCCGCGACAAGCTTCGCTACTACGCCGATAAGCTGCAGGATGAACTCGAGAAAGTACCTTCCCTGAAAAATGTAAAACTGCATGGCTTGCCGGAACAACAGGTAAGAGTAGAATTGCAGCTGGATAAAATGGCGCAGCTCCATCTGCCGGTGAGCACCGTGATGGCAGCCATGCAAAGTGAAATGGCCAATATACCCGGCGGTAGTATTGATGCCGGCGAAAAAAGTTTCAATATCAAAACCAGTGGCAACTACCAGCATCTCGATGAAATCAGCAACACCATTGTATCTGCCGGCAATGGGAAAAATATTTTCCTGAAAGATATTGCCCATGTATATTATGGTTTTGAAGATGAGAAATACTTTGTGCGGCTAAACGGTCACCGTTGCGTGGTAGTATCTGCTGCACAGAAATCCGGTGAAAATATCACCAAAACACAGCTCGCCTATAAACCGGTTATTGAGAAGTTCAGAAAAACATTGCCGGCCAACATTGATATGGTGCAGTACTTCGACCAGGCCGATGCGGTGAACAGCCGCCTGAGCGGCCTGGGAAAAGACTTTATCATTGCCATCCTGCTGGTAGCCTTTACCCTGCTTCCATTGGGTCAGCGCCCCGCGCTCATTGTGATGATCTCT
>NZ_DATCRD010000424.1:0-8122 GCF_036569185.1 Chitinophaga sp.
CAGGATGTATATGATATGTTACAGTTGCAGTATAAGGAAGGGATCAAAACCTATCTCGATGTACTGGTGTCTGAAACAGAACTGCGCACGGCGCAACTGAATTTTTATAATTCCATGTACCAGGTATTGTCCAGCCGGATAGACCTGCAAAAAGCATTAGGAACCTTAACAGCTAATTATTAAATGGTAACCGGAACGGATATGAAAAAAATGAACCACATTGTCTTAATCAGCGCTGCCAGTATCCTGGGCTTTACTGCCTGTAAAGGACCCGCCCAGCAGGGAGCGCCCGCTATGCCCCCTACACCGGTAAATATTACGGAGGCATCCGTAGCACCGGCCGTTTATTACGATAAATATCCCGCCACGGTAGTTGCGCTGAACCAGGTGGAACTGCGTTCCCAGGTATCAGGGTTTATCACCGGGATCTTTTTTAAAGAAGGTGAAGTGGTGCAGAAAGGAAAGCCGCTGTATGAAATAGACCGCCGTAAATATGAAGCGGCTTATTTACAGGCGCAGGCCAATGTTGCCAGTGCCAAAGCGAGCTTCGACAGGGCAAAGAAAGATGACGACCGTTACCAGCGCCTGGCCGACCAGGATGCGGTAGCCCGCCAGATACTGGACAACGCGAAAGCCACCCTGGAAACTTCCCGCAGCCAGCTGGCCGCAGCAGAAGCGAGTCTTGCTGCCGTTCGTACAGACCTGGATTATTCCCTGATCAAAGCGCCGTTTACCGGGCGCATTGGCATTTCACAGGTAAAGCTCGGCGCGCAGGTGAGCCCCGGCACCACGCTGCTGAATACCATCTCCAGCGAAAACCCGATAGGAGTTGATTTCGTGATAACAGAAAATGAGATCTCCCGCTTTGCAGATATGCAGGGTGGTAAAGCCAGCGACTCCACTTTCCGCCTGCAATTATCCGACGGCACCGAATTCGTGCATGCCGGTAAGATCCTCGCCATTGACCGAGGAGTGGATAACCAGACCGGTACCATCCGCGTGCGGATTGAATTCATTAACCCGGACGACAGGCTGAAAGACGGTATGAGCTGCGTATTGCGCGTACTGAATGAACAGTCAGGCAACAGGGTGATCATCCCTTATAAAGCGATCACGGAACAGATGGGTGAATACTTTGTATTTGTTGCAAAAGACTCTGTGGCTGCCCAGCAGAAAGTACACCTGGGACCACGGATCGGCGACAGGATCGTGATCATGGATGGTATCCAGGCCGGCGACAAGGTGATCACAGAAGGCTTCCAGCGCTTACGCGATGGCGGTAAAATACAGATAGGAATACCAGCCGCTCCAACAGGCGCGCCTGCGAAGAAATAGTTTATCAGTAGAATCAACAGCAGAAGATCATGATTGCAGATACTTTTATAAAACGACCCGTAACGGCTATAGTGATATCTATAGTACTGGTACTGGTGGGCATACTGGCGATGATGAACCTGGCCATTGGCCAGTACCCGGAAATTTCGCCCCCCACTGTGCAGGTAACTGGTACCTATACCGGGGCGGATGCACAAACGGTGGAACAGACCGTGGCCACACCTGTGGAAGTGCAGGTGAATGGTACGCCGGGCATGACCTATATCAACACCAACAACACCAGTAGCGGACAAATGAGCATGACGGTAAACTTTGAAGTAGGTACCGACATCAATATTGCCGCGCTGGATGTGCAGAACCGTGTGGGTATTGCGCAGCCTACCCTGCCCCAGGAAGTACAGCGTTTAGGGCTCACCGTTAGGAAGCGTAACCCCAGTATCCTCATGCTGGTGGCATTGTACTCACCCAAAGGCACACACGATATTACGTTCCTGGATAACTATACCAACGTATATGTAAAAGATGCATTGCTGAGGGCAAAAGGGGTGGGTGATATTTTCACCCGTGCCGACGATTTCAGTATGCGTATCTGGCTGAAGCCTGATAAGCTTGCGGAGATGGGCGTAACCGCCGATGATATCCGCGCAGCGCTGGCAGAGCAGAACGCGCAGATCACCGCGGGCTCTGTAGGTGCGCCGCCGCAACAGGCAGGGCAAACATTTGAGTATAACATTTTCACAAAAGGACGTTTATCTACTCCTGAAGAATTTGGAAATATCATTGTTAAAACCCGTCCTTCAGACGGATCGCTGGTATACCTGAAAGATGTGGCCCGTGTGCAGTTAGGTAAATTTAACTACTCCGGTAACAACTTTGTGGATGGCAAACGCGCCGCCTACCTGCTTGTATACCAGGCGCCCGGAAGTAATGCCATTGAAACTGCCAAAAATGTGACGGCGGCCATGGAAGAGCTGAAGAAGCAATTCCCCAGCGATGTGGAATACGTAGTACCGTTTGAATCCATCTCCGTAGTAAAGGTATCTATAGAAGAGGTAGTGCATACTATTGTGGAAGCGCTTATCCTGGTGGTGATCGTGGTATTCCTGTTCCTGCAGAGCTGGCGCGCTACGCTGATCCCTGTACTGGCTATTCCGGTATCCATTATTGCTACGTTCATCTTCTTTATTCCGCTTGGATTTACCATCAACACGCTTACCTTGTTCGGTTTCGTACTGGCCATTGGTATCGTGGTGGATGATGCCATCGTGGTGGTGGAAGCGGTGCAGCATAATATAGACCATGAGAAGATGTCGCCCAGAGATGCCACCGCACTGGCCATGAAGGAAATATCCGGACCGGTAATTGCGATCGCGCTGATCCTGGCGGCGGTGTTTGTACCGGTAGGGTTTATACCTGGTATCGTGGGCCGTTTGTACCAGCAGTTTGCGATCACCATTGCCATCTCTGTAATGATCTCCGCATTTGTGGCGTTGTCATTAACACCGGCATTGTGCATCCTTCTGCTGAAGCCTATGCACCTGGATAAAGATTCGAAAGGGCTGAACAAATTCTTCTTTAAATTCAACCGCTGGTTTGGTCATACCACTTCCCGCTATTCTATAGGGGTGAAAAAGAGTATCCGCTATTTCCGCTTTGTGATAGTGATCCTGGTCTGCATTTTCGTAGGTACCATGATGTTGTTTAAGGGAAAGCCTACCGGCTTTATACCTACAGAAGATGAAGGCCGTATCTACATTACATTCGATTTGCCTGAATCTTCTTCTACAGAGCGTACCCTGGCTGTAATGCAGCAAATGATGAAGGACCTGGACAATACAGAAGGTATTGCCCACTATGCAGCGCTCGGAGGATTAAACGTGGTAAACTTTGCCACCAAATCAAACAGTGCTACTATCTTCTGCCAGCTGAAGCCATGGGATGAGCGTAAGCCGGATTCCCTGCAGGTTTTCGGGCTTGTGGCCACACTGCAGAAGAAGCTGTCGAAATACAAGGAAGCCAATGTGGTGGTAATTCCACCGCCGGCCATCCCCGGCCTGGGTTCTACAGCAGGTTTCTCCTTTGTACTGGAGCAAAAGGGCGCCGGTGAAGTAAAGGCATTTGAAGGCGTGTTGCAGAGCTTCCTGGCCGCTGCCAACAAGCGCCCGGAAATAGCAAAGGCATTCTCCTTCTTTACTGCACGCACACCCGGTTACCAGCTGGATATTGACCGTGAGAAAGCGAAGAAAATGGGTGTGAAGATCTCTGATATCGCTACTGCATTACAAACTTATATGGGTAGCGCCTATATCAACGACTTCACCATTTACGGCCGTAACTTCCGCGTGGTAACGCAGGCGGATTCCACTTACCGCGGGGATATCAAAAACCTGAGCCAGTTGTTTGTACGCAACAGCGCGGGCGCTATGGTGCCGTTAAGTTCTCTCACCTCTTATAAGGTGATAGAAAGCGCCCCGGTGATTTCCCACTACAACCTGTTCCGCTCGGCGGAAATAAACGGTAACCCGGCTCCGGGATATAGTAGTGGTGATGCTATCAACGCATTGAAGGAGGTGGCGGCGCAAACGCTGCCGGAAGGATATGGCTACGAGTTCTCCGGCTTGAGCCGTGAAGAGTTGCTGTCTGGCTCCAAAACCATATATATCTTCGCGTTGTCTATCATCTTCGTGTTCCTCTTTCTGGCCGCCTTATACGAGAGCTGGTCTGTACCGTTCTCCGTGCTGCTGGCGGTGCCTATCGGCGCCTTTGGGGCCATTACGGTGCTTACCTTCCTGCCTAAGCTGAGCAACAACGTATATGCGCAGATCGGGTTGATTACACTGATTGGTTTGTCGGCCAAGAATGCGATCCTCATCGTGGAGTTTGCAAAAGAGCGGGTGGACAAGGGGATGGACCTGGTAACGGCGGCAGTGGAGGCAGCGAAGCTGCGTTTACGCCCTATTATCATGACATCGATGGCCTTCCTGTTGGGTATCCTGCCGCTGGTATTTTCTTCCGGCGCAGGTGCGGAAGCGCGTAAAACAATGGGTTGGACCGTATTGGGCGGTATGTTCACCGCAACGTTCCTGGCCATCTTTATTGTGCCGGTGCTGTACGTGGTGATTACCCGTTTGGCCTACGGTAAAGAAAAGCTCCTTAAAATGAAAGAGAGCTACCAGGCTGTACCAGAGCACGATGTGCAGGGCAGGCTGTAATTATCAGCAGGGTTTATATTGTACATACACAGGAAGGCGTTGCGAAGGCAGCGCCTTCCTGCTTTTATTCGGGAAGGATACGCTTGCCGTCTTTATCAAAATGCCGGGTTAATTCCCACTCGGTATCGCCTACCAGGTACATGGTACCGGCTACCACAGCTCCAACAGTAATATACCAGAACCAATCCGACTGGCTTTCAAAAATGAGCGCACAGGCCACACCGGTGAGTATCAGCACCACGCCTACACGCCTTGAAATATAGGCGGCGTATTCATTGGCAGAGCGCCACATCTCAGGCGTTTTAGTGGACAGAACGCTACGGTAACCATACCATGATTTAGTGCTTTTAGGTGGGAAGCGGTGTATGAAATAACCCATGAGAAAAAAAAGTACGCCCGCAAAAATAGCCGGGTTGCAATAAGTGGAATGAAAGAAGCGTAGCCACATGGTCCGGGGTTTTGGTTACCATAAGTTACGCAAAAAAAGCGGATTTTGTCTGACTCAGGATTATGATGATTATACTGATTACAAGGATTTGATCTTGTTTGATTTTTAAAGGATTTGGGGAGATAAAAGCAAATATCCGCTTTCATCTCCCCAAATCCTTTAAAAATCCAAATGATCAATCAAAAAAATCAGTATAATCATCATAATCCTGAGTCAGACAAAACCCGCGTTAATGTTTCGTAGTATCCGCAGCTGGCTTCTTTTTGCCGAACAAGCCGTTCAGCGTGTTCTTCACGGATTCCCCGGCTTGTTTGCCTACATTTTCCAGTGGTTTTCCGGAGGATGTTTGTGAGGAATCCTTCTTTCCGCTGAGTTGATTTTTTAATTCGTTTTTCAGGGAATTCACAGCTGTGTTTTTGATCTGGTTAAGACTGTCCTTTACGGTGTTTTTTACGGTGTCGATCTTATTTTTTACCAGCGCTGTTGCCTGTGATTTGAGGTTGTTGGCAGTTTCGCGCAGGTCTGTTTTTACACTTGGCTTAAGGATGTTACCGGCCATTAATACCTGCAGGTGAACGCTGTCGCCCAGCTGAACAGGAATGCCTTTGCTTTGCGCCTGAGATGCCAGGTTGTTGACCAGCGTGTTACCTGCCGTGCCCATCAAACTGCGTGGCAGTGCGAGTTGCAGCGTATAGTCGAGCGACTGGTCAAACCCGTGTGAGCCTGCAATGTCCATTCGTATACCATTCACCGTTACCTTGAACGGGTTTACTTTTACACGGCCGTTTTCAAAGGAGAAATAGTTTTTGATATCACGCAGCGAGAGATCTTTCAGCTGTGAAATATTCAGGGAATTGGCCAGCTGGTCAACAGGGGCAAACTGTTTCAGGAACCCTTGTACAAGCAGCAGGTTGCCATCTCCGGTAAGTGTGCTCAGATCGGGCGACATATCCTTTCCCAGTTTGCCATGCATGGTTAACTGGGACGTGATTTTACCCGAAAGGAATTTGCCGATGGGCATTAATTTCTGTACGGTATTAAAGGTATTGAATGTTTGTTGCACATCCAGGTTTTGCACATCATAGGCCAGGTTGATATCGGGATTTACTTTGCTGGCTTTAGTGCTGTAGCTGCCGTTGATTTCCATAGTACCCTGCAGGGCATTGGCTTTCAGCTGCTGCATGGTTACGGTTTCATCTTTTACCAGCAGCTTACCGGATACATTGGTAAGATCGGCTTTATCATAATGGATCTTATTCACATTGGCCTGTAAGCCTAAGTTAAGGTTGGCCGGTACCGCAAAGGGAACGGCGGCAGCGGAATCTCTTCTCGCAGTGGCCGGTTCGGAAGAAGCAGGTTTATCGGTCCCCATCCATTTATCGAGATTTATTTCATCTGCCTTGAAGTTCATCTGCCCATCCAGCGGTTCATTTTTAAACGTATAGGCGAGCAGGTTATTTACTTCCCCGTTGGCCTCGAAGTTAGTGCCCAGGTATTGCCCCTTAAGATCCTTTACCGTTACGTTTTTAGGGTTGAACTGCAGGGAGAGGTTATTCACTTTCACACCATCGGGATAGTCTTTGCTTTTGTAGAGCATGTTGCTCAACTGCAGGGTGCCGGCGGCGTAGAAGCGGTCGTACTGTTGCTTTTCAATGGCGCTCATATTGCCTTTGGCGCTGATGTCTGCATCCAGCAGGCCGGATAAATTGGTGCCGGATTCCAGTTTTACGAACTGGGTGATTTTTGAGAGATCCAGTTTGCCTTTGGCGGCCGCGTCTACATAGAGGTCAGATACCGGCGTTTTAACGAGCATGCGCAGGTCGAGCGGGGTATTATCCATTTCCAGGTGGCCGGTAGGCATATCTATTACCGTATGATCCGGTACCCCATCAGGATTGCTGATCTTCATAGCAACCTGGATATTTTTTACCGGTTTGGGAAGATCGGGGTATTGGAAGAAGCCGTCTTTTACAGAAAGGTCCAGTCCAAATGCGGGCATCTGCACAGGGGAGTAAGTGCCTTTTACAAATCCGCCAAAAGCGGCGGTACCGCTGGTTTTTATCTTATCAAAATCTGTTTTGTATACAGTGGGTATTAAAGACAGCAGGTCTTTGAAATTAGTGGAAGGCGCTTTGAAGCTCAGGTCCATACCGTAGCTGGAATCGTTCACCAGTTTAAAGAAGCCTTGCAGGGCCAGTTCCAGGTTGTTGAGCGATGCCTTGCCATCTTTAAACGTATAGGTGTTACTGTTATTATCCACCTGGATAGCTGCATCCAGGGAAGTTTTTACCTGTGATAAATAAGGGATAAGGCCATACCTGAAAGTAACGCCGGAGGCGGTGGTACTGGTTTGCAGCAGGAACTGGTCTTGTGTAAAATCGCCTTTGCCCTGGTGGTTCAGGCCTGTAACCAGTAATTCCATGTTGCCCTGCCGGTCGTCATAATCTATCCACGCATCTTCAATTTTATATTGCTGCAGGCTGAGTGCAAAAGTACTTTTACCGGTATCTGCCGGGTTTACCGCTGCTGTATCCGGTTTGGTGATATTCCAGTTGGCAGCGCCGTTTTTATTTACAATAGCGTGTATACGTGGCTGTAAGAGGGCAATGTTATAGATGTCCATCTTATCTCCCTTAATAACGCTCATCAGGTTAAGGGCTACGTCTATCTGTTTTACAGAAAGGAGGGTATCGGCAGCAAATTCTCCGGTACCGATCACCTGCAATTCTTCCAGGCCCACTGCCAGCCGGGGAAAACGACGGAATAAGCTGATATCCACATCTTTAAAATCCACTTTGGCAGTCAGCTGTTTATTCAGTTCGGTTTTTACTTTCGCTATTATCTTGTCTTTAAAGAAATAAGGGATGGCAATTGCGGCCAGTATCAAGACCACTATTGCGATGCCCACAATTTTCAGGATCTTTTTGATCATAGGTTATTTATATTTTGGGGGTGAAGATAAGCATAATGTATAAAGGAGAAAATGAGGGTGCAGGACCATCTCTGCACTATTTCGTATTTTAGCGCCAATATTCAGCGTATGACACCGGAAAGAAGAGAAAAACTATTATCTGTATTGAGCAAACGGCAAGCTAATTTAACTGTAGTGCTGGAAGATGTGCAGGAC
>NZ_DATCRD010000425.1:0-42419 GCF_036569185.1 Chitinophaga sp.
CCGCCAGCAGCGATTGTAAGGATTCCTGCCCGTTGGTATAAAACTTCGCGATGCCTTTCATTTCCAGGGCATCAGTAACAATCAGCCCTTTAAAACCCATTTCTTCCTTCAGTAGTTTTGTGACTGCATTGTAGGAAATGGAAGTAGGCGTATTGGGCTTTTTGTCGATAGAAGGAATGTAAAGATGGCCTATCATCACCGACTGTACCCCGGCAGCAATGGCCTGGCGGAATGGATACAGCTCCAGGGAATCCAGCTGGGCCCTGGTTTTATTGATGGTGGGCAGATCCAGGTGCGAATCCACATTGGTATCGCCATGACCCGGGAAATGTTTGGCGCAGGCCATAATGCCGGCATCCTGCATTCCCCTTATAGTAGCTACGCCCATACGGGCCACCTGGTATTTGTTTTCCCCGAAAGAGCGGTCGTTGATCACAGGATTAGCCGGATTGTTGTTCACATCCATGTCTGGCGCAAAATCAATATGGATACCGAGCCGGCGGCACTGCTCTCCCATGATCTTCCCGGCATCGTATGCGAGGGAGGTATCCTGCATAGCGCCAATCATCATGTTCCGCGGCAGTGATATAACACTGTCGAGCCGCATACCAAGCCCCCATTCGCCATCAATGGCTACGAGGAGCGGCACTTTCGAAATTGACTGGTAATAATTGGTAAGATTGGCCTGCCGTACCGGCCCTCCCTGGAAAAAGATCACTCCTCCTACTTTGTTGTCCTGTATATCTTTAATGACGGCGTTAATATGATCTTGTCCTAAATTGGAATGCGCCCGGATCATAATAAGCTGGGCAATACGTTCATCGGGAGTTAGCGACTGGAACACACTGTCGGCCCACTGTGAAGCCTTGTCCTGCGCCGGCGCCGCTTTTTGTGCAGCCACCTTTTTATGCTTCTTTTTTTCCTTGAACACCAGGGGCGCGGAAATGGCGCTGCCCGTCATCATTAAGCCTGTAAGTCCTGCAACCAATAATTGTTTCCTCATGTCATAAACTTACAAATATTCATGCGGAAATCCAGACTGACGGGCCTGAATATCAAAGAATTACTAATATTGATCATATGATTTTGTCATATCCAAACTATTTCGTTAAATTAGAATACCCTGTTGAAGATATTTTACAGATTCCGGCAAAAAATTGAATGCTGTTTACTATTTTGTCAGAATATTTACATTTAGTTTAATCAATCGTAATTTTAATTACCAATACATTCATCTGTTTCTTATATTTGCAACCTTGCGAGTAAAGTAGATTTTTATAAAACATGGTCAATCTCATTTTATTTGGCCCTCCCGGTAGCGGCAAGGGTACACAAAGTGCTAACATTATCCAGAAGTACGGGCTTATTCATCTTTCCACGGGCGATTTGCTTCGCAGCGAGATCGGAGATAAAACACCCCTGGGGCTGGAAGCCAAGAAATTTATGGATCAGGGCCTGCTGGTGCCGGATGAAGTAGTGATTGGCATGATCAGTTCCAAACTGGACGCCAATCCTGATGCGCGTGGCTTTATTTTCGACGGTTTTCCCCGTACTACTGCACAGGCGGAAGCACTGGACAAACTGCTGGCATTGAAGAAAACATCTATCTCTACTGTGCTTTCACTGGAGGTACCGGAAGACGCACTGATTAAACGCCTGTTGAACCGGGGCTTAACCTCCGGCCGCAGCGATGATGCCTCTGAAGAAGTAGTAAAAGCCCGTATTGTTGAATATCACAATAAAACCGCTCCTGTGGCCGATCACTACGCCAAATTCGGCAAATTTAAAAAAGTGAAAGGCGATGGTACAGAGGAAGAAGTGTTTGAACTGCTCTCCAAAGAACTGGATGAACTGGTAGGAGAAAAGGTACAATAAGCGGAACCCGCTGTCATAAAGACTTTTACATCTTTTTATACAACGCAAAGATTGTAAGTAAAGAGCTCCCGGCACAGGATTGTGCTAATTAGCTCAAACTTCACGATCTTTGCGTTCTGTTTTTCCGGGGTAAGGCCCCCGGAATGTTAAAAAATAAGACTAAGTGGAAAAAGCGAACTTCGTAGATTATATCCGTGTATTTTGTAAGTCCGGGAAAGGCGGCGCAGGCAGTATGCACTTTATGCGTACTAAATTTAATGCGCAGGCCGGCCCTGATGGTGGCGATGGCGGCAGAGGCGGACATGTTATTTTAAGAGGCAATTCACAGCTGTGGACCCTCCTTCACCTCCGCTGGCATAAAAACCTGCTGGCGGAAGACGGGGAAAACGGCAGTGGTGATAACTGCACCGGCCGTTTTGGTAAAGATATTATCATAGAAGTACCACTTGGCACACAAGCCAAAGACGAAGAAACCGGCGAAGTAGAAGCCGAAATCCTCCACGACGGACAGGAAATTATCTGGATTCCCGGCGGACAGGGCGGGAAAGGTAATGCCTATTTCAAATCTGCCACTAACCAAACCCCTGAATACGCGCAACCCGGTATGCCCGGCAAGGAAGGCTGGAAAATTGTGGAATTAAAAGTTTTGGCAGATGTAGGACTTGTTGGTTTCCCCAATGCCGGCAAATCTACCCTGCTGTCTACCATTACCGCGGCGAAGCCTAAGGTGGCCGACTACGCCTTTACTACGCTCACCCCCCAACTCGGAATGGTGGAATACCGCGACAATAAATCGTTTTGCATCGCCGACCTCCCGGGTATCATCGAAGGCGCCCACGAGGGGAAAGGTTTAGGTCACCGTTTTTTACGACATATTGAAAGAAACGCCGTATTATTATTCCTTATTCCGGCCGACAGTGCAGATCACCGCAAAGATTTTGAAGTACTGGTGAACGAGCTGGAACAATATAATCCCGAATTACTGGACAAACAGTTCCTGCTGGCCATCAGTAAAAGCGATATGCTGGACGATGAGTTGAAAGCTGCTATAGCAGCAGAACTGCCGGAAGATGTGCCGCATGTATTTATTTCTTCTGTTACAAACCAGGGGCTCAGTGAGTTAAAAGATATTTTGTGGGAAGCCCTTAACAGGAAAGTAGATACCACCGGTGCTGTAGACGCCGACTAACCGCTTTCCGTGTTCACGGGTATCCGTCCCCGGCGCCAATTCGTTAGAGTATCCCGTATGCCATGAAAATATTTTTACTCCCTGCAATTGCTTTGCTGTTGCTACCCGCCTGCCATCGGCCCGAAAGGCCCGTGAAGGAAAGGCCCGTACAGATAGATACCATGCAGCTTATTGCAATGCCGGCGCCTGCAGTTAAAGTAGCCTCCAATGAAGTATATGTAGCGTGCCGCGACTCTACTACGTATATCCATTTCGGTGATTGCTATTTTTCGCTCGACTGGATCATACCCGATGCCCAACTCAATGATTTTGAACTATGCCCGGATACCCTGTATTTCCGGCTGGCGCATCTCCATACCATTGAAGGGCAGATGCTGGCCATTACTACCAGCGAAATAAACAGGATCAGAATATCACAATGCTATGAAACCAGCGCTATTGTTGAACACGAGCCACTGCGCCATTGGAAACATTACCGCTCCCCCTGGAAAATAATTCCCCCTGAAGCGAGCAACTTCTTCATTTGTAAAAAATACTCCGCTGCTGAAAGATCCCGGTTCCCCGCCACTACCTTACAGGCATTACAACAGCATGTAAAACAACACGGCTCCCCTGCTGCCTATGCACGGGTTGCACAACTGAAAAGCTTCCCCGCACCTCCGGTATACATCGGGATCAGCCGCTACTATATACGGCTGAATGGAGAATACAAAAAAACAACCGATAAGATCAATAAACTGCTCGTTATTGATGTAAACTTCAACGGGTAGGCAATCCAATACGAACGCAGAAAACCGGCAATGCAAAAGCATCGCCGGTTTAAACTCATTGGCTGTATTTTTCACCGTAGCGGTTTTCTTGTTTCAATTCCCCGAAGGCTGAAACAACATGGCAGTGCACAAACAATTCCTGTAATTTTTGCCTGCCAGGATAGGATAGTTTACGCAACTTTTACACCCCTCCCAAAAAAGAGGGTCATGTGTGATCTCATTATAGGTAACCGGCTCAAAGCCCAGGCGGGTATTGAGCTTCATCACAGGTAACCCCGTGGTGATACTGAATATTTTTGCCTGCGGATAAAGCAGCCGGCTCAGCTCAAAGATCTTTTGCTTGATGGCCTGCGCTACCTTCATTCCACGGAAGGCTGGCGCTACAATCAAACCGCTGTTAGATACAAAACTGGCATTTTCCCAGGATTGTATGTAGGAAAATCCTGCCCATATTCCTTCTGCCGTGAAGGCTATAACGGCTTTCCCTTCCAGTATTTTTTCCTTTATAGTATCGGGATTTCTTTTGGCAATCCCCGTGCCCCTCGCCTTTGCGGATGCTTCCATCTCTGCTACAATAGGCAGGGCAAAGTCAACGTCCATGGCTGTTGCCAACCGGACGACTATCTCCTCATCTGTTTCCATTACCAGTAAGTTGATGTTGTATATAAAGTGGATAAATTGAATCCGGGATCAATGAATACACCCGGATCCTGCTTACGGCATCTGCAAGGGGAACCCTGCAGAGCACCGGTAAAAAAATACGGGTAATCGCTTCTTTCACAACCATATTACCCTTTTCATATAACCGGCCGGCCAGTTGTAAACATTTACCTGCTACCGGGAAATTCTGCTCCCGCAGCTGTTTGTCGGTGTATTCTGTTAAACAACCAATGGTGTCGTAAATATGATATATGGCCGGAAACTGGTGTAATGCTTTTCTTAGTGCTGGTATCGTATCTTCAATACAGGCTGGCACTTCATACTGATTAATCATAAGTTATAATTTTACGCTGTTGTGTACTATCTCTGCCAGCACGGCGATGATAATAACGCCGATAGCGATATAATACATGGCTTTGTGATCAGGTGCAGGCGGTTTTGGATAAGCACGCATGGTAATATCATTTTGCAGGTATATGCCAAATGCTATTCCAGATTCTGTAGAGGAATGTTAAAACTTAGCGGGGATAAGGGTTTGCAAAGAAAATGTTAACGGCAGTAAAATTAAAATGAGATTAAAACCTTCCGTTTCTGAAGGGTATTTGCAGAAACGGAATAATGATATCAGGCCACCTGTGTAGCTGCTCCGGCTTCTGGTACCACAGGAGATGCTGTTTTCTTTTTCTTCTTCCTCGTCCTGTTCAGCCACATAATAGTACCGGTAGTGGGAAATGTGGCGCCCAGCAAAGCGAGTATCAAAGCAAATATTTTGGAAGGCGTACCAAAAATAGCCCCGGTATGCAATGGCTTTATAGTGCCACGGATCTGCTGGCCCAGGTTCCTTTGTGCAAAAGTTTGCGAGGCCAGCACCCTGCCATTAAACTGGTCCAGGTAATAAGTAGTAGTAGCTGCCTCATGTAAGGCGCCGGCTGGCAGCAGGCTTACCATGAAAGCCGCCGAGCTGTCTTTCGGAGCGGTAAACGAATAAAACAACGCATCCGGTACCGCATATTTTACCACTGCCAGTGCCGTTTCGTAAGAAATACTTTTACCGGTAACATCCACTGCCGGGGCCGACAACGGCGCGGCTGCCGGTTTCGGGGAAGTGCCCAGGGAAGCATACAACGCCTTGCTGAACCATTCAAACGACCAGGTTAAACCGGTAAAAACAGACACAAAAAGAAAGATGGAAGTATAAAACCCCAGCACAATGTGCAGGTCATTATTTACCCGTTTCCAGTTGCCATCCCACTTTACTTTGATCCGCTGCCGGAAAATGCTGCGTGTTTTCGGCCACCAGAGAATAATGCCGGTAAGCAGGATGAAGAAAAATATAAGCGTGCTGATACCGGTAATAAGCTTCCCCGTTGCTCCCGCCAATAACCAGCGGTGCAGGGAAAATATCTTATAATAAAATGTTTGCTGGTAGCTGTAAAGCGCTATTACTTCCCCGGTATAAGGGTTCACAAACGCTGTACGCCCTTTTTCTTTTTTGGGGCCGGCGCCTTCTTTTTCAGTGCCGCCTTTTCTGCGTTTTCCGGATGCCTGCTCCTTTTTCCCTTCTTCCAGCTGTACCTGTATGGTGCGTGCAGGATCGGCAAATACCTGTATCCGGGAAATACCTGCGCCGGGAACAGCCTGCTTCGCCAATGCCGCCACTTTGTCCAGCGGCAAACGCGTCCCTACCGGTTCCACAAAATAACGCCGGTGGTTAAGACCTTCCGTCAGCTCCTTCTCAAATACCAGTAAAGCACCTGTTAAACAGCTGATAGTAATTACCAGGCCGGCTGTAAGGCCCAGGTATAAGTGAATACGCCGGAAGAAAACTTTCATGTTGGAATTGATCGTACCTGCAAAGAAAATCCATGTACAGGGCACTATCACATCGGAAACGGAATATTATTTACACACTACAGAATTCATTCAGTTTTCACATAAAATACAATTGCCATATATACCAATGGTATATATGGCAATTGCCTGTGTTAAAATATATTACAACAATCCGCCCAGCATTCCGCCGGCAGCGTTCTTCATTTCTGCTTCAAAAGCATTTTCCCCTTCTTTCAGTGCACGGTTCAGCGCTGTAAGCAGCAGGTCTTCCAGCTCTTCTTTATGCTCCGGTGCAAAAAGACGCTCTGCAATATCAATACTTTTCACCTGGCGGTTGCCATCCACGGTTACTTTTACAGCGCCATCGCCGGCCTCGCCGGATAAAGTTACTGTAGCCAGACGCTCTTTGCCTTCCTGCATTTTCTGCTTGATCTGTGTTAGCTTTCCAAATAAATCACCAAACATGTTTCGTGTGTTTTTAAGAACCGCAAATATAGCGGATTTTTAATGGAGCCAATCCCTGGTACTAAATCCTCACTATTCCGTATCTTACCGCCACGTAACAGTATCATCAATAATGGAAACAAAAGTTTGTATCATAGGCGCCGGGCCCGGCGGAGCCACAGCAGCACTGCAACTCGCCCAGCTAGGCATTGAATGTATCGTAGTAGATAAAGCCGTTTTCCCCAGGGATAAAGTTTGTGGAGACGGACTAAGCGGGAAAGTGCTTACCCTCCTGGAACGTATCGACAAAGGCATCGGGCTCCGCCTCCAGCAGGCCATGTTCAAGGCCGACAGCTGGGGCGTTACCTTCGTGGCTCCCAACCGTATCGGGATGGATATCCCCTACCGCATGGGCTACCAGGAAGATATGAGCAACCCGCGCGGGTTCGTTTGCAAACGCATCGACTTCGACAATTTCCTTGTAGATGAAATGAAACGCCGCCCCGAAATCCGTTTATTCGAGGGCGTAAGTATTGATAAATACGACCTGCAACCCGATGGATACCACCTCTCCAGCAAAGACGGCTCCTTCAAGGTGAAGGCCGATGTGGTCATAGTAGCCAACGGCGCCCACTCCGGCTTTACCCGGGATGTGGCCGGGATCAAAATGGAACCCAAACATTATGTGGCCGGCATCCGCGCCTACTATAAAGGCATCACGGGCCTGCATAAAGACAACTTCATTGAACTGCACTTCCTGAAAAATATGCTCCCGGGCTATATCTGGATTTTCCCTCTCCCCAATGGAGAAGCCAATGTAGGCGTAGGAATGCTCAGCAACTCGGCCCGCAACAAAAAGGTGAACCTGAAACAGCTGATGCTGGATACCCTCGCCACCGATCCCGTGATGAAAGAACGCTTCAAAAACGCAGAGCTTATTGGTACCATCGATGGTTATGGCTTACCCCTCGGCAGCAAAAAAAGAAAACTGCACGGAGAGCGCTATATGCTGGTTGGCGACGCCGGCTTCCTGATAGATCCCTTCACCGGTGAAGGGATCGGCAACGCCCTTTACTCCGGCAGGATTGCCGCCCAACAGGCCGCCGCAGCCATCGAAGCCAACGATTATTCGGATACTTTCTTTAACGCATACGATGAAAACGTATACCGCATTCTCGGACCGGAACTGCAGGTGAGCACTAAACTGCAGAAACTCATCAAATACCCCTGGCTGTTCAATATGCTGATGAAAATGGGCTCCCGCAATAAACAGCTGAAAGACCTTATGTCATGCATGTTCCATGAGGTAGACCTCCGGAAAAAACTGGGCAAGCCCATGTTCTACGTAAAATTGTTATTAAACAGATAAAAGCACCGCTCCACCGTGAAATTTCCAGGCCAGTTATTCATCATCCTCTTTTTCTCATTCAATATGAGCGCACAGGTACCTTCTTCCAGCCAGGGACATACACCCGCAGCCTCCCGGTTAACACCAGACATTGCCAATAAACTGGCAGAGCTGCCACTGAAATGCCTGGACCTGGAATTCCCATATAAAACAGGGATCGTATTCTCCGATAGTTCATTGCTCACTGCCCCGAAAAATTATCACCCCGCCTTCTATGGCTGTTTCGACTGGCATAGCAGCGTGCACGGGCACTGGATGCTGGTACGGCTGCTGAAATCATACCCGGACCTGGCAAAAGCTTCGGTGATAAGAACCAAACTGGCCGCACATCTATCTGCCGAAAATATAAAAGTAGAACAACAACTGTTCAGCAACGCAGAAAACAAGAGCTTTGAAAGGATCTATGGCTGGAGCTGGCTCCTGCAGCTGCAAAACGAATTGCTCACCTGGAACGATCCGCTGGGAAAAACCATGAGCCAAAACGTGCAGCCACTGGCCTCCCAGTTCTCCGCCGCGTACATCCAGTTCCTCGATAAAATCATGTATCCTATCCGGGTGGGAGAACATACCAATCTCGCCTTCGGATTATGCCTGGCCTGGGACTATGCAGTAACTGCCAAAGATGAGCCCCTGAAAAAAGCCATACACGATGCCGCTATGCGCTTCTATGCCGCAGATAAAAATGCACCGGTACAATGGGAGCCCGGTGGTTACGACTTCCTCTCTCCCTCCCTGGAAGAGGCAGACCTTATGCGCAGGATAATGCCGGAAACAGACTACCGTAAATGGCTATACGCATTTTTACCCGGCCTCTTTGAAAACAAGATAAGTATCCTGCAGGTGGCGCAGGTAAAAGACAGGACCGACGGGAAACTGGTTCATCTCGACGGGCTAAACCTGAGCCGTACCTGGTGCCTCGAAGCCATTGCCGAACATGGTGGCAAAAACCGACAGGCGATCCGCCAACTGGCCCATGCGCACATGGAAGCCGGGCTGAAACAGGTTTTCAGCGGCAGCTACGCCGGCGAGCACTGGCTGGCCTCTTTCGCAGTTTATATGTTAACTATCGGAAAACAACCGTAAATTCATCTGCAAAATTTTTACTGCCCTATACCCAGTTAACGGGTATCAACCAACATAGCTATGCACGTTACCAGTTCCCGTGCACGGAAGTTAGTATTATCCCTGTTGCTGATACTAATCCACACCATTGCACCCGCCCAAAAAGTAAATACCAGCCCCGCACCTGCGTGGCTCGTCCCCTTTACACCCGACCTCACCCAAAAACCCAATGCCAAAAACATCAGCGATGGCTACTACCTCCTGCTGCTGGAAGAACAAAGGCAGATGGAACTGAAAAGCACTTACCAGCACTTCATCCGGCAAATTGTGTCGGAAGCCGGTATTCAGAACGGGTCTGAAATTTCAGTCGATTATGACCCCCAATACGAAAAACTCATCTTCCATAAAATAGTGATCCACCGCGATGGACAGGAAATCAACCGGCTTCCCGGCGCCGCCTTCAAACTGCTACAGAAAGAACAGGACCTTTCGCGCTTCATATACAGCGGCACCTACACCGCTTACCTGATCCTGGAAGATGTAAGGAAAGGCGACCAGATCGAATATGCCTATTCCATCAACGGCGATAACCCCATCTTCAACGGGAAAGTGGATAGCCGCCTGTATTTCGTGGCTTATGAACCTATTGTGAACTACTACAAAAACCTTATCGTAAGCCCGGAAAGACAGCTCCGGTTCAAACAGTATAATAACGCCGCCGCTCCTGTTCAGAAATCATGGAACGGCCTTACCGTATATGAGTGGAATAAAGTAGACGTAAGGGAAACAGATAACACCAGCTTTGTGCCCTCATGGTATAACCCCTTTACCTATGTACAGGTAAGCGAATATCCCTCCTGGAAAGAAGTGGCGCAATGGGGCATGAAAGTGAACCAGGCATCTCCACCCGGCCCACTGCTGGCCCGTAAGATCGCCGCCTTTAAAAAGCTGGCCAATGGCGATCAGGCCAGTTACCTGCTCCAGGCGTTACGGTTTGTACAGGACGATATCCGTTATATGGGCATCGAAATGGGAGAATATTCCCATCGCCCCAATAACCCGGATAAGGTACTGGCACAGCGTTTCGGGGATTGTAAAGACAAGGCCCTGCTGCTTTGCACCATGCTTCGTGCCAACAATATCATGGCCAGCATGGCCTATGTAAATACCGATATGAAAGGAACTGTAAGCGACATGCTCCCCTCTCCCAACGCCTTCAACCACGCCATTGTACATGCGGTGCTCAATAATAAAGTGTACTGGCTGGATGGCACCATGTCGTACCAGCGTGGCAGCCTGGCAGATATATGCGAACCGGATTACCGGCAGGCACTGGTAGTAACCGATACCACCACGCAGCTCACACCTATTACACCGGTTACCCGTGGCAAAATCATCGTCCGCGAAACCTTTACCCTGCCCGATGATGAAAACAAAGACGGCAAACTGGAAGTGGTAACCACCTACCACCGGGATGATGCAGATGCCCAGCGTGCTGAGCTGGCTGTCACCAGCATGAAGGATAAAGAAAAATCATACCTTGCCTACTACAAGAAACTATACGGAGACGTAGCTATCAACGATGCTATCACTACCCGCGATAGTACCGCCATCAACACAGTTTATGTAAACGAAAGCTACTTCATACACGATCTCTGGAAAAAAGACAGCAGCACAGGCAAACTGGTATTCACCACCAACGCACAACCTTTCTACGATATCCTTTCCTATATATCAGACGATAAACGTAAAATACCGGTTAGCATCCGCTATCCCTACGACCAGGACTACCAGATTATCCTGCACACGCCTGTTAAATGGTCGCTGAACCAAACACCACTGCACCTGCAAAACGAGTATTACTCATTCGACTACACGGCCGAAACCAAAGGACAGCAGGTCGTCTTATCCTATCATTTCAAAACCTTCAGCGATCATATCCCCGTAAAGTTTATTCCGCAGTATGTAAGGGATCTGAAGAAGATGAATGAAATAACTTCTATGGATCTCAGCTGGAATCCCGCTTTTGCTGTAACACGGCATCCGGAAGGGAAGGGAAACTGGCTTGCCATTATACTGGCATTACTGTTCGCCGCGGGATTTGCCTGCCTGGGGTTTGTTTTTTATAAATACTCCGTTACGCCCAATGAAGAGGTGCCCGAACCACTGCCCATCGGCGGCGGGCTGGTATTACTGGCCATCGGGTTACTGTTTACGCCCATGGGTGAAATTGCCGGTATCTGCAAAATGGCGGTATTCGATTATACTTACTGGATCAGCATTTCCGACCGGCAGGACCTGGGAAATATTACATTGGTACAACTCTTCCTCATCATGGAAATGATGGTCAACGTATTTTTCCTGGCATACAGCATCCTGCTGGCTGTATTGTTTTTCCACCGGCGGGATACCTTCCCTTTCGCGCTGGCCACTTTTTATTTTATGGCTACCGTTTTTATTTATGCAGATAATTCACTGAATTATTATTACTTCAAGGCAGAAAAGCCCCACGATATCTTCAGCGTAAACTCCGTCCTGTGGCCGCTGCTGCGCATGGCCATCTGGGTGCCTTACCTGCTTATTTCACAAAGGGGAAAATCTACCTTTACTGTGCCATACCGGCCACCGCAGGGTTAAATATTATTTACGTACTTCCTCACTGTAAGGAGGTTTACAATATACACCAGGGCCAATACCAGCGCAATGCCCGCAAATACCGGAATGCCCGGCCAGGTGCTTACCTGCATCTGGTGCCGGGCCAGCTCACCAGCGGCCCAGTATTGCAATCCGGCTACCAGCAGCAACGATAAAATGCCGATCACAATATACAGGGGCACAAACTGCTTCAGCAGGTACCGCTGCAGTTGCTTTGGCGCCGTGCCCAGTATTACCAGTAATTGAATTTCCCGCTTGCAGGAAGCAATTACCAGCTGTATAAACATGCTGAAAACCAGCAGGGCAAAGAACAGCAGGATCAATCCGAAAAACCCCACCACCGATACAATGGTTTGTACAATCAGCCTGGTTTTGCTGAACTTCAGTTTATCCTGGTTGGTAGTATAGCCATTATCTTCCAGGAACTTCACCAACGCCGGGTTAGAGGGATCCGGCGTTTTAATGATCACGCGGGAAGTACCGGTGGCGGTAGTCATTCCATACTTTTCATTGGCCCAGGCCATAAAAGAAGCCGGCACCAGGAAAGAAGAGATGCGGTCCGAAAAGCCCACAATATGCCCCATATACTGATCTGATAACTGATTGTTGGAGATGTTTACCTGCAGGGGTAATGCCTTCACTGTTTCCTGTGAGATCTGTGGAAGGTCCTGGCTCAGGGAAAACCCGAAGTTGTAAAGGTTCAGGAAATCGTTCGGTAAAATAATAGGAATGGTACGGTCGCCCTCTGCCCATTTCCAGTCCTGCCCTTTCACATCCAGGAAGCTATCCGGTACTGCTTCAAAAAACATGTCAGTGGCAAAGTGGAGGTCGCCGGGCGCCTGCACTACTACTTTATACTGGCTGGAGGTTACTAACCCGAACGACTGAACGAATGGTTGTTTTTTTATAGTGGCAATTTCTTCAGGGGTAAAAATACTTTTAGACGACTGCCCCATCATGGCATTGGTGATGGTTTTATTGATCACGAGGAAATCGGCGGTTTCATTCTGATTTTTACTGCTGTACAGCAGTTGGCTGAAATTGGAGTGCGCCTGGATAGCAATGAGTATCAGCAGCATGGCAATGCCTAAACCCACTGCTGCCATCAGGAACCGGGTTTTTCCCACCCCGGTTTGAATAATTTTCTTCAGTAATTCAAAAAATGGACGCATGAAATAACATTAAAGATGATAATGCACATCGTAAGGGAAGTGCTGGTCATTATCCAGGTCTGTTAAAATAAACCCGGCATTGCGGGCTTTACATTCATCGGCAATCAGTGCGGCTGCGCGTTGTGTGTTATCTTCATCCAGGTGGCTGAAGGGCTCATCCATCAGGAGCCAGCTGAAGGGCTGCATCAGCGCCCGGATGATGGCAATGCGCTGCCTTTCGCCATACGACAGGGTTTTGCCGCTTTGTTCCAGCACATGCGACACATTGAGCCGGGCTGCCATTTCATCTATCTTTTCAGCAGGATAATAAGGCTTAGGCTCCATTACCCGCTTCAGGGATATATTTTCCCGGGCGCTCAGCTGTTCAAAAAGCCGGAGATCCTGGAATACAATGCTGATATCCCGCTGCCGCATAGCGGCTATTTCGTTTTTATTATATGCCTGCCAGGGTTGTCCGTTCACCTGCACTTTCCCCGTATAGTCGTAACGGATATGATACAGGTAATGGATCAGGGTGGTTTTGCCCGTTCCGGACGGCGCTTTGATCTTCACAAAATT
Organism: Chitinophaga sp.; assembly: GCF_036569185.1. GTDB lineage: Bacteria > Bacteroidota > Bacteroidia > Chitinophagales > Chitinophagaceae > Chitinophaga. The sequence goes on from NZ_DATCRD010000425.1 coordinate 13,627, forward strand.
GCCTGGCTGGAAAGTTACCTCCTGGTTCCAGATGTCCGACGACCTTTGCCGGAGTTTATCCTGCAAGGGTATGGGCATAAGCTGACTGAGCTGAATCTGCATAATGGCATTTGCTGTTAACAGTAGCGAATATAAATGATATATTTTACGCAAAAGAAAAGGGCGCAACGGATATAATACCGGCGCCCTTTTCCTGGTAAGGTTATAATTTACTGCGGTGCAACGGCAGTATCTACCGGCGCTGCAAACACGCTGTCTTCATACGCTTTCTCCTTGGCTTTCTTCGCCTGCATCACCTTTACGGTTTCTGTGCCCAGGTTGATCAGCTGTACCAGGCTGTTCTGATCTTTATTTTTGAAGGTCAGTATGGCTTCTCCATGCTGCACATCGCCGCCATCGGCTTTACTTACAAAGGTTACATCCTTCAGCAGGTCTTTTGCTTTTTTCACTACTACTTTTTCATCTTCATCCACTTTATCTTCAGGGATCACGCTGGTCACTTTTTCCAGGTCTACATAACCGCCAATCATGCTTCCTTTCACTTTGCTTTCAATGCCATCAGGTAATTTGATGTGCCCTTTGCCTCCCAGGTATTCCTGCAACAAAGCGCTATCGGAGCCAAGGGTCACATACTTTTCAGTGATAGACATTGCCGGCATGGTAGCAGCCGCCATTGGATTTGCCACGGTATAATGGTCGCCTTCCCTGGTGAATACTTCTTTCAGCATAGGAGATGTCATTACTTTATTGAATGCATCCTTATTACCTACTTTCAGGCTGAAGATCCATTTGGCATCCGGTTTTTCCGTGAATTCACCGGGGAAATAAGGAGATTCTTTTTTGGTGATGGCGAAATCGGAGGCCACATAAGTTAACTGGCCTTCAAATGCGTTCAGCACATCATCCATCGACAAGCCGGATTTTCCCATCAGCAGGTTTACCATACCGTCCATACCGGTGGCTTTTACGATATCGCCGATCATACGGAAATCAAAAGCATAAGAAACAAAACCGGTGACATTCTGGGAAGGATACTTCTTCAGCATATCCATATCGATTTCTTTCTTACCATATTTTTTATAGATGGCCGCCAGCTCTTTACCCATGTAGGAATGACCGTTGAAAACGATTTTACCGTTTTCGAAGTTAACAGTACCGGTGTAGAAGGAACCTTCCATCAGCTTCTTAACATTGGCGGGGATCATGGTGAACTGGCCGCCGTTATAAATAGCTTCAGGATTTACAAAGATGCCGGCGTCAGCATTTTCTTTCAGCAACTTGGCAAAAGGCTCAATAGTCCCTGCTGATTCATCTTTTTTCAGGTGGAAGAGATGGTCTACCTCAGCTACCCAGTTTTTTATTACCGCATCGTCTTCCGCAGTTACCAGGGCGGCAGGCACAGCTACTGCGCTGTCCACTATTGCTGCTGCGCTGTCTGCTGCAGGTTCATCTTCTGCAGGATAATCAGGAGCAGCAGAACCGCCCGGGGCATACTTCTCCAGGTCGTTCGGGTTCACTGCGCTGATATAGATAACGGCAGATTTATTCCATCCGATTACGGCATGCTGCTTTTCTTCCCAGATATATTTAAAATCATTTTGTGTTTTCAGGGAGTAGTTGGCGATGTTCTTTTTGAGATAGGCCTCAAATTTGTCGGCATCTTTCAGGCTGGCGGTAAGACTGATGTAAGATTTGTTTTCTGCCGGCTGGCCCTGGAATACAAAAGAAGCAAAGAAATGGCTCTGCAGATCAATACCGGAGTTTTCGGCGTCTTTCCAGGCCTTCATCATTTCGTTGGCAGTGTCTTTGGTTTGCGCGGCATCAAACAGTTTATCCATAGTGATACCGTTTGTCACCAGCTTGGTGGTTAGCTGTTTAGCGTTCAGATCTACTATCACACCGGCTGTTTTCGGGATATACCGGCTCTCTTCAGGGGTCTTGGAGCAGGAAGACAGCATAACCGCTGTCGTTACAGCGGCTAACAAAACTTTGGAAATTGATTTTTTCATAAAAACATTAAAAATTAAGAAATTATTCGGAGCAACACTTGTTCAAGCAATACATTCCCACTATCGTGGTATTTCATTCGTGCAAAAGTACGTATATTTTTGTAGCGCATATGTCTCATTTTTCCCTGGTACATACAATATTTCAATACTGATTAAGTTTATACCTTTGCTACTAACTATGAAACTATTACTAAATACCATAGAAAAACCGTTATGTTCCTGATTATGCTACAATACATACGGCCCGTTGCGGCTGTAGAACACTACATGGAGGCGCATACTGCCTTCCTGCAAAAGCACTACGATAGTGGCCGGTTTATCTTATCAGGTAGGCGAAAGCCCAGGTCGGGAGCTGTTATTCTCTGCAATGCAGCCAGCCGTAAGGAGGTAGAAGAGATCATGAGCGAAGATCCGTTGGAAAAATACCAGCTGGCCCTTTATGAGATCATAGAATTTGAGCCAACCAAATATGCCAGCACACTGGGAAAATAGCGCTTTCCCCTCTTGTAATGCCATGCCAATCGTTTTTGCTTCTTTACTTCCGGATGATTACTTCATAAAGTAGATGACCTTCGTGAGCCATTTGCTACTGTCCTTTTCTTTGCCCGGATCAGTCAGATACATCTCTATAGTGGGCGGAACAATGGTTCTTCCTTTATCGGTAATAAAATTTCTGATGGCCACATGCGCGTTGGCTATTTTACTGTAAGGCCCTATATAATCGGCATAGGCTGCCTGCGCAGCCGGCAGGGTAATAATTTCATACCCCGATGCGGGCCTGCTTCCTTCAGGTACGGGGATAGCTGCGGCCATATCTGTGGTTTGCTGTTTCCTGTCCCAGCTGAAAAAAATACCGCATGGCACGCCTGGCTGTAAATTGGCCGCATTGGCTGCATTATAAATGGTGCTCAGGTTAGCGCGGTAGTAATCGGTGATCCTGCTCATTGGGATGGTTTTTCGTACAGCCGCATACGTTGTTGCGGGGAAATTCATCTCTTTTACCGTAACGTCAATGCCATTAGGTGCATTGGGACCTCTTACCTCCGCTTCCGCCATGCTTTTCAGGTTATTGAGCCCCTGGTCGAAATCCTTTTCCAGCGCACCTTTCATAAAAAGGGTCATCACATTCTGCGGCCGGTCGTAATGGGTATCAAATCCCCAGGTGACCTTTGTTTTTCCTGCAGCTTCCGACAAGCGGAAAAATACATCCGACTCAGATGCAAACGGCGTAATGAAAGTAAGCTTCTGGGTAACCGATTTGTAGGGGTCCATCGCCAGGTGCTGCAGCTTTCCTTCCCCCACCTTACTGCCTTTCCAGGAATCAACAGCGCCAATAGAACCGTCTTCGCCGGTAATAGTGAACCTGGCGGTGGAGTCCATCTGTTTCCAGGTATTCCACTCGTTAAATTTTTCGAATTTCACAATGTCGTTCCATACAATTGTGGCAGGGGCGTTAATTTCCACCGAACGCTCCACATGCATCGTAGTGGGCGCAAAAAAGATCAGCACAATTGCAATGAACAGGATGATTCCTATGATCCAGGCGAGTGTTTTAAGTACTTTCATGACCGTCGGGGGTTGATGATAATAAAAATACGGCTTTTTATTGTCAACCGGCAGATCACGTTGGCTATCAGGCAGAAGATATGGTTACTCCAGTTCTTTATCCTTATCGCTGGGGGTATTGTCTTGCTGATAATGTTGGTCTGCTTCCTTTGCTTTCTCAAAATCCAGGATCACGGAATTAATACAGTAGCGAAGTCCCGTGGGCGGAGGGCCATCATCAAACACATGTCCCAGGTGGGATTTACAGCGCCCGCATAACACTTCTGTCCGATGCATTCCATGACTGTTGTCAGGAGAATAAATTACGCTGGACTTGGTAAGCGGCTGAAAAAAACTTGGCCAGCCACAACTGCTCTCAAACTTAGTGTCGGAAACAAATAATGGATTCCCGCAGGCAGCGCAGTAGTAGGTACCGTTTTCCTTGCTGTTCCAGTATTTTCCGGTAAAGGCCCATTCTGTTCCTTTTTCCCTGGCGATATGATACACGTCCGTTGGCAATATTTTCTTCCATTCTTCATCTGGCAGATTTACTTTGTTGGCATCTGTATGGGAGTAAATGTCTCCCTTCTTTTTTCCATCTTCCATTGATTTCTTTTTTTCACCGATTTATGGGTATGTACAGTTGGTGACCCTGATAGAGATATTCAAAATTATTAGATTCCATAGGTACATATGTAAAGTTTTGATTCGTTAACTTCTCATTAACACTATCATTGTGACTGCTGGGTCGTTGGCCGGCTCTTTTTTGTCCTCTACCATAAATTACGTATGAACAAGCATAATGGATTGTTATTTCCTGCAAATCAAGGGGCTAATTAACAAAACAGTTAATTTTTTGTTTAAAACTGTCTGATAATCACCGATGAGCAACTGCATATAAATTGTTAACTTTACGGCAAAAGGCTAGTAAGTGGCGGATATCATCAATTTATTACCAGACAATATAGCGAACCAGATAGCTGCGGGGGAAGTGATCCAAAGACCGGCATCAGCGGTAAAAGAGTTACTGGAAAATGCAGTGGATGCAGGTGCAACCGATATTCAACTGATCATTAAAGATGCAGGCAAAGAGTTAGTACAGGTAATTGATAACGGCGGAGGTATGAGCGAAACAGATGCCCGGATGTGCTTTGAACGCCATGCCACCTCCAAAATACAATCCATAGAAGATCTCTTCCAGATCACCACCATGGGTTTCAGGGGCGAAGCCCTCGCCTCCATTGCAGCAGTTTCGCAAGTGGAGCTCAAAACCCGCAAAAAAGGCGCTGAGGTAGGTACCTATGTGGAAATCGACAACAGCTTTGTAAATAAGCAGGAGCCCTGTCAAACCGCAGAAGGCACCAGCATTGCCATGAAGAACCTCTTCTTCAACGTGCCCGCCCGCAGGAATTTCCTGAAAAGCAACGCGGCGGAAATGAGGCATATCGTTGATGAGTTCATCCGCGTGGCCATGTCGTTCCCACAACTGCAGTTTTCACTGACAAGTAATAATCAACAGCTGTTCCATCTTGATAAAGGATCGCTTAAACAACGCATCGTTGCCATCCTGGGACAACATTATAACGCCCGGCTGGTAAGCGTAAAGGAAACGACCGACTACATGAACGTGTACGGATTTGTAGGAAAACCTGAAACCGCAAAAAAAACCAGGGGCGACCAGTTCTTCTTCGTCAATAACCGGTTCATTAAGAGCTCGTACCTGAACCACGCCGTGATGAACGCTTTTGCGGATATCATCCCGGCCGACAGCTTCCCGCTCTATGTTTTGTTTATTGATGTAAACCCCGAACACGTAGACATCAACGTACATCCTACCAAACAGGAAATCAAGTTCGATGATGAAAAACTCATGTACGCCTTTGTGCAGTCGGCGGTAAAACATTCCCTGGCCCAGTTCAGCATCACTGCTACACTGGATTTCGACCTCGATCCGAATATCCAGGCCCTGGATGCGGTAAGCAAACCTTTCACCGCCCAGCAACAGAATGAGTCGACCCAGAGCCCCCTGTATAAATCCTTTACACAGGCCAACCAGGCGCACATGATCGATAAAAGCAACAACAGCAGCAACCTGAAGCACTGGAAGGATCTGTACGAAACGAACAACGACAATTATACACAAAGCACTTATACCATCGCCCCGGAACCGGAAACACGGCCGGCTGTAACCTACGAAAGCCAGCCGCATGCCACCGCTTCCGTTATCGATGAACGCTGGCAGGACACCGCCAACGATCAGAAAGTGCCGGTACAGGTGCACCAGCAATATATCCTGTCGCAGATAAAATCAGGATTTATATTGATAGATCAGCAGGCCGCCCATGAAAGGATCCTTTATGAACGCTACCAGCGCGCCTTACAGGAAACCCCGATGGCCACCCAGCAAAGCCTTTTCCCGCAAACCCTGCAACTGCCCCCGGCAGATGCAGCCCTGGTCAGCGAAATGCTTGGCGACCTCCAGACACTGGGCTACGACCTGGAGCCCTTTGGCAATAATACCTTCATTGTTCGCGGTACCCCCGCCGACATTCAGAATGGTAACGATCATGCCACCATCCAGCAGCTGCTGGAACAGTTCAAGAACTTCAGCCATGAACTGAAAGTGAATACCCGCGAACAGCTGATCCGTGCAATGGCCCGTAACAATGCCATCCCTGCCGGCAAAATACTGGCCGCCCGCGAAATGCAGAACATCATCGATGAACTGTTTGCCTGCAGCATGCCCAACGTGGCGCCAGGCGGCAAGTTCACCTTTATATCATTCAAACTCACAGATCTCGCGCGCATGTTTGAACGCGGGAACTGATGACGGGAAATTAAAAGTCCGGGGGAACGGTTTCCCCCGGGTCCTATACTGGCTGGTGAATTGTTAGATGGTTTTAACTTTAGGACCCTACGGTGTCAGGCGATCCACAGCGCCTGTTATGTGGTTTTAAGCTTCTGGTTTTCACTGATTCTACCCCCGGTGCGGCAGCCTGCCATGTGGCTTCTACCAGCTTCCCCGGGTCACCAGGTACAACGTTCTTCTTTTTATAGCCCCAAACCCTCTACAGCAGATCATTTCCAGATCAAGTCCACCTCCCCTCCGCATCATGTCCCCGTTCACAGCGCGGTATATGCTACGGTAATGCAGGTCCAACACGGGTGCCGGCTATATGTAAACCGGGCAGCCTGTTTGTTTAATCCTTATTATCCTTTACCAGGAGCATAGCTCCTGCCAGCACACATATGCCGGCGTAAAAAGGGAAATTGGTTGCCGCAAGCCGGTAGGCAAGCGCAAATTGACTTTTCTCTGCAAGAAAGTTGGGTAACGCCTGCTTTTCTGTTAACATAAAAATTCCCAATAGTATCCCGAATACTATTAATGTTATCCCAATTGACCGGTAAACTAATTTCATAGGCTGTTTTATAAATTTTTGAGCATCTTCTTTACAATATAGCAATATAAAATGCCAACGAATGCAACATGTGGATTTTTATAATCATTCCACAATAAGGCACTCTTCTATCTTCCCGTATGGCGCCAGGACATCCATATTTGATGCTGATGGACATGCGGACTTTTAAATCACTCCGCGGCAAGACTTTCCTCTATCTGCCGGTACAGTTTCCGGAAAATCCCATACTTCCGTCTATACTCTTCAAACCTGGAAGCGTCAGGGGTAAAAACCGTTTGGGCCTGTTGCTTCTCCTGTTCCGGCCAGCCCAGCTGCCTCGCCGCCAGCAGGATGGCGCCCAGTGCTGAGGCATCGCTTTCCTGCTGCAGGTGCATTTCCTGGCCAAAGATGTCGGCCAGCAGCTGGATCCAGCCCGGCGAATTGGTAAAACCTCCACTCACGGAGATCTTTTGCACCGGCCCCGCAGTTTCTGCAAGCGCTTCTTTGATGCTCAGAAGCGCAAAACAAACCCCTTCCAGTACTGCCCGGGTAAAATGCGCCGGCGTATGCTGGGGCTGGATACCTATAAAGGCCGCACTCGCATGGCTATTCCATACCGGCGCCCTTTCCCCCAGCAGGTAAGGTAAACAAAGCAATTTGCCAGGATCTGTTACCAGTGCCGCTTCCACAAGCTCATTAAGCGCGCTCAGCGGCTGCTGCAGGAAATCCCTTACCAGCCATTGCAATACCACGCCTCCGTTATTGGAGGCGCCGCCGGTAATATAAATATCATCCGTAAGCAGGTAGGTGAAAAGCCGGCCGGCGGTATCCGTAAGCGGTCTGGCTCCTGCCATTCTTACGGCGCCGCTCGTGCCAATGGTAAGCGTGGCATGCCCGGGGTCCAGCGCTCCGCTGCCCAGCTGGGCAAGGCATCCATCGCTGCCGCCTATCATAAAGGGTGTATCTGCCGGGATGCCCAATGTATCGGCTACGGCCGGCAATAATCCCTTAACCATGTGGTTGGCCGGCACCGGCCGGGGTAGCTGCGCCGCCGTGATACCAGCCACTTTTAAAGCCGTGCTGTTCCAGCCAAGTGTATGAATATCAAACAATCCGGTGGCAGAGGCGATAGAATGATCCGTTATCCAGCTACCAAAGAAATGATGGAAGATGTATTCTTTAATACCCGGGAATATAGCTGTGGCTTTAAAAACAGCCGGCTGCTGCTCCCTTAGCCACATAATTTTGCACAGGGGCGACATGGCATGCACCGGGGTGCCGGTTTGCCGGTAAATCAGCTGACCTTCAGGCGTATCCCGCAATGCCAGCGCATTCGGCTCACTGCGGTTATCAGCCCAGATAATCAACGGCGTTAGCTCCTCTCCGTCCGCTCCTATGGCCATAATGCTATGCATGGCGCTGCTAAAGGAAACCGCCGCCGGCGCTGTTCCCATCCTGGCTATGGCCTCCCGGATACCGGCCATCACCGCCTCCAGGATGACCCGGGGCGTTTGCTCACTGTAACCCGGCTGCGGATGACTGGTTACATATGCCTGCTGAAACACCGCCTGTATTTCACCGTTAATTCCTTGCACAATCGATTTTGTACTGCTGGTGCCGATATCTACACCAATAATATAGGCTGTATGATCGCTCATAAAAAAAACCGTTCTTTTTCCGCATTTAATTTATAGATTTAAAACCGGTGTTCTTCTAAAAAGTCTAAAATATCCACGCAAATGGCTTTCGAAATCAAAAAACAAGGGAAGGTTTATGACGTTTGTATCGTTGGTTCCGGCGCCGGAGGAGGTATGGCTGCAAAAATCCTGTCGGATGCAGGCCTCAAAGTTGCCCTTCTGGAAGCAGGCCCAAAGTACGACCCGGCCGACCCGGAGCAGGCTACACAACTGAAATGGCCGTATGAATCACCCAGAAGAGGAGCCAGTACTACCCGTCCTTTCGGTGACTTTGACGCATCTTACGGCGGATGGGAACTTAACGGTGAACCTTACACGAAAAAAAACGGAACTGAATTCGACTGGTTCCGCTCCCGCATGCTGGGAGGACGAACCAACCACTGGGGCCGCATTTCACTGCGCTTTGGCCCCCGCGACTTCAAACACAAGAGTTATGATGGCCTGGGCGACGACTGGCCGCTTACCTACGAGGAGGTAGCGCCTTTTTACGACCGGGTAGACAAAATGATCGGCGTATTCGGTACCAAAGAAAACATACCCAACGAACCGGATGGCTTCTTCCTCCCTCCTCCCAAACCCAGGTTACACGAACTGATGGTGAAAAAGGCAGGGGATCGTTTAGGCATTCCTGTTATACCTGCACGCCTGTCGATATTAACCCGCTCGGTAAATAAAGACCGCAGCCCTTGCTTCTTCTGCAGCCAGTGCAACCGTGGATGTACCGTATATGGCGACTTCTCCGCTTCTTCCGTGCTGGTGAAACCCGCAATGAAAAGTGGTCATGTAGACCTGTATACCAACGCCATGGTACGGGAAGTGCTTACCGACAACAGCGGGAAAGCTACCGGCGTGGCTTATGTAGATAAAACTGACCTCCAGGAATACTCCGTTAACGCCCGTGTGGTAGTACTGGCGGCCAGCGCCTGCGAATCGGCCCGTTTGCTGCTGAACTCAAAATCAGCCAAACACCCGAACGGACTGGCCAACTCCAGCGGGGTGGTAGGTAAATACCTGCACGATTCCACCGGTTCCTCAAGGGGCGGTTTCCTTCCCCAGCTGATGGACCGTAAACGGTATAATGAAGATGGCGTGGGCGGCATGCATATGTATGTTCCCTGGTGGGGCGATAACAAAAAACTGAACTTCGCCCGTGGTTACCATATTGAATTTGGCGGAGGCATGCATATGCCGGGTTATGGTTTCGGCTTTGGCATGGAAAACATGAACGGCAGGGTACCCGGCCGCGATGGCCAAACCAAAGCAGCAGGCGGATACGGCGCATCACTGAAAGATGACTACCGCCGCTTTTATGGCTCCCAGATCGGCTTTGCCGGCAGGGGCGAATGTATTGCACGGGAAGACAACTATTGCGAGATAGATCCGAACGTGGTGGATAAATTCGGGATTCCTGTACTGCGCTTCAATTACACCTGGAGCGATCACGAAATCAACCAGGCCAAACACATGCAGGATACTTTTGAAGAGATCATTCATGAAATGGGCGGCATTGCCTTCGGCACCAAACCCGGCGCTGATACCAAATACGGGCTGGAAAACCCGGGCCGCATCATTCACGAGGTAGGTACCACCCGTATGGGCGACGATCCAGGGAAATCCGTACTGAACAAGTTCAACCAGGCACACGAAGTAAAGAATCTTTTCGTTGTAGATGGAGGAGCCTTTGTATCACAGGCAGATAAAAATCCCACGTGGACCATCCTTGCTCTGTCTATGCGGGCATCTGAATATATCGTGGATCAATTGAAAAAACAGAATCTCTAATCTTTTAATTTTTTTCATGGATAGAAGAGAATCACTCAAAGCACTGGCACTGGGAACGTTATCAGTTGGTACCATTTTATCTGCCACCAGTTGTGGCGATAACAAAACAACGGCTGATAAAAACGATCATCCCAATGTGAAAACGCCCGGCTACGGCCGTACTCCGGAAGAAGTGCTGCGGGATAAAGCGTTAATGGACCAGCAATTCTTTACAGACGCTGAAATGAAAACCATCACCATCCTTGCAGATATCATTATCCCCGCAGATGAACATTCCGGCAGCGCCTCCGATGCCAAAGTACCGGAGTTCATTGAGTTTATTGTAAAGGATATACCGGAGCATCAACTACCTATGCGGGGCGGGTTACGCTGGCTGGATATGCAATGCGCCAAACGGTATAATAAGTCATTTGCAGAATGCAGCGCTGAACAACGCATTGAAGTGGTAGACCTGATTGCCTACCCGGCCAAAGCGGCCCCGGAAAACAGCCAGGGTGTGGCCTTTTTCAACCGGATGCGCAATCTCACTGCTACAGGCTTTTTCACCAGCAAAATAGGCATCAAAGACCTGAACTATGTTGGCAATACACCCAACGAATGGGATGGCGTTCCGGCAGACGTACTGAAACAGTATGGCTATGCGTATGATGAAAAAACACTGGCTACCTGTTTGAAAATTGAAGACAGGGGCAAGCTGATGACCTGGGACTAACGAACTAACTTGCTATTTCATAATTTAAATCCAGAAAACTTCACATCAATGATTCCAGAAAAAAAGAATGAGGGAGAAAACAACGTTTCCCGCAGATCATTCCTGAGAAACGGTGCGCTTGCAGCTGCCGGTTTCATGATAGTTCCACGCCATGTATTAGGCAGAGGCTATGTAGCGCCAAGCGATCGCCTGCGGGTAGCAGGTATCGGCGTAGGCGGTAAAGGCTTCAGCGATATATCTGAATTTGCCAAAGGCCCGGCTGATATTACTTTCCTGTGTGATGTGGATAAACGTCGTGCAGCCGAAGCCGTGAAGAAATTCCCTAAGGCTAAGTTCTACACCGACTTCCGGGAAATGTTTGACAAGGAACACAAAAACTTCGATGCCGTTTCCGTATCCACACCGGATCACACGCATGCCGTAGCCGCTATGGGCGCTATGCAGCTGAAGAAGGATGTGTATGTACAGAAGCCGCTCACCCACGACATCTACGAAGCACGTATGCTCACACAGGGGGCTAAAAAATACAAGGTGGTAAGCCAGATGGGTAACCAGGGCTCCTCCGGCGATGGCGTTCGTCAGCTGATGGAATGGTACAATGCCGGCCTTGTTGGCGATGTGCATACCATCTACTGCTGGACCGACCGTCCCGTATGGCCACAGGGTATTCCCTGGCCCACTACCCGCCAGGATGTTCCGCAGGAACTGGATTGGGACCTGTGGTTAGGTACCGCTCCTAAAAAAGACTATGTAGATAACCTGGTGCCTTTCAACTGGCGCGGCTGGTGGGATTACGGTACCGGCGCTATCGGCGACATGGGCTGTCATATCATTGAACCTCCTTTCCGTGTACTGGGCCTGGGCTACCCTACTTCTGTAGAATGCAGCGTAGGTAGTGTATATGTGGGAGAATTCACCCGCGGATACTTCCCTGAAAGCTGCCCTCCTTCTTCCCATGTGATCATGAAATTCCCTGGTAAGAATGGAAAAGAAGTAACCCTCCACTGGATGGACGGTGGTATACAACCGGAGCGCCCGGAAGAACTGGGCCCCAACGAAACAATGGGCGATGGTGGTAACGGCGCCCTGTTTATTGGTGACAAAGGTAAAATGATGTGCGGTACTTATGGTATGTATCCTAAGCTGCTGCCTACTTCCCGCACCAACGAAGCCAATGTGCCGCAAACAATTGCACGTGTACCGGAAGGCCACTATGTACAGTGGGTAAATGCCGCTATTGCCGGCTACGGCAGCAAACAACAGAAAGCCCTCAGCTCTCCGTTCGATATTGCCGGCCCGCTTACAGAAACCATCCTCATGGCTAACCTGGCTATCCGCAGCTTCGATATCCGTAAGGCGAAAGCAAATGGTAAAGGCTTCGACTACCCCGGCCGTTACATCAAACTGCTGTGGGATGGTAACAATATGAAGATTACCAACTTCGACGAAGCTAACCAGTTTGTAAAACGTACTTACCGCGATGGCTGGTCTCTTGGCGTATAAACAATGAGCTCTTCCTCATAAAAAAGAAATGCCGCGATGATCTCGCGGCATTTCTTTTTTATGAAAAGCTAGTGTATGAATCCCGTTATTTGTAGTCTTCCTGTTGCTTCAGGTTACTGTTCTTCCTGATTTCGTTGGCAGGCAATGGCAGCAGGTAATTCTTCGCCTTATTGAACTTCCGGCTCTGGATGCTGTATACATGGTATACAAAAGGATGCCCGGCAATCTGTGATCCCAATACTTCAATGCCGTAGGCATTTTCATTGAAAACAGTTTCAGCATCTCTCCAGCGGCGGGCATCAAAAAAGCGATGTTCTTCAAAGGCCAGCTCATACCTTCTTTCATATTTCAGCACTGCCCACAAAGCGGCTCCGGAGGCTGTTGTAGCTGGCATTCCTGCACGCTGGCGCACCTGGTTCAACACAGTACGTCCGCTTGCTTCATCGCCGTAACCCATAGCAGCTTCTGCATAGTTGAGCAGTATTTCTGCATAGCGCAGGAAGATCCAGTTCTGGTCGCCACGGAAGAACTGTGCATCCAGGTTCTTATCCATAAACTTACGCAGGTAATAACCGGAGTAGGTGCCATTCCAGTTTTCAATCACACTGTTGCGTGTATCGAGCCCCCATACGCTGTCCTTGCCATTGGGTGCTTCATATTTACCGGTTTGTATCACTCCTACCGGGTCCACTTTTGCGGCATCCGACGGACGGGGCTTCCATTTAGCGCCATCATAAAGGATGGTGGCGTAAAAGCGGGGATCGCGGTTTTCATAGGGCGCCTTTGCCTGTGCGGCATTGCTCCAGGAAAAAGCAGTCCCGTCTTTCATCTGGTAGCCGGTCACAAAATTTTCTATGGGCACATTGCCGCCCCAGTTATGATAACCGTTTGGCCCGTTGTACAGGTCGTGCGAAGTTCCAAGCAACGCTTTATCATATTGCTTAACAAAAATCAGCTCCGGGTTATCCTTATCCAGGAATACACGGGTGTAATTGTCTGTTGGATTGGCAGCGGGCTGATAAAGACTGTAAGTATTCAGGTCCATTACCACCTTTGCCGCGTCCATAGCCAGTTTGTAACGGTCTTTCTGTGAACCGGATTTATAACCCATTAAATCATTGGGTACTTTCGCATCATTAAACAGGTCACTGGCAGCGAAAAGCAGTATCCGTGATTTCAATGCCAGCGCGGCGCCTTTGGTTACCCTTCCTTTGCCTGCAGCGGCTTCATAGGAAGCAGGCAGTTGCTGCGCGGCCAGGTCGCATTCCGCGGTAATGAATTTAACGCATTCGTCAAAAGTGGCTCTCTTTACACTTAATATCTCCTGTTCATCTCCCTTAATATTAAACGTTTTGGTGATCAAAGGAACCCCACCATAATAGCGCACCAGCATATGATAATACCAGGCGCGCATAAAATGTACTTCGCCGGTCATGCGGGTACGCAGGTTTTCATCGGTAATGGGCACATTGGCGATTTTTTCCAGGAACATATTACAGTTGCGGATAGCCTTGTAATGCAGATCCCACCTGGCAAAATCATTGATGGCGCCCACATCGTCGGCAGAGGCATTTCCCTGCACTACCCTGGAGGTGTTGTAATCGTGGATAAAGCGGCTTTCATCGGTCATGGAGGAAAGCATCACTTCAAGGAATCCCGGGCGCATCTGTACATACAGATCATTTACAAATGCCTGCACCAGGCCCACATCTTTCCACACATCTGATTCTTCATATTCCGTCAGCGGTTTCTTTTCAAGAAAGTCCTTATTACAACCGGCAGTCGCCGCGCATAACAAAAAGGCTCCCGCTATATATCTGATGATGGTTAATTTCTTCATGGCACATTAATTAAAAGGTTACGTTTAATCCCACATTGTAAATCTTGGTTTGCGGATAAAACTGTCCGCTTCCACTGGGCGCTTCGGGGTCAAAAATCTTTACTTTGTCGATGGTCACCAGGTTTTGCCCGCTTACGTATACCCGGAGGTTTTGTAACCCCACGCGCTTGCAGAGTTTGGAGGGTATATTGTACCCCAGATCCAGGGTTTTTAAACGGACATAATTGGTGTTCCAGAACCAGAAAGTATTCTGGCGGTTCACCCAGTACTCACGGTCACGGTCATACGCTCTTGGCCATGATCCGTTGATATTGTCTTCTGTCCAGCGGTCTTTTACATATGCCATCGGGAAATTGCCGATCAGTCCTGATTCTGTACGCAGGTACTGGCTGGCGCCGGTGGCGCCCTGCCATAACATGGTGAAGTCGAAGTTTTTGAATTTGGCGGTCATGGTTAAACCAAAGATCCAGGTCGGGTTTTCTGTGCGGTCCATACGAACGCGGTCCAGGTCGTCGATCACGCCATCCCCGTTTTTATCGAGGAAAATAATATCCCCGGCCCTGGCGCCGCCTACGTGGGGGCTTTTATCTACTTCTTCCTGTGTTTTATAAATACCGATTGCCTGGTAATACAGCGGTGCGCCTATCTGTTTTCCGGTTGCCTGCTGGTATGCCGGCAGATTGGGTGTTTCATCAAAGAACAGCACTTTGTTTTCTGCGTGTGTAACAGTACCTATGATCTCATAATGGAATTTTTTGATGTCGTTCTTATGGCTCAGTACCATTTCGAAGCCTTTATTTTCTACCCGGGCGATATTTTCCTGTGGCAGGGTCATACCGGTATAGCCGGGCATCGACTGGCTGCGGCTGGCCAGGATGTTGGATCTTTTGGTGAGGAAGTAATCTCCTTCAAAAGCCAGTTTATCTCCCAGTATTTTTGCCTCGATACCCACGTCGTAGTTATTGGCTACTTCCCAGGTGATCGCGTCATTGGGAGATCTCAGCTGGTAAAGCCCTTTATTCAGATCGCCGCCCAGCATTACGCCGCCGGCGCTGAAGCCATAGGTGCTCAGGTATTGGAACGGATCAATCTGGTCGTTACCCATTTGTCCCCAGGCTGCGCGCACTTTGAAATA
The DNA here is from genome assembly GCF_036569185.1 of Chitinophaga sp. Lineage (GTDB taxonomy): Bacteria > Bacteroidota > Bacteroidia > Chitinophagales > Chitinophagaceae > Chitinophaga. The sequence goes on from NZ_DATCRD010000425.1 coordinate 29,248, forward strand.
ATCAAGCGTACGGATGCTTTTCTTCCAGAATCCTTCGTTTGAAAGTACCCATCCTGCAGACGCTCCGGGGAACAGCCCCATGCGGCGGCCCTTTGGAAAATTCTGGGAACCATCGTAACGCATGTTGAAATCAAACAGGTAGGTTTCCTTGTAGTTGTAGGAAATACGTCCGAAGTAGTTCCGGCGGGCATATTCAAACCCGCTGCCGGCATTGTTCTTTTCTTTATCGCCACCTAAATTCAACTGGTCAAGCTTATCACTGATAAAGTACCTGCGATTGGCAGAGAAGCCATCGTTTCTCAGAGTAGCCTGTTCAAAAGCGATGAAGCTGCTGAGATTATGCTTGCCGAAAGAACGTACATAGTTCAATTTGAAGTTGACGGTAATTTGTCTTAATGTACTGAACTGCTCCGTTAGCTCGGGAGCGCTTACTCCCCGGGAGCCTGCATTCAGCTTATGTGTCGGATCATTTGCATCTGCCAGGGTGTATAACGTCCAGGGTTTGATATAAGATTTGTAGAAATCAAAATTCTGATCGTAGGCAAAACTACCATCTACGAATAATCCTTCCACTCCCGGGATATTTACTACGGCCGACATATTGGTATTGATCACATAGTTCTTATCGTTGGTGTAACCGATTGCATTTGTTCCTGTAACAACGGGATTATCGCCGTATTCAATATCAGGCCCGGGCAACCCGTTGGGCCAGATGGCATTTTCCGTAGGCCGGCCACGCATCAGGGATCTGAAGATGGAGCCGGCGCTGCGGGGCGGGAAGTTCCTGTTCTCCAGGCGCCCTGCCAGGTCGAACCGCAAACGGATGTAATCGCTTACTACCGCATCCAGGTTGGCCCTTACGTTTTGTTGCTTGTAATTGGTAGCGCTGTTCTTATAAATACCATCCTGGAATAAAGAACCCAGCGAAACGAAGTACGACATTTTCTCTGTTCCCCCGCTCAGCGAGAGGTCGTGCCGGTTTTGCAGGGAATACTTTTTAATCGCGGCATCATACCAGTTGGTGTTAGGATACAGCCATGGATCGGAGCCGTCTCCGAATTTCTTGATTTGTTCATCTGTGTACTTTGGCGCATCCCCCCCATACTTTAAAATTTCGTTCACCACTTTGGCATACGTAGGCGCATCCGCCATTTCAGGCAGCCTGGTGGGTGTTACAAACGACTGGTTAAAGCCGTAGCTCAGTGTTGGCTTTCCACCTTTACCGCGCTTGGTGGTAACAAGGATAACGCCGTTGGCTGCACGGGAACCATAAATGGCGGCAGCTGCGTCTTTCAGGATGGAAACGCTTTCAATGTCGTTGGGATTCATGCGCTCAAAGCCATCGCGCGGAAAACCATCGATCACTACCAGTGGGTTACTGTTACCTAATGTACTGCGGCCACGGATAAAAATACGGGAGCCATCGTAACCGGGCTCACCACTGTTATTAACTGCAATAATGCCGGGAATACGTCCAACAAGTGAATTAGAGATATTAACGTTGGGCGACTGCTGTAACTCGGCGCCTTTTACAGATGATACTGCGCCGGTTTTGGTAACTTTCTTCTGGGTACCGTAACCCACTACTACATACTCATCCAGTGTTTTCTGGTTTTCTTTTAATACAACATTCAGGGAAGTTTTACCCTCCACTTTCAGCTCCTGTGCATCAAAGCCGATGTATTGGAATACGAGCACCGCATCTTTTTTAACATCGGTTAGTACATAGTTGCCTTTTTCATCGGTGGTAGCACCTTTCTTTGAGTCTTTCACCAACACTGTAACCCCGGGCAGCGGGTTACCGTTGATGTCTTTTACTTTTCCTTTAACTGTTAGATTTACTTGTTGCCATACGCTGGGTAATGGCGCGCGCGCGGCAATGGCGCTGCTGTGGGTTGCAAATAGGCATAGCAATAGCATAGCCTTTGCATAACGTGGGTTCATGCTACAAGTGATTTTGGAAGATGATAAAATTTGTCTGTTAACTAGCTTTTCATATCGACGAAACGGGTATTCATGTCTATGTAAGATAGACATGATTAGTTTAATTATTTTCTAAAAATAAATGTCGCCAATACAATTATGTTAAAAATTCCCCTTAAAAAAAGAGAATAAATGCAACTCCTACTTGTATAAGTATGCGTGCCTAACTTTTCTTGTTTCAAAAGATGGCCACATTGAAGATATCATGCCCGGCGACCTGCGCAGGATCAGCAGCAACGCCGCAAAAACCGGCAATAGCTAAGCGGCACGGTTAAGCCTGTATTATTAAAAAACCATTAGCGAAATACTTATGGCGTTTTTTTGCATAATTTTATATCTCTGAGCGTTATAGATGTATCACCATATGTTTTATGAAGAAACATTACTTTCTCATAGCTATCCTTTCAATGGTAACATTGCTGTTTTCCTGCAGTAAGGAAATGAGCAATGAGGGAGAAGGTACATTGCCCTCCGGCAGTAATTGCGAGTATGCCCCCTACACTAACGGCTCCTCTTTTTCCTACATTAATGTAAACCGCTCTAAAGACACGGTCGCCTATACCCTCACAGTTTCAGAAGACACGACCATTAACGGTATAGTATATAAAAAGGTAGGAAACGACAGCGTATTCACCTGCTCTAACTGTAAAGACGGTATTTACACACAGATAGCCAGCATTCTTACTTTCCAGGGTTACAGCGCCGACAGCCTGGAGCTTACCTACCTGAAAGATAATGTGCCTGCAGGCACTTCCTGGAAAGACACCATCACTGTAAACAACGGCGGTGTAAACACTTCCGGGATCCTGGAATTTACCATTACGGAAAAGAATATCACCAAAACGGTGAACGGAAAGAATTATGCCTCCGTGATCGCAGTAAAAATGGATGCTTATGCCATTGTATTTGGTAATCCGGTATCCGTAGGCACCATCTCCACCAGCTATTACGGCAAAGGGGTTGGGCTCATAGAAGCTGATCAGCTGCAAGACACTACCCTGCTGCTTTCTTATACCATCAAGCCTTAGTAGGCAGTGCTCACCATGGTAAGCAACCGCTCTACCGCCCTTCTCACACTGCTGGCAGATTCGTGATGATTATTCACCATTACACTGAACACCAGTGTTCTCTTTTTCTTTGTTTCAAGATAACCGCTCAAAGCTACCACCCCGGTTAATGTGCCTGTTTTGGCATGTACTTTCAACTGTTTATAATAGTTCTTCAGGGTGCCCTTTCCTCCGGTGGGAAAGATCTGCCAGAGCCGTTCCTGTGGAAATTGCTGCCGCATCAGGGTGAGCACTGTTACAAAATCGCGGGGCGTAAACAGGTCGTACCGGGAAAGCCCTGACCCATCTTCCCATTGCGGCGGGTCCGGCAGGCTTTTGAGCTCTCCGGCAAGCAGGTAATCAATAGTGCGGGTACTGCTGATGGTATCCCATAAAACGGATGATGCCATCATCAGTGTTTGTTCCGCAAAAAAATTGTCGCTGCGTTCCATCATCGGGATCAACAATGAATCTACCGGGAGGCTTTTCAGCATCCTGTAGTTTCCTGCAGGCGGTACAACGGCCAGCCCTATACGTTTATGCAAAGTATCTTCCAGCCGTTGCTGCAAATCCTGCACAGATCCTGTAATAAAAGGCACTTCGGCTTTTTTTTCTTCCCTGTTTTCCGGATTGTATTTCAGGTAGAAGATATTGTTACGTTCATCCCTCGATATAATTGTCTCGCTCAGGGTATCATCTTCCATTACATCCAGGTCATAGAAGGCAGGCACAATGCTGTTGTTCCTCCCCTGGCGCCGGATGCGGACCACATTGCCATACATGGGCCACTCGTTCAGTTCCGGCTGATAGTCATCTGCGTAATCCCCCCAGGCCCAACCGGGACCAAAGCGTTTGTTGGCATTCACACCAGGAACGAGATAAATCTTTTTAGTGGTTTGCTGCAATAGCTGCAGCAGGGGTTGATAGTTATAATCAGGGTGCAGGAAAGACGGATCTCCTGTTCCTTTTACAAAGAGAGCGGTATCATTTTCGTAGTAACGCGCTGCTGGAAGTGAATCGCCAAGCAGCTTCAGACCGGCATACAATGAAAATATCTTCATATTGGATGCCGGTGTAAAAAACTTATTGTCCTGGTACTGGTACCAATATTTCCCGGTAGCCGGTTCATAAATACAGATCCCCACATGCGCCTGTTCCATTGGTGTTTTATGCAGCAGTTCTGCCTCCGCCCATTTCTTTATCGCCGCCACCTGGGCAGTTGTGCCGCCCCCGGTTAACATGGCCGTCAATACTACCAGTAATTTTTTCATAGATGGAAATTACGAATTGTGCATCACGAAACAGGGATTTGTGAAAAGACCGTTTTACTGATCTTTCCACAAATCCCTGGTCCACGTTTATGCCGGGTAATTTTTATCAGGTAAAATATTTGGTAATACCTGGTTTTGCATAAGCATAATTACCGGATGCATCCGGCATTACCGGTGGTTGCGCATCAAATGAATATGTTTTAGGATGCAGGTCCAGGCCTGAGTTCAGCGCCACATTCCAGTCGATCACCTGGCCGGAATAGGTAGCCAAACGGCCTATGATAGCAGAGAGGGTTGCCTGGGCGCCTCTTTCTGCGTCTGCAAATTTGTATTCGCCTTTGGCAATGGCCGCAAACAGTTCATCGTGCTCTGTCTGGTAAGGGTTGTTTTCTTTTTTCTTGTCGAACTGGTACAGCACTTTACCTTTATGATCCACTATCTGTGCTTTATCGCAGAAGATACGGCCCTTGGTACCTACAATTTCCTCATCAACCTTGCTGGGAGCGTCTTTCCAGTGGCGGCACTGGCTGTTCATTACCACGCCATTTGCATAGCGGTATTCCACAAAGTGGTGGTCAAATATTTCGCCGTACTCTTTACCGGTACGAACGGCCCGGCCGCCCATACCGCCTGCAGTAACAGGGGTAGCGCCCATAAACCAGTTGCCTACGTCGATATTGTGGATATGTTGCTCCACGATATGATCGCCACACAGCCAGTTGAAGTAGTACCAGTTCCGCATCTGGTATTCCATTTCTGTATACTCGGGCTTGCGGGGTTTTACCCACAGCGCTCCCTGGTTCCACCACACCTGTGCTGAGAGCATATCGCCGATAATGCCGTCCTGGAAGCGTTTATACAGTTCGCGGTAAGAGTTCTGGTAGCGGCGTTGTAAGCCCACTACTACGTTTAATTTCTTTGTTTTGGCCACTGCAGCAGCTTCCAGTACTTTTTTAATACCGGCGGGATCTGTTGCTACAGGTTTTTCCATGAAGATGTGTTTCCCCTGTTTCACCGCTTCTTCAAAGTGAATGGGCCTGAAGCCCGGAGGGGTGGCGAGGATCACCACATCGGCCAGTGCAATGGCTTGTTTGTATGCGTCGAAGCCAATGAACTTATTGCCTTCCGGAACGTTTACCCGGCTGGCTTTATCGCCCAGGGCTTCCTTAATATCATTGTAGCTGTTGCTCAGCCTGTCGGGGAAAGCGTCGGCCATTGCCACCAGCTCCACATTTTCTTTTGTGCTGAGCGCCTGGGTAGCGGCGCCGGTACCACGGCCACCACAGCCTATCAGCGCTATTTTTATAACACCGGTAGATCCTGAAAAATAATTAGCTTTTGATAAAATAGGCATAGCCAGTAAACCGCCCGCAAGCAAGGTAGTTTGCTTTACGAATTCGCGGCGGCCTTCACCGTGGAATTTCTTTTCGTTGTCCATAACTGAATAAGATTTTTTAGATTTTTGGATGTTGAATCTTTCTAGCGTGCACCTTTATATTTAGCGATCATCTCTTCAAAGAATGTATTGGCTTCCGCTTCTGTTGGTTGTTTTACGGGTCTTACTATCCTGAAACCTACAAAAGGAGCGTCTGCATTCCACCAGGAGCTTTTGGGGATCTGCGGATCCCGGCGGTTCCATATGGGGTCTGATTTCAAACGGGCCGCACTGCGGAGCAGTGGAGCTTCATCCTGGAAGCTGCCACCTTTGAGCAGTCGCGGGGTTTTAGCCGTTGGCTGTGTCCAGGGGTCGGTGGCGGAAGCGTTGGCTACGCCGTTTTCATCATATTGATCCAGGGTCCACTCTTCCACATTTCCCAGCATATCGTATAATCCCCAGGCGTTAGGTTTCAGTTGCGCTACCTTATGATATTTATTATCACTGTTGTCTTTAAACCATGCATATTCTTTCAGCTGGCCGGCATCGGCGCCAAAAGGATAGGCGGTGGCGGCGCCGGCCCTGCAGGCATATTCCCATTCTGCAGCAGTGGGCAGGCGGTAAAAAACACCTGTTTTTATATAAAGCCACTGGCAATACATCAAAGCACCATACTGGCTCATACTGTTGGCAGGAAACCCACCGGCTTTCCCCATTCCCAGGGTAAGGTCAATATACGGCGGACTGGGGCGTGTCATCCCATCCGGCGTAGGTGTTTTATCTTTTTCCACATCCGCGTATATATCATATTCATCGAAAGTAACTTCAGTAGCGCCCATCCAGAAATCGGAGATCTCCACCTTTTTTGCCGGGCCTTCATCTTTATTACGTCCTTTTTCATTGTCCGGGCTTCCCAGTTGAAAGCTTCCACCTTTTATGGGTACCATTTTGAAACTTACATCCGTTCCGGGGATCTGCTGGCTGTAAACTTCGAATGCCTGTTTTGATTGCGCTACAACAACCTGGCTGAGCAATCCGCCCAGCAATAAGGTCATATACTGTTTGGTCATCTAACGTGATTGAAAAATATAAAGTGGGTGAATCTAAAAAAAACTAATCTGGAAAGCAATATTTTTTGATGAATGCGAAAATGGGCTGATGAATTGAAAATTTTTCATCAATATTAGCATTTCCTTAGAAAAGCGATTAAATTTAGGACCCGTCAATTATACCATCAATCTAAAAACGTTATGGAAAGAAGAAAATTCCTGCAAAACGGCACCCTGGCCGGTATTTCAGCGCTGGCGCTGGGAGGGATCAGCAATGCTGCGCACGCCGGAGGCAATAATACCACCGGTATGGCCGGAAAGCCGTTTAATATGAACTATGCCCCTCACGATGGCATGTTTAAAAACAGCGCCAATGGCGGTAACTTCCTGGACCAGATCAAATATATGTACGACCAGGGGTTCCGGTCTATTGAAGACAATGGCATGCTGGGTCGCTCCCCTGAAGAACAAAGCAAAATAGGCGATCTCCTGGCTAAGCTGGGCATGACGATGGGCGTATTTGTAGTAGACACCGGCAACAACTGGAAGCCATCGCTGGCCACCGGGAAACAGGAATTTAAAGACGCATTTATCAAAACCTGTAAAGCCAGCGTGGAAACCGCTAAACGCTGCAACGCCAAATGGGCCACGGTTGTACCAGGTTACTTTGAGCGCGCCCTTCCCATAGGCGTTCAAACTGCGCACGTAATAGATGCCTTACGTAGCGGGGCGGAAATTTTTGAGCCACATGGCCTGATCATGGTACTGGAACCTCTCAGCGATACCCCCGACCTGTTCCTCCGTACTGCCGAACAAAGCTTTGAAATCTGCAAGGCCGTTAAAAGCCCTTCCTGCAAAATTTTGTACGACATCTACCACATGCAGCGCAATACCGGTAACCTCATTCCGGTAATGGACTGGTGCTGGGACGAAATTGCCTATATCCAGATCGGCGACAACCCGGGCCGTAAGGAACCGGGCACGGGTGAAATTAATTATAAAAACATCTTTAAACATCTCCATAACAAAGGATACAAAGGAGTATTGGGCATGGAGCACGGAATAGCAGGCAAAGGAAAAGAAGGCGAAGACGCACTGATCAAAGCTTACCGGGAGGCAGACAGTTTCCTGTAAATAATTCCTGGCTAAATGGTTGTTGGGAGCGGGTTAGAAGCCCACTCCCAACAGCTAAACTTTGCCATTCCCTTTTTTTCGTTACCTTAACTGGTAAAATAATGTACAATGGGTTTCCTGATTCGTATACTGGTTAGTGCCTTAGCTGCCATGGCAACCGCTTACCTGCTGAAGCCGGCAGTTGAAGTAAATAGCTTTGTAACTGCGCTGGTACTCGCATTGGTATTGGCACTCCTGAACGCCCTGGTTAAACCCATACTTCTTTTTCTCACATTCCCGGTAACTGTTGTTACCCTCGGGCTTTTCCTCTTTGTTATCAATGCCCTGATCATCCTGCTGGCCGCCAAACTGGTACCTGGCTTTAAGGTTGATGGTTTCTGGTGGGCGATGCTTTTCAGTATCGTTATGACCATCATCAACAGTGTGATGATCAGTCTTGCCGGCGCTAACAACGATTAGCCCTTACCTTTACTGCCTGTTAAAAAGCCAATTCATGTATTTTGACCGGTCAGATTTAAGCGATGCGCAATTACAATCTTTCTATAAAGCACTGGTATATCCACGGCTTATAGAAGAAAAAATGCTGTTGTTACTCCGGCAGGGCAAAATAAGTAAATGGTTTTCGGGTATAGGTCAGGAAGCTATTGCAGTAGGCGCCGCCCTGGCCCTGGAAGCAAATGAATGGATCCTGCCGCTTCACCGTAACCTGGGTGTATTCACCACCCGCGGAATGCCGCTCGATAAACTGCTGCAGCAATGGCAGGGCAGCGGGAATGGCTATAGTAAAGGCCGTGAGCGCTCCTTTCATTTCGGTAGCAGGCCGCATCATATTTGCGGCATGATATCCCACCTGGGGCCACAGCTCTCTATTGCCGATGGCATTGCCCTGGCCCACCAGCTAAAAAAAGAAGAAAAAATATCGCTTGCCTTTACCGGAGAAGGAGGTACCAGTGAAGGGGAATTCCATGAAGCACTCAATTTGGCTGCGGTGTGGGGCCTGCCGGTAATTTTCCTGATAGAAAATAACGGCTATGGACTAAGCACACCTGTCAGTGAGCAATATCATTGTGCCAACCTGGTAGATAAAGCCATAGGTTACGGCATGGAAGGCGTACAAATAGATGGCAATAATCTCCTGGAAGTATATCAAACCATACGTACCGCCCGGGCTTATGCCATCAAAGAGCAAAAGCCGGTACTGATAGAGGCCATGACATTCCGTATGCGCGGGCATGAGGAAGCCAGTGGCGTAAAATACGTGCCCCCGGCCCTTTTCGAGGAATGGGGCAAAAAAGACCCCATTGCTCAATATGAATCCTTCCTCCAGCAGGCCAAGCTACTTTCTGCCGAAAACATTGCCGCTATCCGGGAAGAATTAAAGCATGAAATAGAGATCCAGGTGGCAAAGGGACTTACCGACTCCCCGTTCATAGTTAATACGGAAAAAGAACTCAACGACCTTTATGCCGCCGCGCCCGCTCCGGTGGCCGCTTCTGGCCCCTCTTCAGAAAAACGCTTTATCAACGCTTTGTCCGACGGGCTTAGACAAGCCATGGAACAACATCCTGAGCTGATCCTCATGGGACAGGATATTGCAGCCTACGGCGGCGCATTTAAAATTACAGAAGGCTTTCTTGAACAGTTTGGCGCCGGCAGGGTAAGGAATACTCCATTATGTGAAAGCGCTGTGATCGGCGCAGCGCTGGGTTTATCTATCGGTGGATTTAAGAGTATGGTGGAAATGCAATTTGCCGATTTTGTCACCTGTGGATTCAACCAGATCGTGAACAACCTGGCCAAAATACATTACCGCTGGGGGCAGAACGCCGATGTGGTGATCAGGATGCCCGCGGGTGGAGGTGTTGGTGCAGGCCCCTTCCATTCACAAACCAATGAAGCCTGGTTTACCCATGTACCCGGCCTGAAAGTGGTATATCCCTCCAACCCGGCAGACGCCAAGGGCTTGCTGACAGCAGCCTTTGCTGATCCCAACCCTGTCATGTATTTTGAACATAAAGCCTTGTACCGCAGCATCAGTGGGCTGGTACCCGACAACTACTATACCACAGAAATAGGAAAAGCCGCATTGGTACAGCCAGGGGAAGATATCAGCATCATTACCTGGGGTAGCGGTGTGCACTGGGCATTGGACTATGCGGGGCAGCATCCGGAGTTGTCTATCGGCATCCTTGACCTGCGCACCCTGCTCCCACTGGATTACCCTGCGATCAGGGAAATAGTGGCGGCTACCGGCAAAGTGCTGATCCTGCATGAAGACACGCTGACTGGCGGGTTTGGCGCCGAAATCAGCGCGTGGATCGCCGAACACTGCTTTTCCCTGCTGGACGCGCCGGTAATGCGCTGCGCCAGCCTGGACACCCCTGTGCCTTTTGCCGATTCCCTGGAAAAAAATTTTCTCGCCAAAGCAAGGCTGGACAAGTATATCCGGCAATTAACCAGCTGGTAACCCAGCCTTTGATTGGGAATATGCATTGAATGTTTTAATTTGCACCCGGAATAATAATAAATCATTATACAATGTTGATGAATCTTTTAACAATAGTACACACTACCAACTTTTATAAAGTTGGCGATAGCATCGGAGGATTCCTGGCGCCTGCAGCCATTATCGTTTTTGCTGCCATGTTTATTTACGCATGGGTTAAATACGCAAAACTCTAATTGTAATAGTTTTTACATCGCATTATAGGAAAGGGCTATCTCAATGAGATAGCCCTTTCTGTGCATATCCGGATTTCAAACTTACACTTCCGGTGGTATGTGCTGATTATAATAATGTTCTGTATAACGCAGGTTCTCCTCATCATAGCATACCAGGATCACTTCTTCTATACCAGTGTTTCCTTCCAGATACTTCATGATAGTATCCATGGCAATTTTCGCAGCAAGATCTTTGGGAAAGTGATAAATACCTGTACTGATATTCGGGAATGCGATGCTTTTCAAATGATGACGATCCGCCAGTTCCAGGGAATGGCGATAGCAATTTGCCAGTAGCATATCTTCTTCACGGGCACCATTGTTCCAAACCGGCCCAACTGTATGAATAACATGTTTTGCCGGTAAACGACCAGCGGTAGTAATCACTGCTTCCCCTGTTTTACATCCTCCCTGCCGGGCTACAATTGCCCTGCAATCGTTGAGGATAGCTGGTCCGCCAGCACGGTGAATAGCGCCATCCACCCCGCCTCCGCCCAAAAGGGAAGAATTGGCCGCATTCACAATAGCGTCGGCGTTTACTTTTGTAATATCGCCCCGGATGATCCTGATCTTTCTATGTGTCATAGGATTATACTGTTCTTACATACACCAGTTTCCCGGTTTTCTTTCCGCTTTCCCTGATATCCAGTTCAAAATCAGGAAAGCTTTTCAGCAGTTGCACCAGTTTATTAAATCCAAAATTGCGGGAGTCAAAATCCGGTTGTTTCTTCAGCAACAGGTTGCCGAGTTCTCCCAGGTATGCCCATCCGTCTTCATCTGCAATATCATTGATACTGGTGGAAATTAATGATACCAGTTGTTTATCCGCCTTACTGATGCTGTTCCGTTTATCTTTGGTGGTTCTTGTTTTTTCCGTATCCGTTTTCTTTTCCCTGACCTGCAGAATTTCGAGATAAATAAATTTGTCGCAGGCAGCCCTGAAGGCACTGGGCGTTTTTTGCTCTCCCATCCCATATACTATCATTCCTGCCTCGCGCAAACGGGTAGCTAACCGGGTAAAATCGCTGTCGCTGGATACCAGGCAAAACCCATCTACCCTGCCGGTGTAGAGTATATCCATTGCATCAATGATCATGGCAGAATCAGTGGCGTTTTTACCGGAGGTATAGCTATACTGCTGAATGGGCGTGATGGCATAATCCAGTAATACTCCTTTCCATCCTGCCACTGTAGGCTTAGTCCAGTCGCCGTAGATCCTTTTAAAAGTAGGGCTACCATACTTCGCCACTTCTTCCAGCATACCTTTAATATTATGATAAGGAATGTTATCAGCATCTATCAAAACTGCCAGGCGGAGGTCTTTCGAGGTATTATCCATTGTTATTGTTTTTGGGTTGAAGGGGGCACACTAACAAATGTAGCCAATTACTGAAAACTAAAAACGTGCCGGCTGCAGTTATTTACTGCCACCGGCACGTCAGTTATTTCAGGTAATTTAATTAGCTTAAATATGCGCGGATCATCCAGGCCAGCTTGATATGCTTTTGCAGCAGTTGCGTAGCAAAATCCGCAGCTCCTTTGTCTTTGTACTTTTCATCAAATTCGTCGATGAGCCTGCGCAGGTTACGGATTATTGTTTCATGGTCATCCAGTAATTCCTTCAATTGCTTTTTCTGGTCGTTGGAATACTCAGATTCCAGCAGGTTGGTCAGTTTCAAAACATCTGCATAACGGCCTTCTGCATAATGACCTATAGACCGGATATACTCTGCCACATCGTCACCAAAATCCTGCAGCTCTTCATATTGTGCTTCATAGAACTTATGCATTTCCATGAAATTACTTCCTTCGATATTCCAGTGGCAATTGCGTGTTTTAGCATAAATCAACAATTCATCTGCCAATACCTTATTTAATTCTAATGCTATTTTTTTTGTGTTTTCTGCTGAAACACCAATGTTTGCTTTCATATCATTGACTTTTTTTGGTTACTATAAATTTAATATTTCCCCGGTTATTGAACCATGATATTGATCATAATTTAACAGCTGGTTAATATAAACAGGTCACTGCTGATTTTTGTTCATAAGATTGCTGCGGGTGGCAATTACTTTGCTAAAATTGTACCATAGTTCCTAATTTTGCTGGCATGTATCAGTCGAAGGAAAGGATTTACACCCTGCATTTCATATTACTTTGCCTTAGTAACGCGCTCTTTTCTGCCAGCTTCAATATGATGATCCCCGAGCTGCCGGCTTATCTTACCCGGATGGGCGGAGCGGATTATAAAGGATATATTATCGGCTTATTCACTTTAATGGCAGGGTTGTCAAGGCCTTTCAGCGGCAAACTGACAGATACGATAGGACGTGTGCCTGTCATGATCTTCGGGTCGCTGGTGTGTGTGGTGTGCAGCCTGATTTATCCGCTGATCAGTTCTGTTGGCGCCTTTCTTCTTTTACGGTTCTTCCATGGGTTTTCTACCGGGTTTAAACCCACAGGCACTTCTGCCTATGTATCTGATATGGTGCCGGTTACACGGCGAGGCGAGGCAATGGGTATGGTAGGATTATTCAGTACCATTGGTATGGCCATGGGGCCTGCTATTGGCGGGTATGTAGCTGTACGGTGG
>NZ_DATCRD010000426.1:0-4435 GCF_036569185.1 Chitinophaga sp.
TTGCAACGTCCATCAACAGGATGTCGGGATGATGCCGGCCAATATATTCGTGAAGAACCGCCGGGTTCTCCAGTGTGATCACTTCCATATGCTTTCTCGACAGCACCAGGGACACCGCTTCAAGAATACCGGGGTTGTCATCCAATACAAGTATTTTCCACATAACGGCAGTTTTAATCTTCCTGGAGATTCATATTAAGGGCATTGGTCAGCTTATAGACAATGAATATAACTCTTTTTTCCTCCAAAACACCGGTACAGTACGCCTTTGAGGCCTACTTTTCCTTTGAGCCGTTTATCGTAGTGTCTGCAAAATAAAGCTGCACATCTTTCGGTTTCCGTAAATGATCAGGCCGTTATGCCAACTTTCTGTTGCGTTCCTTTGCAATACAACCTACTGGCGGTAATAATCTTTCACTCCGCCGGATGGGTTAAAACTGATGAAATATTTCTCCCTGCTGCCATTAATGGACTGCGGGTGCCAGATGAGCTTCCTGGACTCAAATATGCCATAAATATGTGTAAGCGGTGCAGCGCCCTGTACCTCCCTTGCTTTGCGGTTATAATTACTGTATACCGCGGAAGCACATACGAAATTCACGTTATCAAGACTGATCAATGCTTTCTTTATATCATCATGTACTGATAGCTGCACTGGTTTGGGATCCTCCCATTTGCCATTGCTGTAGTTATATTCATCAATATATTCGGGGTTGTCCGGGTGTTGTATGGTTACATTTATCCGGCCGTCGTTATAGAAATGAATTGCTTTATAAAGATAGATGCTTTTCCCCGCAAAGGCCGGTAATGCACGCAGTGCGTTTTCGGCGTTCAATAGCGCGATGGCATCGCTGAGAAAATTGTCGTTTGTGGTGTGGGAATTATGGACGATGGTAGTACCGTTGCTATGCTCAATAGTGGTGGTGGTAGTAGAGGTACTGATACTGATATGGGCGCTCACGCTGGTGTCTGAACCGGAAGTAGTGGTGATCACCTCTTCCTCCTGGCTTTTAGGCAGGTTCTTATAACTGCTGTCGGTATCGCTGCCATACAGGGTATCGTGTATGGATTGCCGGAACTGGTTACAGGATACGCACATCATCATTATTATTATACCGGTTAACTGTTGTAAACGCATCTTCATAATATTTTATTCCTCAATATCGCTGGCAAATGCTACCTGCGTAGGGTCTTCTTTCAGATAAAAAACCGGGATGGACTCCTGCTTTGTTATATTCAGATCCAGGAGCGGCACTATTTTCTTTAATGAAGCCGTATGGGTTTTACCCAAATTATCCTGGTAGCGCAATTCAAAGCGCACCTGGGGCTGTTCATTGATATAAGTGCCGGTTTGCTCCGCGGAAACGATCTGTGCATCAGTACGGATGCCGTAATACTTTAGCTGCAGCCCATTGCCGGGCCCGCCTATAAAAAGGCGGATCAGTTTACCAAAGCTGATACGGCCCACCAGTAAAATAAACGGGCACAAAACAAGGGGATGATAAAACTCCAGGAAGCGCCAGCCCCGCCCGAAGTTCTCTAACTGGTAAGAGTATACGTAATAACCTGCAATAGCGCTCACTATCAGTAACCAGGCCAGCAGCGACGTAATGAGCCGTCCGGCTTTCATCCCCACTGTTACGCCATCCAGCGTTAAATGCGGCACAGCTTTGAGCTTGTCATCGATCAGCAACCGGATGGTTTTCCCTTCATCGTAGCGATGGAGCTCAGGTTTGGTATCATTCACCTCCAGCTGTTCGGTGATTTCCGTACCAACAAAATTTTGCAGGGAACATACTATTTCCCTCGTCTCCACATCCTTACCTGCTGCAGGTAATTCCTTACTGCTTTTTATACGTGCATCTTTCCTTACGCCTTCTTTTAAAAGACGCAGGATATTTCTCCTCATGATAAAGGGCAGTATGATCCATCTCCGGAACCAGCCCTGGACCAGTATCAGCCATAACACTACCGAAATGGCCAGCAATGCAAGCGCCAGCCAGGGCCTGGTACCGCCGTTTTCATCCACTATTCCATACTCGGTGTTGTAATAAATGAGCATGGGAAAAGGGACGGCAAAGAATAGCATGTAAATGAGCCAGAAGTTATTCCAAATACCTTTCATGCAGCTAATTTATTTATTCAATTTAAGGAAAGATTTCGGCACGTGCCCAGGTTAATCTTTTTTATAGATCACCTTATTTTCAAATTCGCCCAACACCACACGGCCATAGATTATTTTTGTCCACCCGTTTTCAAACCCGTGGTTATTGGCTATCAGGTAGCCTTTGCCGGCGTCTTTCTTTATCACTTTATGTGCATCAATATAGCGGCCTTTTACTTTACAGAATACAATATCGCCGATATCGTATGTTGGCGCTTTTACAAATGTAAGCAGGGTACCGCTTTTCAGAATAGGTAACATAGAAGTGCCAAAGGCCTTCATTTTTCCTGTGCCGGTGGTTTCCAGTCCGGACTTTAGTCTTTCATACTTGTTCATGTTTTCATTATTTTTTTGAATAAATCAGATGATCATATAGTAAAATGATCGTAGTGAAGGCTCGTGGAGTATCTACGCCAAAATGCGGGAATATTTAACTGAAGCGGGCAAATTCAATTGTAAGCATGTTGGTCATACACTATTGGGCTACACAAGAAAGGCGGGTATAACAAATGGTAGGTTGTAAATAACAACACCTGCGGTCAGCGCAGGTATCAAACTATTTGGGGATACTGCCGGGGCATTTTCTATAAAGAACAACTGCCGCAAAAATAATGAAATTTTATACACGGCAAATAAAATTACTGTTATCATCGCCTTCGGCGATGAGCGGATTTTGTCTGACTCACTGATTATGATGATTACGCTGATTACCCTGATTTATTTGGGGGAATCTGATAATAATAAGGGAGATATAAGCGGATTTACCCGCATATATCTCCCTTAATTTTTTTTTTTAAAACTTAAAATAAAATCAGGGTAATCAGCGTAATCATCATAATCAGTGAGTCAGACAAAATCCGCATTACCTGGCGGGAGTGATCACGATGTTCCTGAATTCAATAGGACCATGATCGCCCTGGAAATAGATCGGGCCTGGCTCTCCTTCGTTGCTGTCCAGCGCGCCGCCGGTGATACCGGGGATAGCTGCGTTGCAGATAATGGTTTTACCGTTGGCTACCACCGTTACCAGTCGGCCTACCAGCGTGATATCGTAGGTTTGCCACTGGCCGGGGCCCAGCGTTGCCATTTCGTTCGGCACCAGGAAGCCGTATATGCCTCCGAACAGGTGGCTGGAAGGCGCTTCTGTTTTAGGATTATCGATGATCTGTGTTTCATAGCGGCCTCTCAGGTATACGCCGCTGTTACTACCTGCCTGGTAGCGGAATTCCACATGCAGTTTAAAGTCCGAAAAAGTTTTTTCCGAGATGAGGTTAGCACCGGAATGAGGGCTGGTAAGGATACCGTCTTTAACGATCCATTGGTTTTCACCCAATGCTTTCCAGCCGCTCAGGTCTTTCCCGTTGAACAGTTTTACCGGTTTTCCCCATACTGGAGCCGCGGTTCTTTTGAGATCCGGCGCCCTAACCCCGGTAAAAGAATAGGAATGCCCGTCGCTGGTATGGATAGTACCGCTGATGCCAGCGTCTGTTACCGTACCTTCCAGCTTCAGGTCGCGGTCTTCCCTTTCCCACTGTGGCGGTATGGAGAAGCTGAACTTACCGTTATCAAAGTTTACTTTGGAGATGGGCCTGGCGCTTCCGCCGGTGCTCACAAAGCGGCCTACCAGGGTACTGAACCCGGAAAGCTCTACCTCCAGCCAGGAGGGCTTATCTACGCCGTTTTCGCTGACCTTGATATCCCAGGCGCCTATCAGGGACCCGCCTTTAACGCTTTCGTTCTTAATAGCCGATACCTGTGCCATCACACCGGAAGGAGTCACCAATCCCAGTCCCATGCAGCATACCAGCCCCGCGATAATACTTTTTCTATTCATGTTCATGTCCGTGTTTGTTGAAGAAAGCTATAAAGATAAATATTTGGCTTGTAACTTTTATTCCTGTATTCGCGTTAAACGATCAAACCTACCCCCATGCATATTTCTACCTATATCAAATTCCCGGTTCTGATCGCCGTTATAGTAGCTCTCGGCGGATGCGCAAAGGACAAATGCACTAAAATAGTCCAGCGAAAGGTATACACCCCCGTATTAATGGCAGTAAAAGACTACTGGGCCTCTGTTAAATCGGAGGCACCAAAGGAAATTGGCATCACAGGCAAGATCTATGTAAAAGACCAGTATATCTTTGTAAATGAGCCCTATCAGGGCATCCACGTGATCGATAACAGTACGCCGGCATCTCCCAAAAAAGTTTCTTTTTTAAATGTAATGGGAAATATAGATATAGCTATAAAAGGCAATTATCTGTATGC
>NZ_DATCRD010000427.1:0-4611 GCF_036569185.1 Chitinophaga sp.
TGCTGCCAGGATACAGGAACATCATCCCCGGCTTGAATTTAAACAGCCGCCTACAGGTTGGTGCTCCTGGTATTGCTTTGGCCCTAAGGTAACCGCACAGAATATTTATGACAACCTGGATTATATAAAGAACAATATTCCTGCGCTGAAGTATATACAGGTAGATGATGGTTACCAGCCGCATATGGGCGACTGGCTGGAATCGGGAAATTCTTTCGGCGGAAATGTGCAACAGGTGCTGCATACAATTCGTGAAAAAGGTTTTGAACCAGCCATTTGGGTAGCGCCTTTTATTTGCGACAGCAACTCTGCTATTTATAAGGATCATAAAGACTGGCTGGTAAAGGATACATCGGGAGCGCCTTTGCGCAGCGACCTGGTCACATTTGGAGGCTGGCGGCTAAAACCCTGGTATGTGCTCGATGGTACACATCCGGCTGTGCAACAACACCTGCAGCAGCTGTTCCACACCATGCGCAATGAATGGGGCGTTACTTACTTTAAGCTCGATGCCAATTTCTGGGGCGCCATTCATGGCGGTCGTTTTTATGATACCAAAGCTACGAGGGTAGAAGCATACAGACGGGGGATGGAGGCGATTCTCAAAGGAAGCGGGGATGCGTTTATACTGGGATGCAATCACCCGCTGTGGCCTTCGCTGGGATTGATTCATGGCAGCCGTAGTTCTATGGACATCAAGCGCAGCTGGTCTGTATTTGAACGCTCGGGGCGGGAGAATCTTTACCGGGCCTGGCAAAATGGCCGCTTATGGTGGAATGATCCGGATTGCCTGGTGCTTACCGGCAATCTGCCAGACAATGAATTTAATTTTCATGCAGCGCTGTTGTATGCTACAGGCGGCATGCTGTTGAGCGGAGACGATCTTACAAAGATATCACGGCAACGGCTACACGTTTTAGAAAAGGCTTTGCCACCCGCAGCGAAGGCAGCTGCTTTTGAAGGTACTGGTTTTGAAATAGGAAAACTGACTACAACAGCAGGCAAACAGGTAATTCTTCTCAACTGGCAGTCATCTTCCAAAAAACTAACAGTAAAACTGGATCAGCGATACCAGGTATCAGACTACTGGACAGGCGCGGACCTTGGAATTCATAACGGTTCTTTTGTAATGGATCTGGCCGGGCATGATGGCCGGGTATTGTTATTAACACCAAAAAAATAACTCCATGCGTATTTTCCTGCTGGCTTTATTCATCGCGCTTGCCAATGCAATACAAGGTCAATCGCCCTTTCAGCAACAACTGCTTAAAGACACGCGACCAGCGGTGATCAAACGCGCTGCCTGGGCGCTGCAACAAGCGCCTCAAACAATTACGGCTTTCCGTTGCGAGCGCAGCGCCGGCGGTTTGCACGACTTTTATTCGGAAGGGGATTACTGGTGGCCGGACCCGGCAAACCCCAGCGGGGCTTATATCCAGCGTGATGGTGAAACCAACCCGGGCAACTTCGTGGCACACCGGCAGGCCATGATCCGCTTCAGCCGGGTGATGGGAGCATTGGCAGCAGGGTATGTTGCAACCAAAGACAATACCTATCTGCAGCATGCACTGTTACATGCAAAGGCCTGGTTTGAAACCGCTGCTACACGCATGAACCCTTCGCTGTTGTATGCGCAGGCAATTAAAGGGAAAGTTACCGGCCGCGGTATTGGTATCATTGATACCATTCACCTGATGGAAGTGGTGCAGGCATTAGGTATAATGGAGAAAGCCGGTGTTATTCCCACCGCAGACCTGCAGGCTTTTAAAAACTGGTTCAGCGAATACCTGCAGTGGCTTACTACACACCCTTACGGAAAAGATGAAATGAATGCGGCCAATAACCATGGCACCTGCTGGGTAATGCAGGTGGCCGCATTTGCCCGTTTTACAGGCAACCAGGCAATACTGGACTTCTGCAGGAACCGTTATAAAACAGTATTACTGCCCCGCCAGATGGCTGCCAACGGCAGTTTCCCGCTGGAGCTGAAACGTACTAAACCTTATGGCTACTCGTTGTTTAACCTCGATGCGATGAGCACCATCTGCCAGTTGCTGAGCACACCGGATGATGACCTGTGGCGCTTTACGGCCGATGGCAATAAAAGTATTGCCGGTGGGATCGCTTATCTCTATCCATATGTAAATAATAAAAGCAGCTGGCCCTATGCGCATGATGTGATGTATTGGGATAACTGGCCGGTGGCACAACCTTTCCTTATTTTCGGCGCGGCGGCGCTTCAGCACCCCGAATATTACCGGTTATGGCTATCGCTCAACCAGGACCCGAAAGAAGAAGAAGTGCTGCGAAACCTGCCTGTACGGAATCCTCTTATCTGGTTATGAGTGCGTTAGAGTTTACAATTATTTAAGATTCAGATGCTTTATTTTCTTAATATAAATCCTTAACTTTAGATAACTATACACTATGTTTAAACTTTAGAGAAATGAGTTGGATGGACGACCTGTATGTTATTTACCAGAAACTGGATGCCACCGGTTGTGAAGAGGTAAAGCATGACATTTTAAAAGCCCAGATTGATGGCTGCAACCGCGGAGAAATCTATTTTCTTGTATTGCAACAACTGGTACAGATCAAAGCAGGTAAGGCGCCTGTTTATGAGTTAATTAAAGGAGAAGTAGAGAACATTATCCACTGTAGTAAAGGACAATACCTGAATTAATTATTTTAATTCTTCTATCAGTTTCTGCACTTTGAGGTAATTCGGCGCACCCGATGGGATTTTTAATAACCATTCGAGGCACTGCTGTTTACGTCCTTCTTTCAGGTAGCTCAATGCCATATAAAATGCTGCTTCATAGCGAAGCTCACTGCTGTTGTTAAAAACAGTCAGCAGATCCTGTCGTGCAGCCCCGGTCTGGTTTTGATCAATCAATGCCACACCGCGGTAGTAGCGGGCGTATAAATTGCCCGGGTTGGCAGTAAGTGCTTTGTTCAGCAGCAGTACTGCTTCATTGAAGTGGCCGTGATTAAACTGCACGATGGCTTCTTCGGGAAGCCGCAGGCTGTCTATGTCCGGGATCTGCATCTCCGTAGAAGCAAATTGCCGGTAAATGTTTTTTCTCCAGGGACTTATATACAATAAGATGGCCATTCCCGCGGCTATCAGTGCGGTGAGGATAACGTAGTTCCGGATGGGGATAGGCGAATTATCCTTCAGTGTATACCAGGCGTTGCGATGGGTGTATAACAGGTGTTGCAATTCGTCCCGGTTGGCATCGTTACAGATTCTCTGCCCAAGCAGCTGGCGGACAGCATCGAAGCGTTTTACCTGTTGGGCAAGCAAGGCATCAGCCTGCAGCCGGTCGGAGAAGGTTTTACGTTCTGCCTCGTTCATCTGGCCGCTGAGGAAACGGTCTGTTTCCAGCAGGTCTTTTTCAGAAAGACTGTTAGCTTTTAATTTAATGTCGATATCCCTGAACAGGCTGCGGAAGCAATCGGCTCTTCTGCCGGGAAGCTCTTTAACCGGGATGTTTGTTTCTGCGGCAATATCTTCCTGCAGGCAGCCATCAGTGAGCGACCAGCGAAGCAATTCCTTACAATCGTCCGAAAGCGCAAGATAGTAGTGATAGGCGAGCCGCCGTTTTTCTCCTTCTTTCAGCACATCTTCCACATCCTGGATATCATCCCTGCTCATGGTGGATAGCTCTTCAGCTTCCAGGCCGGGAATGCGCTGCCCTCTTCTTTCCAGTTCCTGTTCCCAGATACGTTTGCATAATAGTTGGAGAAATGGCTCAAAGTCGGTGACTTTCAGCGGATGGCGGCGGGCGAAGTAATAAATATCCATCAGGGCTTCTTCGAAGATATGGGCTGCATCCTTTACATGGCCGCTTTTTTGTAGTATAAAACGCTTTTCTTTAGATGCAAACCGCTGATAGATATTTTCAATTACTGCTGGTTTATGGTGAAGCAATCCCTCAATATATTCCTGGTCGTTATTTATTAATTGTTCAGGTGACATACATATCGTTTTTGCCGGTTCCTCTGTACTAAAAATATTAAACCTTGCCGAAGTGACCTAATTATTTATTAGGTATCTACAAATGCAATGCCTGCATGGTGAAATTTGTACAGAAGTTGAGTATCTTACCAAACCTGCCAGCTATAGCCAATTACTATGTATCAACCGGAACAGGATATCGATAACCTGATATCAGGATATATACACGCTCCACATGATCCGCTTTTGCAGGAACAGATCGCCGCTTTCCGCAGTGAAGGCCCTGAACAGGCTGCTTACCTGGAAGGCCGGCTGACTGCATGGTTGGCAGAAGGTGTTGCTGTGCCGGAAGCGAATACCTCTTTTATTATTCCTTCATCTTCCCGTCGTGTTTTCAATAGCAGGTGGCTGGTTGCTGCTGCGCTGGTACTGGTAATAGCTGCCGGTTTACTGCTTTATTTTTACCGGCTGGCCCCGGTGAGGCAAATACATTATGTGAATAATACAGGCCATATTGATACCCTGTTGCCAGTGCCGGGTTGTACCCTTATCACCGGCAAAGGCGCTTCGCTCGCTTATGTGCCTGGGTTTACTGCAACCCCGGAATTACACATGCTGGAGGGTGATACCTGGTTCGAAGTGGCATTGCC
>NZ_DATCRD010000428.1:0-15900 GCF_036569185.1 Chitinophaga sp.
TCCATCCAAAAAAAAATTTAAAAAATATTTGGAGATATTAAAAAAATATCGCCACCTTTGCATCAACAAAAAACAACAAACATGTACCGCTCAATTTTTAACATACATACAAAACACCAGTTTAGCCTGATACCAGGTTATACCAGTGGCGGGGCATGTTATGCTGAAGAATAAGTTGAAATAACGAATTCGATATAACACAGGCCCCGCAAGAGATTGCGGGGCTTTTTAATTATAAATAAAACTAAAAAATACGCATGCAAATGCCTGTTTATTACATATCATTTAACAGCCATCATAGCAAACAATTGCTATCAGATGGCTATGGCTATCAATTTATTCATCAACGACACCGGTGTCGGCGAACATAAGTAACGCTTATGTATATACGTAGAAACCGGTCGTGCTGAACGCCCGGTTTTTTTATGCCTGCACGGTAACAGGTAATATAGTCCGGTAGCTCAATGGTTAGAGCGCCTGCCTTATACGCAGCCGGCTATTGGTTCAAATCCAATCCGGACTATTTATTAAAACAGCCCTGTGGCGCAATGGTTAGCGCATCTGCATTTGGAGCAGAAAGTTATTGGTTCGAGTCCAGTCAGGGTTACTAAAACATGGTGCTTGTAGTTCAATGGCAGAATATCCGGCTGTGAACCGGAAGATCAGGGTTCGAACCCCGCCTGCACCCATCATAATCCCAAAAAACACCTTAACCCCAAAGTGAGTACGGCGAAGCGGGAGTGTCGCAATGGTCTGTAAAACCATCGCCTTAACAGGCTTAGCAGGTTCGAATCCTGCTACTCACACCAACAAAACAGGATGAATAGCTCCAATGGTAGAGCAGCGGTTTGAAGCACCGCCCGTGCAGGTTCGACCCCTGCTTCATCCACCAGGCAAATTGCCAAAAGAGCTTCCTCAACAGGAAGACGGAAACAACTGCCGTTTACAGCAACCCAGGCAGGAGTATCATACTACTCCGCAGTGCAGCCGTAATAACGAACTGTATGCTGTTGCTGCAAAAACAGGGTTTCCGCACACACATAGTCTGTGGGTAAAAGGTTCGAATCCTTTCCGTCCTTGAAAAACGGTAGCTCATCTGGTAGAGCAATAGACAATCTCATAGGGAGATTAAAATCAGAAGGACTGAAAATCCTTTAACACAACAAACAAAGCCAGGGCTTACTGCCCCGCCACTTCATCAAAAGGATGATACCGGCAGGAGGGGAAACACCCAGCAAACAGGGAATATACCGGTTCCTTACCATCACTTAGCACTTCCGCCCTAACTGATGCGTAAACACTGAGCTGCACCTGTTTCCGTGTTCACCATCCGGACAGCAGCGCTGGCTTTATTATCAACACCCCAAAATGAAAGAAAATGAAAAGAGTAACCATCAACACCTACGAAAGAGGTTTGGTATTCAGAAATGGCGTATACCAGCGAATGCTGCCCGTAGGCCGCCACTGGCTGATCAACGAAGATGTAACCATCTACGATATCAATAAGCCATTCATCGCACCGGTAGAACTGAACATCCTCCTGCAGGATGCAGACGTGGTAAATGCATTGCAGGTAGTAGAAGTAAAAGAAACCGAAATAGTGCTACACTATGAAAACGGGTTGCTGAAGCAGGTATTAACCGCAGGTCGCTATACGTTCTGGAAAAATATCATCGACAACAAATTCGTTCGTGCAGATATCTCTAAAATAGCGATCACCGAAAATATAGACCGGTCTACCCTGTGCCACCGGCTGGTAGCGCCTTACGTAAGATCCATCAGCGTGGAAAACTACGAACAGGCCATCATGCTGGTAGACGGTAAGTATGCCATGACCCTGTACACAGGCGTTTACTTCTGGTGGAAAAACAATATCACCATCACCGTTAGTAAAGTTGATACCCGCCAGCTGCAGGTGGAAGTGAACGGACAGGAAATCCTGACCAAAGATAAAGCAGCATTGCGGGTAAACGCATGGGCACAGTACCGTGTAACCGATATCAACAAAGCCCTATTGCAAAACAAGGAATATGAACGGCAGCTGTACGTATTGTTCCAGCTGGCTTTGAGAGAATACATCGCTGCCCTGAACTTCGATGAATTGCTGGAAAAGAAAGATAACCTGGCGCCTGCCATCTTAAAGGCCGTCACCGCAAAAGCGGAAGCTCTCGGTACTCATGTAACCGGCTTCGGTATCCGGGATATCATCCTGCCAGGCGATGTAAAAGACATCATGAACCAGGTACTGGTAGCCGAAAAGAAGGCACAGGCCAATATCATCATGCGCCGGGAAGAAACCGCCAGCACCAGGAGCCTGTTGAACACCGCAAAGCTCATGGAAGACAACCCGATGTTGTTTAAGCTGAAGGAAATGGAGTACGTGGAAAAAATCGCGGAAAAGATCAGCAACATCAGTCTAAGCGGAAACGGTATGCTGATAGATCAGCTGCGCCAGATCTTCATCTCCAGGTAAAAAAGGTGGATCATACATTGATCCGCCTTTTTTATTTATGCAGATATAACCATCTTCCCTAAAAAATATTTTTCGGAAAAACAGTAGCTTTGCACTTATGGACGGACAATACAGAAAAGATATTTACCCTGGCCTGGAAGTGGCCATCATCCTGAAAAAAGACCAACGCAGTGGTAAAAAGACCTATGGCATCGTAAAGGATCTGCTCACCTCTGCAGCCTATCATTCCCGCGGTATTAAAGTACGGCTGGAAGACGGGCAGGTAGGCAGGGTAGTGGAAACCGATGTAGTGGGCGACGAGGACTAAAGCAACTTCAGGTCTTTCGTGATCCGGTCTATTTCCTCGTTTAAATTGGGTCCGATAGCGCAACAGGTTTTGGTAGGCACGCCGCCAAATTCCGTTAGCCCGGAGTCGGTGATCAACGTAGCATTCAGGCCGTCCTCCACCGCCTGCTGGTATACCCGCTCCAGGTCTTCTTCAGAATCTACCGACAAACAGATCTTCGTAAACCCCTTTGTCATCCATTCCGATACCTCTTCCGGGTTCCTGATATTGGTTTGTAATGTATGGCCACTGATGGTGGCATGCCTCGTCAGGAAGGCGATAGAAGCATGCGCGCCCTGTGCAATCATTTTTCCCTTGCGCATATTCAGATCCTTGCGCATCACTATTACCTGCTTAATTATCCTGGAAGACATCTCTCACGGTTTAAGCAGCTAATTTACGAAAACACCTTCATTACAAAATGATGTACCCGAAGTTGATGCGTACATACGGCTGCACCGTATTGGCATAACCATAGTCCGGTACAAAAGCAAGACCAAAGCGGCCCTCAAAACTGAAATGGCGGCCCCAGCTGCGTTGCATTCCCCAGGCTGGAGCAATAAATACGGTGCTATTGCTATAATGATAATTAGTGGCGCCAAGCGGCCTGCCCTGGTATCCGCCCCTGATACAAAAAAAATTTCCGGCATTGTTATCTATCCTTTTATTCTTTTTTGCACGGCGGGCAATGCCATAATACTGCCTGAGCTCCGCAGAAAAAACAGGACACGCTATAAAATCCCATCCCTCTCCATAATAGCTGCTGCCTGAGTAGGAAAAGCCCATGTCTACCCCTCCTTCCAGGTTAAGCGTTGAGTACTTTAACAACCGCATTTCGTAATTTGCATTCGCCCCCAACAGGGATAGATTTGCTTTTAACTGGTTGGGCTTTCTCAAGAATTCTTCCTGGGCGCTTACGTGTAAACAAACAACTAAAATAACAGTGCAAAGGGTTAGCAATTTCTTAAACATAAAAACAGAATATAGGTTTTGAATGCCCGCAATATATAGCGTTTCAGCAGAAGCAGAAAAAGTTGTACTTTAATCTTTTCAAGTGATACGGTAAGAATGCGAAACATATCCACACTCAATGATGTTCACCAGCAATTCGCCGAGTATTTTGATATACCGGCGCTAAAGCCGTATGCTTACCTGTTATCCAAAAAAGGAAGTGAAGGACATATCTGCATTCATCTCGATAAAATAGCAGAAGAAAAAAATAATCTCCCTGAATCTTATCAAAAAATAGAAACAAGTAATCAAGTACTGGAAAATATTCCACTGGTAGGCACACATGGCAACGATAAGCAGCCCTTTGTGATTTACCAGAACAGGTTATACCTGCAACGTTACTTCCGGTATGAAACAGATTTCCTCCAGCGCATCAGGCAATTCCTGCTGAAAGAGAAAATACAGCTACCTGGAAGAATTGCCCTGCTGCAACAACAACAACCACTTATCAGTAAACTGTTTGCCGGCAATAAAAACGATCCGGCCGATTGGCAGCTGGCAGCTGCCATCACCGGCGTGCTGAATAATTTTACGATCATCACCGGTGGCCCGGGCACGGGTAAAACCACCACCGTGGCTAAAATACTGGCTATCCTCTTTGCCACCGATCCGGCGCTGAAAGTAGCCCTGGCGGCGCCTACCGGTAAGGCAGCCGCCCGTATGGCGGAAAGTTTGCGTAATATGGCCATCGATGTAGATGCGCATATCACTGAAAAGTTCCGTGCGCTGCAACCGGCTACCATTCACCGTTTGCTGAAACCTGCCGGAAATAGCCCCTACTTCAGGCATAATAAAGATAACCCGCTCAACTTTGACGTAGTGATAGTAGATGAGTGCTCTATGATTGATGTGGCCCTGTTTGCCAAACTGCTGGATGCCATACACCCGGATACACGGCTCATCCTGCTCGGTGATAAAGACCAGCTGGCTTCCGTGGAAGCGGGAAGCCTTTTTGGAGACCTCTGCCAGGCACAGGAACACCTGAACCGTTTTAATACCAGCCGCCTGCAACTCATCAATCATTTTATCCCGGAAGAGAACCGTCATATTCCTGCGTCCGCCGCACAAGACGACGATCATCACCCGCTATTCCAGCACCTCGTGGAATTAAGGCATAGTCATCGTTTCACCGGCGATAAGGGTATCGGTAAATTCAGCAGGGCCATTATCAGTAATAATGCGCCGGTGATCAGTTCTTTTTTCCCGCCTTCGGCAGATGAACAGGTGGTCATTGACCCGGAAGCTTCAGAACAATTATTCGAAGATTTCATTGCCGGCTATGCCGGTTTTATTGCAGAAAAAGATATTGCTGCTGCGCTGAAACTCCTGAATGCGCAACGCGTGCTTACTGCTGTAAGGGAAGGCCCACAGGGACTACATACCGTGAACAGGAAAATAGAAAAGTATTTGTCCGATAGAAAACTGATCACCGCCAATACGGAATTCTATGAAAACCGGCCGGTGATCCTTACCCGTAATTATTATGAACATGGTTTGTTTAATGGCGATACCGGCATCATCCGTGCAGATGAAAACGGCGCGCTCATGGCCTGGTTCGAAGACAGCACCGGCGCATTAAAAACTGTGCTGCCCGGCTATATAACCCAGGCGGAAACTGCCTTTGCCATGACCATTCATAAAAGCCAGGGCTCCGAATTCGGGGAAGTACTGGTATTGTTGCCGGATACCACCGATGTACCCATTCTCACCAGGGAACTGCTGTACACCGCGGTAAGCCGTGCAAAAAACAAAGTGTATGTACAGGGAACGCCGGAAGTAATACTCATGGCTGCAGAACGTTTCGTGGAAAGAGCCTCAGGCATCGCGGCAAGGTTCAGGGAAGTGGATACATCGGCAAATTAAATTACCTGCTTCGGGAATGGCGGAGTGCTAAAGGATCTATCAATGGCATTGTTTTTAAAAGTTTCGAACTCACTGAACAGTTTATCGTCCGGGCTGGCGCAAAACCTCCGCGACGCAGGTAACAGCGTGTTCCAGCCTCACTATATCATTACCCAAACCGAGGGGATGAACAACTGGCTGAAACTCCAGCTGGCCGAACATCTGGGTATTGCGGCCAATTGCCGCTTTATGAAGCCCAACGACCTGCTGTACCAATTGTACGTCATCCTTGGCGGGCCGCATTCTGAAGTACTATCGCCCCAAAACCTCAGCTGGCTGGTATTTAAACTGCTGGGCCAGGAAGAGTTCATTGCCAAATACCCTAAAGTTGCGGCTTACTATACTGCAGACGAAACAGAAAGCGATCTGAAACGAATGGCCCTGGCAGAAAAAGTAGCCGACCTGTTCGACCAATACCAGGTATACCGCCCGGAAATGATCCAGGCATGGACCTTTACCGATACCCCGGAACTGGCCACCGCGGGGTGGCAGCACTGGCTTTGGGTAAAAGTAAAACAACTCTCCGGCGGCGCCCTGCCGGATAAAACCATTGTAGGAAATTTTATCCTCGACGCCCTGCACAGCAACAGCCAGAAATCAGGACTGGTGGCGCGTATGCCGGTAGTACATCTGTTTGGCCTGTCTATTATCACGGCCTACCATGTGAAAATCCTGCACGAGCTGTCGTCTTTTATAGATGTATATTTCCATATCATTAATCCATCGCCGGTGGTATTCTGGTTCGACGACCGGAACGAAAAACAGATAGCCCGCTGGCGGCAGAAAGGCTTAAAAGATATACAGGACGCCAAAGCCGGCAACGCCCTGCTCACCGGCTGGGGACGGGTGATACAGGACAGCTTCGGCCTCTTCTTCGCATACGATGCATTTATCAATGCCTACGAAGAAATTGATACGGTAGAACCTAAACCGGATAGCCTGCTCCATAAAATACAATACGATATTTTCAACGCCGCAGCTACCGCTGCCGACAGGCAACCAATCACCCTGCATGATGTGCGCGACGGCTCCATCACCATCAACGCCTGCTATACCATAGCCCGTGAAGTAGAAGTGCTTTACAACTACCTCGTGCACCTGGTAGCCCAAAGAAAGGAAGCTTTATCCCCCCGCGACATCGTGGTAATGGTTAGCGATATAGATGCTTATGCACCCTATATCAAAGCCGTGTTCAATAATGCACCTTATGCTTTCCGGTATACAATTGCCGATGAGAGCTACACCGATAACGATAATCTCTTTAATGCCCTGCACGCCATCCTCACCATGAATGAGGAAAATTTCACCTCGGAAGCGGTGATGCAGCTGCTCGACTTCTCCTATATCCGCAAACGCTTTAACCTCAACGACCCGGTGCTCATCCGCCGCATCATTGAGGCCGCCAATATCCGCTTTGGCATCAGCGGCAATAAAAAGGATGAAACCCATTTTGTGAGCTGGCAATACGGTATCCAACGCATTATGTTTGGTATTTGTATGAGTGGGGAAGAAGAGTATGGCAGCGGGGAAGACAGCTTTTTCCCGCTGGATATTACCGAAGGCAGCGACGCACATGATGTGATCCGCTTCTGTCATTTTGCGGAAGTGCTCATGTCTTCTATCACCGACAGGCGGCGCCCACGCAGTATTGTGGAATGGGTAGCCTATACCGAAAGAGTATTGCATAACATGGTATATGAACCGGTAGATGATATTGATGAAGACTATAACACGCTCGTGAAGCAACTCACCGCTTACAATGCACTGAATGAATTCATGAGTGAAAAAGTAACCTTCGAAGTGTTCAGCCACAGCTTCCTGGATACGCTTACCGGCAGCACCCGCGCAGGATTGTTCGTAAACGGCGGCATTACTTTCTGCTCTCTCATTCCTATGCGCAGTATCCCTTTCAGGGTTGTGGCGCTCATGGGCCTTAACTACAATAAATTTCCACGGCGGGAGAATAAGTCGAGCTTCAACCTCATGGAAAAAGACCGGCAGAAAGGCGACCGTAATGTAAAAGAAAACGATAAGCACCTGTTCCTCGAAACCCTGCTCTCCGCAAGGGAATACCTGTATATCAGCTATATCGGGAAAGATGCGAAAGACAATACTGACCTGCCTCCCTCCGTACTGGTAGATGAACTGGTGGATTATATTGAAGCCGGTACAGACACACCGGAAGCCGTTCGCAGCGAACTGATCACCCTGCAGCCGCTGCAAAGCTTCAGCAGGAAATATGCAGGTTCAGATCAACGTCTTTTTTCTTACCTGGGCAATAAGGAAACCGGCCCTAAAACTTATCTCAACGAAAATAAAATTATTACTTCCTTAACCTTCGGGGAAATTACCCTGGAAGACCTGGTCAGCTTCTTTAAAAATCCTTTCCGGGCTTATTACAACAAGGTATTGGGTATACGCTATAACGACAGCCAGCTGTTGCTGAGCGAAACAGAAATTTTTAACCTGAATAAGCTGCAGCAATGGTCGGTGAAAAATGAACTGCTGCCTGTAACAGGCGATAAAAAAAATATGCTGCAAACTACCCTGGTAAAAAAAGGGAAGTTGCCGCTTCGTAATATGGCCACCGTCGCCATCCATAAAATGGAGGAAATGGTAGTACCGGTACGCAGCCTGTATGAAGCCGTTACCAAAGGCGCGGAAGAAAAACGGATCACCATTGAGTTAATGGCAGACGATAGCCTGTTGAAGGGAAATCTCAGCGTATTTGATCAAACCCTGGTGCAGGTGTCGTGGTCGAAGAAAGAGAGCAAGTACCTCATAGAAGCCTATCTCCGCTACCTGGCGGGGAGAGCGGCAGGTGTGATTACAGATCTCTGTTTTATTTCAGGCGCCAAAAAAGAAGATGCCTTCCAGGCTGCGCCATTAACCCAGGACGAAGCATTAAAGCGGTTAACGGAGATTATAAAAGTGTATAAGTCAGGTTTCAGCAAAATAATATCCTTTTATCCCGATCTTGAATTCACAGAAAAAGATTGGGGGAATATGGATCTGAAGAAATTCAGGGATAAGATATCGGGGATGATAGACCGGCAGGAATCGCCGGACCCTTACCTTGTGCAGGTATATGAACAGGGATTTTTTGAGAAAGAAGAAGCGCTGGGCAGCTACCTGGATGTTTATGGGTTGCTGATACAACCGCTAACTACTCTGCTGCATGCCTATTTCGAAACACCAGACAAAGAGAAATGATCGATAGCATTACATATAAACAGTTTGATGCAGGTACCGTTCCGCTGGAAGGCAGCAACCTCATTGAGGCCAGCGCCGGCACCGGTAAAACGTATTCTATTGCTATACTGGTATTACGGCTGATACTGGAACAAAAGTTATCCGTCAGGGAAATCCTGATGGTTACTTTTACCCGGGCTGCTGTGGCTGAGCTGGAAGAAAGGATCCGGCTGTTTATACGCCAGGCCTATAAGGTAAGCCGGGGGCAGGAGATCAGCGATCAAAAGATCATGGACCTGGTGTTCAGCGTCATCGACTTTGATGATCCACGCCCGGTACAACAACTGCTGCGTGATGCCATCCTGCTGCTGGATGAAACATCCGTGCTCACCATCCACGGCTTTTGCCAGCAAACGCTGAATGAATATGCCTTTGAAACCAACCAGCTGTTTGGCGCCACCATGGTGCCCGATCTTACACCGGTGATTGAAAACGAGCTGAATAAATTCTGGCGCCGGAATGTGACCACGCTTCACCCCGGCCTGCTGGAGCAGATCTGGAACGAGGATATGAAAACCGAGCTGCTGAATGTGATCAAGGAACATCTCAGCGGAAAGAAATTCTTTGGTTATTCAGATGATGTACCGGATGAGATCAGCGAGCCCTTACAGGAACAATGGATCAGCGAACTTCAACAGCTGAAGGCAAAGGAACAGGAAGCCACCGAAAGGTTATACGCTGATATCACTGCGAACAGCGCCCATTGGATAGCCGCCTGCAATGCCAACCGGTACACCAAAAGCGAATGGCCCGACCTGGTAGCGGAACCGGAAGAACTGGTTAAAAGAATAAAAGCAAAACGGGAGAAAGCAAAGTTCATTAATGCTGTTTTTCCTGAAATACTGGAAGAAATAGACAAAATAGAAGCGCTTACCCAACAACTGGAAGCACATCAGCAGCTCATCCGCCGGCAACTGTACTACACCGCTATCAAAGAAATCAGTGAACAGGTGCGCGCATTCAAAGAGCGCAGCAACATGCTCGGCTACGACGATCTTATCAACAACCTGCATACCGCCCTGGTGAAAAATAATAACGAAGAGCTGATTGCTTCTTTACAAAATAAATACAAGGCGGTATTTGTGGATGAGTTCCAGGATACCGATAAAGAACAGTTCGAAATATTTGACCGGGCCTTTGGCCAGAACACCATCCTGTTCTACATCGGCGATCCCAAGCAAAGTATTTACGCCTGGCGCAAAGCAGATATATTCACCTATTTCAACGCCCGCAACAGCGTACAGCATGTATACGACATGAATCAGAACTTCCGCTCATCGGAAAATATGATCCGTGCCATGAACGTATTCTTTGAGCCTGTACCCGGTTTTCCCACTTTTG
Organism: Chitinophaga sp.; assembly: GCF_036569185.1. Lineage (GTDB taxonomy): Bacteria > Bacteroidota > Bacteroidia > Chitinophagales > Chitinophagaceae > Chitinophaga. The sequence continues at coordinate 10,305 of NZ_DATCRD010000428.1, forward strand.
ACTTTACCGGTCAGGGCGACAGTATAGATTACATCCAGGTGCACAGCCCGGAGAATAACAGGAAAGGCTATCTCTACAAAGGCAATATGCCTGATGTACCCATTGAAGTAATGGCCTGTGATAAAAAAGAATCCATCTGTAACAGTGTGGCCGCACAAATTGCACAGTTGCTGCTGAACAAGGATTATCGCATTGAAAACAAAGAAGGGCCCCGCTCCATTGTGCCCTCGGATATTGGCATACTGGTGCGCACAGGGCAGGAAGGCAGGGACATCAAGCATGCACTGGCCAAACTGGGCATCCCTGCTGTTACTATAGATGAAGCAAAAGTGCTCCGGTCTGCCGAAGCGCAGCAACTACTGCACCTGCTGGAAGCCATGGAAGCGCCGGACCGCTCGTCTATCAACCGGGCATTGCTGGGCTCATTCACCGGTTACAACAGCCATACCATCCTTCAGCTGGACGATGAAATAATGCTGGAGCTGTTTGGCAAATACCGCAACCTGTGGCAGCTCGACGGCGCCTATACCGCGCTCATGGAGTTTATTGCAGACTTCAATGTACGCCAGGTGCTGTTGGATGGCCATACCGAAAACGGGGAACGCATCATCACCAACCTGTACCAGTTATCTGAACTGGTACACCAGGTGCAGAGCCGTAAGAACCTTTCCATGCGTGACCTTATCTCCTGGCTCAAACGGGGCATTGACGGGATGACTACCGACGGTGATGAATATGCCCAGCGCGTAGAAAGTGATGAAGACGCCGTAAGCATAGTCACCATCCATAAAAGTAAAGGGCTGGAATATAAAATAGTGATGGCTCCTTTTTTGGATTTCGTGGAGAAGCAAAAAATTGATCTTGTCAGTTTCCGCGATCCTGTCACAGGCGATTACCTGGGCACACAAAAGGCGCTGCTTACCGAAGAACAGCTAAAAGCCTACCAGCAGCAACAGGAACAGGAGAACCGTCGCCTGATTTATGTAGCCATTACCCGTGCCGTATATAAATGTTACCTGTTTAAAAACTGTCATCATTCCTTTAAGGATTCATCGCTGTCCGTTTTCCTGAAGGCGCTGGCCGCTGAAACACCGGATGCCTCGTTGATACAGCTACAGGGCGCCCTGCCGGAAGCTCCTGCTGAAAACTACCGGCAACAGCTTAACAAAGGCCAGCTGGCCGTAAACAGGGCGCCGGTATCTTTCCATTTGCGAGAGCAAAACTGGCGGAAAATGAGCTACACCATGCTGGCAGCTAAACCAGAGCATCAGCTACGGCTACGCTCTTTTCAACAGGCCGACCCTTATGACAATTTTATTTTTACTACGCTGCGCCGCGGCGCCAAAACGGGTAACCTGCTGCACTTCATCTTTGAAAATATCAACTTCTCCGATAGCAGCAAGTGGGAGCACTGGCTGGAAGAAGCCATCCGGAAATTTGTGCCGGGGCAGCGGGAAGTATACCTCGAACGGCTAAACGAAATGCTGCAACATGTGATGTATTCCACTATACATGTTGATGGTGTTAGCTTCCAGCTGGCATCAATAGGAAGGCAACAGCGGCTGGCGGAGTTTGAGTTTGATTTCCCGGTACCGGTGTTTAAATCGAACCTGCTTAATAATTTGTCTGATGCCCAGGTAAGTATAAGCGTAAAGCGGTTTTCTGAATACAGCAGCCAGGAGCTGGAAGGTATTATGAACGGGAAAGTAGACCTGTTCTTTGAGCACCAGGGGAAGTATTATATCCTCGACTGGAAATCGAATTACCTGGGCAATAGTGTAGCCGATTATGATGCGAACAGCCTGGCGGCAGCCATGAATGAAAACAATTACCATCTCCAGTACTTTATTTATACTGTAGCGGTAAAAAAGTACCTGGAAAGCCGCATCCCTGGCTTTAATTATGAAAAACAGTTCGGGGGAGTTATCTATTGCTTTGTGCGCGGGGTGAGGAATACAAGCGGGCAGGGGATCTTTACTACAAAGCCGGATATTAAGAAGATCAGGTTACTGGAATCATTGCTCACAAAATAAAGAAAGCCTTCCTTCTTTCACTTTACCGGCAGGTTACAGACAATACGGATCTGGTACAATTTCCAGATGACGCCACAACCAGGCATGTTTACATCTTCCGAAAATATCGTGAAACAGAAGGGAGGCTGTATCAAAGTAATTTATATGTCTGTGAAATCTCCTTACATAAAATTACGCTGATACAGCCTTTATTCTATGGCTTTTTAAACATGCCTTCATCTACCGGCACATTATTCTCCATCTTGGTAATACTGATTTTCACTCCTACCGGTTCCTGCGAGATGCTGGCTCCATAATTATAACCATCTGCAGTTTTGGCAAAATTGCTGACATTGGTAACCAGGTCCATATGCTGGCCCTGGATTTCCAGTGAGTTGGCCATTCTCACTACATTTCCCGTAGCAGGATCTACAAAACACGTAGTAACGTTACCGTTAGTATAGGTTACCTTCACCTTCGCCAGCTTTACACCATCTACGGTTTCAGGTTCCAGCAGCTCCAGTTTGTTGCCTTTTTCACTGTAGTGGTAAAAGTCACCGGTGAGGTCCAGCTGTTTGCCCATTGCCTTGATCGTGGAGCTATCCATATCTTCTGCGGTGGTTTTGCCCATCACAGGCATCTGTACCCAGCCCCCGTTATTTGTAAGCACCTGGATGTTGGTAGTGCCCATTGCTTCAAATTCGAGGCGCATGGCTTTGTCTTGCAGCACCCATCTTTTGAAAGGAAAGTTCATTCCCTGCATTTCCATGGTGCCTTCGGCATACTGGCTTTTCAGTGCTTTCAGTTTATCAGGGCCACCAAGCGCAGCAACGTTTTTAGTAACGATATCTGCCAGGGACTGTGCCTGTGTAATGATGCCTGAAAATATTACGAGCAGCAGCAGTGCTATTCTTTTTGTGTTTATCATAAACGGTTGATATAGGTTTATTTCACACAAATTAAATATCTCCCGGAACAAAAACAAAAGGAGTCATTAAAACAGCCAAACGCCATTCATCATAGCAATACCACAGGTGGTTTCAAAGGAGTTCACATAATTATCGGGGGTTCTGTGCCACCACTGGCCCCACATAAGCCCGTTGGAATTGCGGTAGTTCCAGGCTTCGGCCGCGTTGTAGTTGAGCCAGGCGGCGTAGGTGCTTTGGTAGCTGTGGTCTTTCACAAAGCGGCAGGCCCAGCGGGCAAAGATGGCTTTGAAGCCCTGGCAGTCGTCGGTATCATATTCATCCGGCAGCAGCCCTTGTGCGTTGCACATGCTGATTTTCGTATAGTCCATCGCTTTAGCGCCCATTGCTTTGTAATTATCCGAAGGGTAGGCGTTGTGCAGCAGGCTGCAGGCGCCAATAAAAGTGCCCTGGGTGTAGGTACGGGCGCCTTCCGTAATAACGCCGGCTGCGTTCATGGCGCCTTTCACCTCGCCGGTACCGGGCACATATAATTTAGTTACCATCCAGTCCACGATTTGTTTGGCTTTGGTTTTATAGGTGGCATCGCCGGTGGCCTGGTAGAGGTACATAGCGCAAATAGCTGCGGGCGCGTTCACGCAGGCGTTCTTGGTATTGTTGGCCGTGGTCCACCAAAGGCCGCCGCCCAGGTTGGTATCCCATGCACGGTTCCATACCATGTCGAAGTTGTTTTTGGCCATGTCTTTCATACCGCCATCATTAGTGATCTGGAAAGCGCGGATGCACATTAGCGCGCCCCATATCACGTCGTCGTTGTAGATGTTGGAAGTCCAGAGCAGACCGTAGGCATCCCGCATGCCATTATACAGATATACCATTTTGTTTTTAAGATCTGCATCGTTGTTGATGTTGTAGGCATCAATCAGTGTTTCGATGGCCTCTGCCTGTCGCCAGAAATCCATCCGGCCGGTATGGTTTACATCTGAATAGTAATAGGCTTTGAAAGAGGGGCCATAGGTACCGTACTGGTGATAAAATGCGTTGTTGTAACATTGCATGGCCAGCAATGCTTCGGACTTCACCGGTTGTACGGAGTTAATGGTTACCAGGCCGGTTGTACCGGAAAGGGTGTTGTTTTCGGAAGATTTGATCATTTCCGGTTTCTTACAGCCGGTAACAATTAATGCCAGGAGGAGCACTGCCGTGCAAGTGTTGTGGAGGAGCGCTTTAGCGCAGGAAAGAGTTTTCATGTTTTCCAGTTTGTGGATTTTTGTGGGTTGTGGAATAAAACAGTGTGCTCAGCCAGTCGTATATAAAGCCAGATCAACTCAACAGGAAGGCAACTGCGCGCTCATAACAGTGGAACCGGGTTTGGCGCAGGCGCTTTTACAGAGGACAGGTATACTACCGGTAATTACTTACAACCGGTAAAAATATTTCCAGGTACGGGAACGGGCGTACGAACACCGGGCCCTCGCCGGCAGCTTTAAAGGAATACTCTCCCGGCTGTTGCATCAGACTGCTGAAGAATTCATGGAATATCTTGCAAAAAAATGTGTGAATGCAAGATTACTGGCAACAATAAGGAGTTATAATTTCAACCTGATCCGGCAAGGCAGATAGCTGCCTCCGGGGGCTGGCGGTAATAAGAAGTTATAATTTCAACTGGCTGTTGACCAGCTGAATAATTTCTTCATGGATTTCGGGAATGGGACGCATTTGCTGTGCATCATTATAGCAGGTGATCCTGTTAATGGTAGGATCAGCTGTTAACAAAGCATCATACTCTTTTTTCACGGCGAGCTGTAACGAAAAGTCCGCTTCGTGGATATCGTCTTTTCCCTGCAGGTATTCCCGGTCTTCATTTGCACGTCTTTTGGTAAGCGCAGACTCAGTGAAAGAAAAGGGGACATCCAGGTAAATGGAGAAATGAGGTTTGGGGATCTTGTTATAATTGTATTCAAATTCATTGATCCAGTTACGCAGGTATTGTTTTTCCTCATCCGACTGGAGCTTGGCGCACTGGAAAGCAATATTTGAAAGTACGTACCTGTCTACCAATACAAAATAACCATCGTTCAGCCATTCATTGATAGTGGCGGCAAACTCTTTACGGTCTTCGGCAAACAAGAGGGCTACCAGCTGCGGGTGCACATTTTTCACATCTCCGAATTCACCACGCAGGAATTTAGCAATGAGCTCACCAAACATTCCCTTGTTGCTACGGGGGAAATGTATAAACCTGGTTTTTTCATTTTTCGACTCCAGGTATTGTGTCAGCAGTTCAATTTGCGTTGACTTACCTGCGCCGTCTAAACCTTCTACCGCTATAAATTTGCTGGTTTTATCCATGATGTTGTCTGAATTAAATATGGGAAATTAATAAAAATCTCCTGTTGTTATGCCATAAATGTAAAGAGTCTGCCATGATGCAGACTCTTTACATTTATGGTGGCGAAGTTAGTAAAGTTTTTCTAAAATAGATTCGGGCATCATCCAGCAGCCTTATTATTATCTAACATTTGAATAACATTTGAAGGTAACCTCTCCAAATCTATCACGGGCAACAAACGATCAATTTGTTGGTGTTTTTCATTATTCAGTCGAACGTTAAAAAGAAGATCAGAACATCTACGAGGATGCTGATATATTTAAGAT